>JAPLUV010000020.1 GCA_026397395.1 candidate division SR1 bacterium | reverse complement strand
AGAAGCTAAAAAAGAAGCAAAGCCAGTAGCCGCTAAAGCTAGTAAACCTAGTACCAAAGCTACAGCAGCTCAGAAAGTAGACAAAGAAGAATTGATGAAGAAACATCAACAGATGGTACAATTCATCCAAAACGTCTTGTCTGAAATGGAATCCAACATCAAGAGAATGCACATGATTCTCAATCAACTTGCCAAACGAGATCCAGAAAATGCTGAATCATTAGAGTCAGTACAGAAAGAAATCGATGGAGCAACAGGTGGACATGGAGAACTCAAAGCCTACAATGAAGAAAATGCTGAAGTCGTAGAAGGTAAATTTGATGGATACTTTATGGTCGGAGCCGATCAGAAAAAATATCCTGTACCATTAAACTATTCTAGTAAGACGAAGCTTGTCCCAGGCGACATGTTGAAACTAAAAATTCTAGAAGATGGTAAATTTATCTACAAATTAATTCAACCTGTAGAAAGAAAACATATTAGAGCAGTCTTGTCTATCACAGACGACAACAAATTCGTTGCTTTATCTGACGAAGGAAAATCATATTTTCTCAATCAAGCAGCTGTTACCTTCTTCAAAGGGAAACCAGGAGACGAATTGTATGTTTTGATTAACGATAAAGAAGACATGTCGTTTGCAGCTATTGAAGCAATCATCAAGAAATAAGTAATTCCAAAATATTTTCTAAGAAAAGGAGTTTACCCCGTAGAACTACGGGGCGCTTCTTTTTTTCTATTTTAATCTTACCCGGGTGACAATTATTTAAAATCAGCTGATTGACTGACATTACATCATTTTTCACCCGGGTGACAAGCAAAGCTAAACATAATTTTTCGTACTTTTGTCCTTTTTTTTCTATTTTTTTATGAATAGAATTGACGGGGAACGGGCAAACCCACCCCCAGCCCCTCCCTTGTCAGGGCGGGGAGCTCAATTTAGTTATTTTCTTAATAAAAATGGAAATAGATAAACTTGTATATAAACCCTATATTGCTGGGAATACGCTTAATGCTAAAAGAATGAGAAATAATCCAACGCCAGCTGAAGATAAAATGTGGCAAGATTTTCTCAAACATAGACCTTGAGGATATAAATTTACTAGGCAAAAACCTATTGGTCCATTTATTTTGGATTTTTACTGTTCAGAACTTTTTCTGGCTGTAGAAGTTGATGGAGAGATTCATCAAAGCAGAAAAGAATATGATCAAGAAAGGACAGCCTATTTAGTAAATTGCGGGATATCAGTCGCTAGGTATCGAAATAATGAAATTTTCAATGATTCGGATTGCGTTTATTACGATCTTCTTCAATTCATCTATGAACTCGAATTTGATATAAAAAATAAAGAAAATTAAAAGTCCCCCTGAGACCGAAGGGAATCCAGCTCAGCTGGGCAAGGGGGATTTAGGGGGTTTGAAAAACAAAAAAATAAAAAAAAAGCTCAACTAAATACTCTTAACTATTAACTAAATACTATGCATTCTACACTCTTAGCTAGATTAATACATCGATGTTTTCCAAGTCATTGCATCTCATGTAACAAGCAAGGTGAATATTTATGTAAATCTTGTAAAAGAAATCTCCTCCCTCATCCAGAAATCTGCCCACTCTGCCATAGATTTTCTGCTAACTACGAAACCTGCCTCGACTGCAAATCAGAGAAAAACTGGCATCTCGAATGAATCATCATTCCTTTTTGTTATTCCAATGAGATTAAAAAGTTAATTTTAAAATTGAAATACGGTCATTCGCATGTTGAAAATCCCCCTGTCAAGGGGGAACGCTGAGTCCGCCAAGTGCGGACGAAGCAAGGGGGTTTGAAGTCGAAGCTAGTAATATCGTTCGTACCAGCCCACCGGTATCGCAAATATTTTACCAAATGATATAACCAATCAGAACTTTTAGCCAAAAATTTAGCCAAGAAACTTTGAGTCCACTGTAGTCAGCTCGTAGAAAAGAAAAAGCACACAAAATCTCAAGCAAAACTGGATAGAAAAGCCAGATTAACCAACCTCCAAAAAGCCTTTGTTCTCAAAGAAAACATACATCTGAATGGAATGGAGACGGTTTTGCTCATCGACGACGTTACGACTACCTGATCCACGCTCAACCAAATGGCAAAAGTTATCAAAAAAGACTATCCCAAGGTCAAAGTTCGAGGATTAGTCATAGCTAGACACAATTGATAGAGAATTCACAAATTACTAAATTATTCCGAATTACCAAAACATTTTTAGATAATGTAGGCCTGCCTGCCGGTAGGCAGGGGCGTTTAGTAAACGCCTATTTCTTTTAATATTGTAGACATTTTGCATACATGCAGAAATTTGACAATATTTTGATTCTGACTATAATTGAGTTTAGATTAAAAATCACTTCAAATACCAACCTACCGGCAGGCAGATTCAACATTTAACATGTAACATTCGAAGAAAATGGCAATAACTGACGCAACAAATCCACAGGCAATCACTCCTACTCCAGTAGCAGGAAATGATACGCCTATTGATGCAAATACGCAACCAATCGTTAACAATTTGGATCTTTCTCTCGATCTTCCACCCATAGTCAAAGAAGAGAACAAACCCGATACTGATCGATTAAAAGAAGAAGATAAACTCGTACAAGCGGAAGCGCCAACTACCGAAGTCATTAAACTAGAAACGCCTGTAGAAACAAAGCAAGATGCCATAGTAGAAGAAAATCTACCTTTAGATGCTAAAGAATTTTCTCTTCAAGATGATATGAAAATCATTCAAGATATCAAAAATCCAGAAGCGACAAAAATAGAATCTCCAACAACTATTTTGGAAACAAAGCCAATGGAACCAGTGGCAGAAGTAAAACCAGTAGAACCAGCAATCACAGAACCAGTAGTCAATACACAGACAGCAACAATTCCTACACCAGCAAGCAACACCATGAATTTAGACAGTCTATTATTTGATGTACCTGCGGCACCAACAACTGCTCCCGTTGAACCAGTTAAAAATCCATTTGATCTGATTCCAGCAAATACACCAGCACAGCCAGTAGCTCAGCCAGCAGTCACAACAACTGCCGTAGCCGCTGTACAAATAATACCCGCAAAGAAAAAAAGTTGAGTAAAAATAGGATTATTCATCGTGCTTTTTGTAGCATTATGATTCTTCACCTATTTCATCATTTCCACTATGTATCCTCTAGGATTATTTAACAGTACGTCTACATGACAAACTGCTGTAGTGACAGCTCCTATACTTACAGGTGAAGTCGTTGCAACAGGAACAGATCTAGCAACTACAGGCACAACAACTGATATATTTTCAACAACTAGTGGCATCACAGACACAAGTTCTGGACATGGCAGTGCAATGGATCCAAACTTTTCAGACATCAATGCGCTAATGAATGATGCATCAGGAAACACAACTACAACTACACCAGTAATGAGCCAAGATGCCATTGTCGCTAAGTTAAATAATTATGGCGATGTAGGAGCTAAATATCTCGTACCAAGCAAAGCACAAAACGATTTACAGGGGATGAAATATGCTCTCTTTCTCAAGAACAAGTCTCAAACACTGCTCAATGAAATCATTGCAAATCCAACAGCAATTACTACTATGCAAAGTGATTTGACAACACAATTAGCACAGATGGAAACATTTTTACAATCACTAGAGACCAAATATGGTGACTTGAGCACAACGTGAACACAAACTACATCGTCAGACCAAATCCCAAACGCCCTCACACAAGAGTAATTTTTTTGCCGATAAAAAGAGTTCACTCACACTAACAAGTCTCATAGATAAATATATGTTTTATCTCAAATACGAGAAAAACGCCAGTCCCAAAACTATTGAAAACTACAGTCTACGGCTCAACAGGCTCGTAGATTTTTGCTGAGATATAAAAGTTACTGATCTCAATCGCATGCAGCTTTTGGATTACAGGATGGCCTTACATGACAACGGATTGAATGTGACCACAATCAATTATCATATCGTCGCCATTAGAGCATTTTTGAAATTCTTACTAAAAAATGATATCGACTGCATCAGCCCCGACAAATTAGAATTAGCCAAAACACCACCAAGAGATATCCAATATCTTGAAGAAGAAGAAGTAAATAAAATTTTGGAAGCCCCAGCTCTACACAACAAGAAGCCCCTACAAAAAGCCAGAGATGAAGCAATTCTGTATTTTCTCTATGGCACAGGACTCAGAGTTTCCGAATTAGTACATCTCAAAAAATCTGATATCAAAGTAGATGCACATCAATTTCATGTCATCGGAAAATGATCCAAAATGAGAGCAATCTTCACCACCAAGCAAGCCAGAGAAAAATTAAAAACCTATTTGGAATTGAACGATAGTACCTCGCCATATATTTTTACAAGCATCTCTCACAAAGGAGAGAATGGATTTCTCAGTAGAAATGCTGTAGAAGAACTCGTAAGAAAATATAGTAGACTCGCATGAATCACCAAAAAAGTCACGCCGCACACCCTCAGACACAGCTTCGCTACAAGCCTGATAAGAAAAGGCGCCGACATTAGATCAGTCCAATCATTACTCGGACACTCCTCTATTACGACGACGCAAATATACACGCATGTGGACGACAGACATCTACAAAAAGTTCACGACTTGCTCGAAGAGTAAATTATTTTTAGCTTTAATATTCTTACAATGATCGGCAGAGCCATAAAATATATTATTCTGAGACGCGATGAAAGCCCGATATTTTCTGAGGGTTTTCGCGACGTCGAAGCTGTACCGACGATTTTAGACACTTCAATTTCAAACGAGGTGCAGAAGTTGAAGATTTCTAAAACAGTTCGGTGTAAACACTTACAAAAAGTGCATGATTTACTTGAAGAGTAATGCCATGAACAAAAAGTATAAACAGTTCTTGATTGAAATATTACCATTGGTAATATGATTTCTCTTACAGCCATTTATTCATAACGAATATATTTTTACCATTATCGTTATTCTTATTCTTTTGATAAGTTTGAAAATAAAATATTACAAAGGAGAACGAAAACTATTTTTTATTGGATTGATTATCGGATTTGTTTTCGAAGCATTAGGATGATTAGTATTTAGAACACAGCATCGGGAAAATGCTTCATTATTATGAATTCCTCTGTGGTTACCAATATTTCGATGATATGGATTTATTTTTATTGATAGATTAGGAAATTTGATTATTAAAAAATAATTTTATATCCAAAGATACAAAGCAATGACAACATTAAAAATATTTGAACTTCCTGAAAGTTGAGAACATACTACAACCAAAAAAACATATAGAACGGCTTGTAGAGGAATCGTACTGGACAAGGACAATCTTATGCCGCTACTTTTTGTTTGAAATGATAATTATCATAAATTACCATGATGATGAATGGAAGATAATGAAGATAAAATTATGGCGTTCAAAAGAGAAGTGATAGAAGAGACCTGATGTGAAATAGAAGACATTGAGGAAATCTGAAACGTAATTGAAAAAGACTCTACCTGGGAACAAACATCATATTGTTATATTGGGAAGATAATCAAAAAATGAAATCATAAATTCACTCCTGGTGAAAAAAATAAATGATACGTAATAAAATGGGTTTCTATCCCAGAAGCACTTTCTCTTATAGAAAAAGATTCACCAAGAACGCTAGGAAGCGTATGAAGACAACAAAGAGATTTATATATATTACAGGAAATCAAAAAGAAATTATCTACAAGAAAGAAATAGTTTTATATTTGAGTTATAAATTTTCATTATGAGTCAATAGCAAACCATACAGGTTGGTTCCAGCTGGAAGACCATACGATGATGGTGATTCCAGGGAAAAAATCAACATGGCGGATGATTTTTTCTAGACTTTTTTGCTTACTTTTTGGGGCAATGCCAAAAAGTAAGTCCTACGGAAACATACGCAAACAAGATAAAAAAAATAGATTATTAGAAAATTACCGTAAAATCACCACCAACCGTTCCTTGGATAGTTGGTTTTTTGATCTGTATCTGTACATCATAGCCACGATTGCGGCCATGTCCATCTATGGTAAAGAACCTATCAGCGATAGCTTGTGGAAACGATAAACGATATTCTAGATAAGGATAGACTGATCATTGAAGAGAACGAAGTAAGGTAACTAAACCAAGTGATAACTGGAAACGAGAAACACTTGGATCTTGCAACAGTGCAGGAAAATTTTCATTTTGCAATAGTGCTGATTGAGAAGAAACGATAGTATGACCACTCAATGCATAGCCATTGGACACTAAAGTAAATCAACTAGGTTTCAGCTGAGTTGCTCCATTATTAGAGTTAAACAATGAAGTTCTGATAGCATTATCATAAGGATAGTTAACTTGCATTCCGCTATAATAAAAGATCCCTATCGTAGGCATAAGGGTAAAAAAATCTGTATAATAAGAGCCATACATTCCCCAGTTAACTTTCACTTCATCGGTACTACCACTCGGATCACAAAATGAATTTCCACAGAGCGATGAATTACCAAAATGAGCCATGACAAGAGGAGGCAATCTAAGTTCACCAGAAAAAGTGCCTGGACGAACTGACACTATATTTTGAAATCCACCACTATAATAAGTTGCCGGATCAGCAGCATTATCTAGCGTAAACAAAAATGTTTCCGATATACCATAACGTAAAGCGTTATAGTCAGTGCTATTTCCCGTAATAAGAAATGGATCCACATTACCTTCTGCTGAATGGGGAATCGTAGTTGTCCTCGAGTTCACCGTCCACCAATTACCCTGCGTACTACCCGTGACGAAAAAAATTTGCTGATCAGAAACTGGACCTCGACCTGTTCCCGCCAACAGTCAGCCCGATCCGACAAAACCAGGTGCTCTATATTTGGTAATCAGCATACCTCTTTCTACTGCAGACATAGCTGAATAATATGCTACATTATAATCACTCACATGTCCTATGCTTTGCAAAAATGGGAAAAATGAAGCGTAGACGTTGAGAAATAATCCCACTCACAATGCCAAGAGAAGTAATGCAAAAATAAGAAACATAGGAAATAGAATTTTAAAATTTACGAATTTACGGATTACCGAAACAATTTTAAAATATATTAATGCACAAATTTACGAATCTTCAATCTTCAATTTTCCATTTTCAATATTACTCAATATTCGGTGCTCCACAAATAGGGCAATATGCGTACATATGAGGATATTCTTTGTTGCATTGTTTGCAGACAATTTTTAATTTTTCACCACAGGTGATACAACATTCATATTCTTTGGGATTCAAGGTATGACAATTAGTACAATTTACCAAGCTGAGTGCAGAAGCTTCTCTCCGAGGGATGAGATCTCTTTTGAAATACACTGGTCTCACGATAAAGTACAATGGCAAGCCAAATAATGGAGTCAAAAACGTAACCAGCAAGATACTCAAGACCTGGAGTCAGGTATTATTTGTTCTAGAAATAATATCTTTGGCTGTCCAGATAATAGATACAATTCGTAAGAAAATAAGAAACATAAAAACAAAATTGACGAATGATCACAATCCATTGGATTGGAAAATACTATCAAGTGTCGATGAAGAATTATTCAACACAACACCTACTCCAGATCAGATATCCATAGAAATAGAAATATTAAAATATAAAAATTAATAATTTAGAAAACAATTTTAGACTACATATAATCTTCCATCCCTGCCCCGCAGTACTGCGGTGGTTCAATCTTACTAGAATATTCTCTTTTTCAAAACTTGTACGGAATCATCATATTTTTTCAAGCTATTCAAGAGAAATGCAATCCTTGCAGGATTTACAAATGCAGATTCTAGTAAAACAATACTAACGCCCTCAGGAAGATTCTTGAGGGAAACCTGAGTTACTTCAATATTTAATTCATTAAATATTTTGATAATGCTCATAATATTTCCGTACTGAGTAGCGAGTTTAAATTCCATCGCTAATTGATACATATTTTCTTCTTGTCATTCTCGATGAGCTTCCATAAATTTTTCGAAGGAAATGGTTTTGATAGCACGACAATCTAGAGTATGAATTTTGATGCCATCTCTTCATGTCTTTGCAATAATTCTTTGTCATGGCTGAGGTTTACACTCCGGACAGAAATAGTAGTTGAGACGTTGATCTCCATCCACAATCACGGAAGCAAGATCAGTAGATTTTTTGGGTGAAGCAGTTGTTTTGGAAACAAGTTTACGAGTAGCACGCCACTGGATAGGATAGGCTTTTTTGAGTAAGGTAGAAAGACTTTCTCTTTTGTCAAAGAGTCCGAGCAAAAACTTTTCAAGTTCTTCTTTGGCATATATTTTACTTATCTTATCATCACTAGATCAGAGAATAGGCAACCCATATCATTTGAGGAAAACATTAGCTTCATCAACCATATGTTTGAGAATATCTTCTTTTTGTAATGTTTTAAGAAATTTAGTCAAATTAGCTTTGGCTCAGGTAGTATGAAGAAATTCCAGTCGATGTTTATTGGCTGAATATCTATTTTTGAAGGTATCAATTTTGATAATATCTCAGGTCTGAGGGACAAAACTAATAGGTTTGATAAGACCATTGACCAAGGCATTTTTGAATCTGAGTCCCAACTCCGTATGGATAGCAAAGGCAAAGTCCAACACACTACTTCACGTCGGAAGTTCTATCACGTCTCCTTGAGGCGTATACAAATACATACGTTTATCCAATATTTCTAGATTGAGTTCATGTTTAAATCATTCTTTATCATCAGACGATTGATAGGTATTCACAATCTCTTGTAATTTTTTGATCCATTGGGTCTGTTGTTGAGAAACAGATACCGACTGATTACTCTCGACATAGGCAAAATGTGCAGCAACTCCATATTCAGCGACCTCATCCATCTCATAGGTTCTGACTTGGATCTCTATAGGAAAACGAAACATTCACAGTACGGTTGTATGGATACTTTGATAGCCATTAAATTTGGGCACGGCAATATAATCCTTAATTTTTTTGATCAGTGGCGTATAATATTTATGCATAATACCGAGCACCATATAGCAATCAGCTACCGTTTTAGTGACAATTCTATACGCAAGTAAATCCATGACGTTCCCAATGTCTTGAGACTGATATCTATTTTCCAATTTTTCAAAAACTCTATAAGGACTTTTGATTCTTCCTTTGATTTGAAAATCTTTGATTCATTCTTTGGTCAATAAATCCGTAAGGATTTTCATTCACTTCTCAGTATATTTTTCTCATTCTCAGAAATATTTTTTGAGATAATCAAAGATACTCTGAAACGCTTCCGGATGGAGCACTTTGAATGAGCCATTTTCTAGATACAATTGATATTGATACAATCCAAGTCTCTTGGCGATAGGAACAAAAATTTTCATAGTTTCTAGAGCAATCTTCTCTCTTTTGACAGGATTGGGATGATACTGAAGTGTTTGAACATTATGTACACGATCAGCAAGCTTGACAAAAATTACTCTCAAGTCATGTGCCATCGCAAGAAATGTTTTTTTCAATGTCTCCAAATGTTTATCTTGTCACTTATATTTGATAGTGGAAACTTTTACCATTCATTCACAGAGCACAGCTACTTCATTACCAAATGTTTTTTCGATAACATCGATGGAGACATTACAATCTTCTACCACATCATGCAAGAGACAGGTCTGGATAGTTTCAAGATCAGGTTTAATTTCCATCAAATATTGGGTAGCTCTCAAAGGATGGACAATATAGTCTTCACCGGAAAGTCTTTTTTGTCAGAGATGTTTTTCCGCTGCAAAATCATATGCTTTTACAATAGCAGGAATTTGTTCATCTGGCAAATATATTTTAGCCTGCTGCAAAATTCTATCTAGCAAGATACGAGGATCTCTGGCTATAAACGGATTGTAATTAAGAAACTTTTCCAAACTAGCTACATCCATATGATATATGTATATCTAAAAGCAAATCAGCAATATTTATTTTTGCATGAAATTAGTAATTAATCCACAAAGTTCTACTTCTCCCGTGCCATATCACATATAGACTACTTTACTACAAAAACGAAATTCTTTGGCAGAAGACGATCCACAATTCAAGTAATCTACTCCACTCGTACATGACATATATTTTCAGCCTGTAAGAGGAACATCTTTGATAAATAATCAATATCATCTAATCTCTCTAAAATATCTTCCTTCGGGCGTAACAGAAATCGTTCCTGGACAAGCAGTTCGTAAACCACCAGACAGACAAAGACTATAATTTAAATCTCATGTATCAACTCCATTCCCTATGTTTAATGAGGACATAGATCCTCCGCTTAACAACAAATAATTCTGACCTGAAATTTCATTGGTACTCAAAATGTACGAACCGCTCTGCATTCGCGTATCGTTCATACATTCATCATTATTTGTATCTAGTAATGGATTGATTTTAAGCCAACATTGATCTTTCCTTCCAGCTCGTCTTTGTCGATTAGTATCTCTCATTTGATATATAGATTCCATGCCCTCTCTAGCGAGATTGATAGCAATAATTCTCTGTCTACTTTTTTGTACATAGTTAAGACCATAGGTCAAAAGTGAAATAATAGCCATCAATCCAACGGAAATCACGACAATAATCACTAATATTTCCCATAGAGTAAATCCTTTTTTCCTTGAAAATCCCATCAATTTGGATAGCTATGTAAAGGAACACCAGTATATAGATAACAATGCTATTTTCAATACAACTTGTATAGTTGGCAGAACTTAGTTAGCAGAACTTAGCTGAAAACAGTAGCGAGATACTCAGGCTGTGAGCTGCCGACTCCCAACTGCAAGCTCTTTATACTTTATACTCCAAAAAATGACTCAACAAGTAATAGGATATATTTTCATCGCGGTAATTGGGATACTCGCCATATTTTCTTTTGCTATCGGGATAGAAAAGATGATCAAAATTATTATGGGAAACTATATTCTCAGTAGCATAGCGCGGGCGAGTAGCTCAGCAATCACTCTTCTCATCAATTATATCAATGCCAATCCTGATACATCATTTTTTGGCATGTGATCAGCGACATTAGCAAATTTTTTTACAAATGGGAAAACGACTATTATTCTTATTCTATATATATTACTCATTGTTCTCGTATATAAGAAATCCAAAATTCATATTTCTCTACCCATGGACGACGCATCGAGAAAAATGACCCAAATCATCTTTGTTCCGCTAACAGTAATAAGTATCGCACTCACCCTTCAAGTTACCCTCATGGGCATGGACGTAGCGAATATTCAAAGTCTTTCTCGATTGAGTACCGCTATCTCTACCAATCCTTATGTCATCATGTATTTTTCTCTCACGCCCGTATGGATACTTTTACATGGTATCATAACAGTCTTCCTAACATCAGAAATGAAAGTAAGTGCACAAAGTAGTTTACCCCCTTTATAGCAATCTACACCCGGGTGATAAAGTACAGAAAATAGCCACTTATAGCGAGATATATATTCTGCACCCGGGTGTGAAGTAGCCAATAAGCAACTTTCTTGTCACAAACGTACAAGTTATTCGTATACATAAGTGTCTTTTACTTTACCAAAAATTTCCCACCATGAATTGTTGGAATTCACAAACATATGTCCCATTTATGTTGATTGATGCCGTCGTAGGTGACTACAAGGAACAGTATTTTAGTGAGCCGAAAAAACGCTCCCCATAACAACTTCTTCTTGTAATCACTTGCTACGGAACTCCAAACCGTAGCTTTTTTTTACATAAGATATCAAGACAATGAAGAAAGAAACATCCAAAAGCATCCATATCACCCAATGATCCAAATCATTTTGAGATAAAATATTATTTTCCAATGTTTCCATAAATTTTCATCCTGGAGAAAAAATAGGAATCATTGGTAAGAATGGCTGTGGCAAGACAACGTTTCTCAAGATACTGGCAGGTGAAGAGAATGTAGATACCTGATGAATAGGGAATAAAAATTCAGTTGCTTATATGCAACAAGAAATAACCTGTGAAGCAGGAACAACTGTGTTGGAATACATCACACAACATATGCCTGCATGGGAAGAATACAAAATCTATCCGCTCATGGAAGAACTCCATCTCGTAATTGATCTCAATCAAACCGTAAAAAGTTTAAGTTGATGAGAACAAAAAAAATTACAATTAGCAAAAATCATATTAAGTAATGCAGAGCTAATGTTACTCGATGAACCGACAAATCACTTGGATCAACACTCGCTAGAAATATTGCAAAAGTGTATCTTAGATCATCAAGGCATTGTGCTCTTTGTATCTCATGACAGACACTTTCTCAATATGATATGTAACAAACTCGTAGAGATAGAGGATAAAAACATACACGTATATCATGGAAATTATGAGATATATAAAGCAGAAAAACAAGCTCGTTATGAGAAACAAATGCAAGCACATGAAACATATCAAAAAGAAAAAAAGAAACGAGAGACTCGAATGGGTGATATGAGACAAAGAGCTAGTGTGTACATCAATCCGGCCTTGTGACGCTTGATCAAGAGCAAAGAAAAATATATTGCCAGAGAAATATATGCCAAAGAAGTTGTGAAACCAAAAACAGAAAAAAACATACACCTCTATGCAACAGGCGGAACTCACAAAGGGAAGCTCATATTCGAAATTAGAGATCAGGGCATATGATTCGACGACACTATACTTATCCAACAAATAAACATGGATATTCGAGGCAAAGAAAAGGTTTTAATCGCCTGAAAAAATGGAAGCGGAAAGACAACACTACTCAAATATATAGTAGCTCTGCTGAATAAAACTATTTCACCTGAAAACACTAAAATGGGAAATAATATCACCTTTGACTATTTTGATCAGCACAACGACATTATGGAATCAAAAGACATTGTTCATACACGATTTGAAAAGCATCTAAAAATCAAGACAGATGAAAATGGGATAAGATCACAACTTGCAATGATTGGCCTCTCAACACACGAAATATTTGGTAGCATGACTAATCTTAGTTACGGACAAAAGGTAAAGATCAGATTCTTACAAATGCTGAGTGCTCCGATAGATCTATTGATTCTGGATGAGCCAACAAATCACTTGGATATTCCCACAAGAGAAGCAATCGAAACAATGCTTGAGGAATATCAATGAGCTCTACTATTTGTAAGTCACGATCAATACTTTGCAGAAAAGATAAGAAATAACATAGTATATCATATTCAAGACAAGCACCTTATCAAAGAAATTCATTTATTAGTATAACCAACCCTACACATGGAAAAGCACAAGCAGAGCATCTGACCAAAAAAGGTTCTGATGTATACCCGGAAGAAATATATGACAGAAAAAGGAAACTTCATTCCATTGTTTTTACTAAGAGTGATCATCACTTTTGGAGCTTTGATCCCTGCAATGTATTATCAGCAATTGGTAGATCTTATGTCCAAAGCGACAAAGACAGATGCCAATAATATTGCGAATCATGCCATTGCGTTGTTGTTCATAGTACTATGGATCAAGTTAAGCAATACATTTTTGTACAGAGGATCAGATTTCTTCCTCATTAGAATGAGCGTAAATATTTCCAAGAAAATTTATATGGAATGTTTCAAATATGTACAACAGCACTCATACAGATTTTTTACCAATAATTTCGCTGGAGCGCTCATCAAAAAAATTAATAAGAATGTAGGAGCAATCGATCGTATCAGTGATATCTTTGTCTTTGACATTTCAAACATTGTCTTCAATGGAATATTCATCATTATAGTTATAGGAATAGCGAATATTTACCTCGCAATAATACTATTTAGTTGGATAGCAGCATTTATTGCCGTACAGTACTACTTCTACAAATGGAATTTTCAGCGGCGCCCGAAGCTCGTGGAACACGTATCTGCAGACATGCGCGCAGCGCGGTAATTGTGCACGGAGTCTGGCGTGGCGGCGACGTACGCGACAAACTGCCGCCGCG
>JAPLUV010000036.1 GCA_026397395.1 candidate division SR1 bacterium | reverse complement strand
CACTGACTTAAATACGCTGACTTGGAAGTTTGTCCTACTTGTTGTTATTATTACCATTATCCCAATAGTCATTAATTTCGATACCTATTCGGCTTTTGCATATCCCTATATTTTGGAAATAATGAAGACATATATCAAAGAAAAAATTGCTACATAAAAAAATCCCGGCAAGTGCTAGGAATTTTTTCTATTTTTTCAGAATGAAATGCACTCGGAAATTAATGACTATTGGAATAATGGTAATGATAACAACGAGCAGGACGAATTTCCAAGTCAAGGTATTGAGGTCGGTGCCCTTCTTTTTGAGCGCAAAGAATACGACGAAATCGGTCACCGCAATTACTATCGTAGTAATAAGAACTGATCTTCGAAAAAGAGATAAAGCCATAAGAAAGATCAAAGGATAAATATATCTAAGCAAAGCTTTTTGCAAATCTCAAATCCCCATTGGTAAAATATCTAATATCTTTGATGCCATAACGCATAGCGGCGAGTCTAGAAATACCTATACCAAAGGCGAATCCCGACCATCATTCATTAGTATCGATCCCTGCATTTTTCAAGACATTAGGATGAATCATGCCAGCGCCAACAAGTTCTATTCGCTTGGATAATTCTTTCTTGCCCGTCTGCTGATTGTAGATTTCATATCTTGCATCGATCTCAAATCCTGGCTCAACGAAGGGAAAATATCCTGGTCTCATTCTCGTCTCTACTTTTTTGTGCAATAATGCGGAAAGTAATTTTTCCATCATATCTTTGAAATGGGCTACGCTAAGATTTTTATCAACCACAATGCCTTCGAGCTGATAAAACATGACGTCATGATGCGCATCCATATTTTCGTATCTATATACTCTACTTGGGACGACCGCTTTCAAAGGCAATCCGTATTTTTGGATTAAATAATTTTGCATAGAAGAGGTATGAGTTCTAAGGATTAAGTTTTCGCCAGACAAATCTTTGTCCTGGAGATAAATCGTGTCATGCATCTCCGTCGCGGGATGAGTCAGAGGAATATTTACCGATTCAAAGTTTTCAAATTTCGTTACCACCTCGGTACCATATTCGATGATAAATCCCATAGATTTACAGACTTCCTCGGCATCTCTTCTAATATTTGTTAATAAAGAGAAACTTCCCTGATCTACATGAGCGGTTTCTAGACTGGAATCTACAATATCTGCATTCAACTGGGCGTTTATTTGCTCAATACTGAGCTCTTTTTGCTTTGCTTCGTAGGCTTCTGCGACCTGATTTTTGGCTTCTGTCAGCTCTTGGCCAAGTGATTTCTTTTCTTCTGGCGATAATGAGCCCATCTGCTTAAAAGCTAGCGTAATACTGCCATTTTTACCTAAATATTGCTGAAAAAATGACTCTAATTGCTCTAAATTAGCCACTTTCTCGAGTTCTGTCTTAGCTACTTTTACATCTATCATACGAATCAAAACAAGAATAAATGAATTATGTGTCGCCCTGAGCGAAGTCGAAGGGTATAATTATATTCTTCACTTTGTTCAGAATGACAACAATAGAATAAGTAAACTAATAGCTAAATATCGGCAATTTTCAAGCCATTTTTTCTACGACCTGCCTGCCGGCAGGCAGGTTTTTGGCTCTTTTTGACGACTTCTATCCATTTATTTGCTTTTGTCAATCTCAATGCGCTTGGTGGGCCATTTTTTTTTGCTTTCTCCACCTCTCGGCGCTATAATGATACTGTCAAAGAAAAATCTCTTTATCACTTATATATCTTCATGTCGTCCAAAGAGACATTACTTACTATCAAAGATCTTAGCTGGAAATATCCAAACAACGTGGATACCCTTTTTGATCATTTTAATTTTACGCTTCAGCAATGAGCCTTTCATGTATTGATGGGAAAATCTGGCACGGGAAAAACAACGCTCGTAAAATTGATTACTGGAGAAATACAAGCACCTAGAGATACTATCCATTATAGAGCAGAAGATATTGCTAAATTCACTGAACTCGATATGGAAAATTATAGAAAAAAAATCTGAATTGTCTTCCAAGATTATAGACTTTTTGAAGAAGATTCTGTCAAAGAAAATATTGCCTATCCTTTGAAAATTTTTGGACTTGGAGAAACGATTATACAAACCAAAGTTGACAATGTCATTACTGAGCTCAACCTTCGTAATCTTGTAGAAAAATCTGTAGAAACACTTAGTTCAGGCGAGAAGCAAAAAATCTGCTTAGCGAGAGCTATTGTTCACAATCCAGAATTTATCATTGCTGATGAACCAACAGGAAATCTTGATCGAGAGCATACTCAGCAAGTTGCCGATATTTTGATCAAAGCGAATAAGCTTGGCAATACGATATTCCTTATTACTCACGATATTCATCTCGTTCACTACCTCAAAGAAAAGCATGCTATCAATATAGATATTTTGGATTAAGCTATTTTATCTCTTCTCGTCGTTGCCTATGGCAGTATTATGCAAAAAAGATTGTCTCATAAAAGGAATAATGAAGAAGGTTAATTCCTTGGATATTGCTGGGTATCTCAAGCAAGAGGTAGAAGAATTTTTGAAGTACCTGCATTATTATAAATTAAAAAATATTCTGACCAACATCGACGCATTGGTGGAATATCTTGCGGTATTGGATAATCAGAATACCTCTCAAATTCACGAATTAGAATATAATGCTGACCTAGCATGGGAGAAAAAACATGATGATTTGCATTACTTCGTTTCCAAGTCAGGTTTATGCAAGATAGGCGAGAAAAAAATGCACCAAAAGCTCCGAGAGAATGAATTTCACCTCCAACAGATTATGCTTGGCGTGAAGGGTTTCTTGCTGCTCACCGCAGACGAGTTTTGTAATGCTTCTCCTACCAGAATGTCGATCAATAGAATGCTCTGGCAGAAACAACTGAAATAGAACGTAGGTAGTAGAACTTAGCACGTAGGGAGCAGGACTTCTACAGCCTACAGCCTACAACCTCCCATCTACCATCTAGATGGTTTTTTTATTTCTGCTTGCTTGTGAAAGGAAAATATATAGTATAGGGTCAACTTACATTCTTAGTTCTTCATTGTAAACCATATGGATTTCGATCCTAAGTTGCTAGCTCTACTCGATGTAGTTATAGATAATTATATCAATAAATGAGAGCCCGTCGGGTCCAAATTTTTACATTCGCTCGGAGACTCAGAATATGCTCCCTCTACATTGAGAAATCTAAGTTTTTGCATTCTCTAGGCGATAGCGAATATGCTCCTTCGACCCTGAGAAAGTATTTGAATATGCTCGAAAAGGCAGGTATGGTCTACCAACCCTACAATAGTTCGGGAAGGATTCCTACGCTGCAATGATTATCCTTATATATAGACTCCTATTTGTCTCAGCAGGAAGAAGAAAAGATTGGAGAGATTAAAGATGCAAGAAAAGGATTGACCTACCTGGTTGAAACACTAGGTGCCATCGCAGATGGCGTCGTCGTCTGATTTATTAGAAATGATGAATATTATTATTTATGAATAAATAATTTATTGAAGGCAGACCACTTACTCGATGAATATCAAGCGACGAAGCAGATTATTAGCTTTATCGAAGAAAAAAGAGTGGTAAAGTTTATCGACAATAAGATACTAAAAAGAAATCAAATCTACTATACCTTTATCGAAGATCGTAAGACGATGATCTCTTGTTTGTATACCAAAATCACCGTCCAAGAGTTTGATGCCGTGATTTGTATTATTGGACCAACGAGAGTCAATTATAAGAAAAATGTAGCTATTTTTAGAAAACTTCTGGAAACACTCTAATGGGAAATATGGAAAAACTGAATACGCCAACGGGCAAAGAACAAGGCAAAAACAAGCCTAGCTCTTCTTTTGAAAACATCAAAAAAGCTGTAGACAAAGTCAAACAAGCCGAAGATACCGAACAGAAAAAAGATGAGAAAATTTTGAATGTGCTGGAACAGGAGTTGCAGGCAAGTGAAAGTCATGTGTGAACATGAGGCCAAGCAGTCAAACAAACCAGAATCCAAAAAAAAGTTGTGATATACAAACAGACTATCCGTGCACGAATGGCTCGTCATCCCGAACGTCCAACCGAGGTTGGTGAAGCTGCGTTATCCGTGGTAGAGACTATTGCTACCAGTGATCAAGATCCGAATATCATCGCGAGGTCGATTGGAAAGATCATGAAGTTTATCTTACAACTTTAAATTATCAGATTACGAATTACGGATTTTTACCATTAATCCGCTATGCGCAATCCGCAATTTATACATCCGAAAATCTTTTTTATTCATAAAACAAGAAGCCAAGAATGTGAGAAATTATCCAAAGTGCATGAGGAGTTGTGTACTATATTGCTCCTGATGGAGAACCTAGATATCTCTTGATCAAGAGGCATGCGCTTAGTGGAAAAATCGAGCGAGTTGCTCCCAAGGGAAAGATTCAAGGTAATGAAGATATCCAAAAAACTGCACTGAGAGAAGTCAGTGAGGAAACAGGTATTCCTCTCAATCAAATGAGATTAAAAGAAAAAGTCTGAACGACTCAACTCAGAAATACAGAGAAAATCAAAGGCCAGATGGACAAGGACGTGACCTATTTTTTGATCCAATATTTTGGAGATCCTGATGTCGTCAATATCGATACCGTAGAATGATATATCGGCATTTATAAATGGGCAACACTTTCAGACGTTCTGGGATTGATTTATTATCAGGACATTAGAGAATTGATTAGAAAAGCGCATACGATGATCAAGGAAGGAAAGAAGATATCTGATATTAAGCAAAATTTTATGGATAAACTTGAATAAAAATTGAAGATTGATGATGGAACCTGCCTGCCGGTAGGCAGGGATGGAAGATTACATTTTCAACTATCCATTTTCAATTTTCCATCTCTTTAATATGGGTTGTTTTTTACAAGGAATTGTATACAAGATAAGTCGTACTTTTAGTTCTTTATGATGAGCGCATTATGGTCAACCAGCCAAAAGTAACACCGAACTTTCAATGAGTAGAACCTATGGTTCAAGAACAGGTCAAAAAATTAGTACAAGTAAACATTGATGGTAAGTTAGATTCTTATCTCAAAAAGATTTATAAACACAAGGCCGATGCTGAAGTTCGCATCGAATACAAACTCATCTGGAATAAGCAAAAAAAGTATGAATGCAGTTTTCTCTTTGATTTTGATGGGCAAACCTTTATGTATAAGAGCAAAGTAGCCTTCAAATTCCCCGAAGATCTCGTCAACCACGCATTCGAGCACTTCAAGGAATTTATGTCCAAACAAGAAAGTAAACCAGTATAATTTTATTTTTTGTACCACAGCAACAATGAAGAAAAATTTTCTTACCAAAGAAGGATATGAAGAGCTAATCCAAGAACTGAAGGAGCTAAAATCCGAGAAATTACCTCTTGTCCTAGAGAGGCTTGGAGAAGCCAAAGCTATGGGAGATCTTTCAGAAAATTTTGAATATAAATCAGCCTTGGAAGATAAGGATTTCATCAATTCTAGAATTGTAGAAATCGAATCTTTGATCGAAGGAGTAGAAATCATCAAAGAAGACAATAAGAAACTTGGCAAAGGAGATAAGGTAGTCGATTACGGAGCAAAAGTTACCCTCAATATCGAAGATGATGGCAAATTTACTGTCGTAATCGTTGGTACCTGAGAAACTGCTATTGAATTTGATACAGGACTCAAGGCATTGAAAGATGGTATTAAGATATCATTTGAATCACCAATGGGTATGGCAATAAGAGGAAAAAAAGTAGGCGAAGTCGTCAGAATGAGACTCGCTAATGGCAAGAAAGAGGTCAAGATATTGGATATTAACTAGCTACATATTATTCTCATTGCAATAGATAATTATCTTATAGAGTGTCTAACTTTGTAAAATAATTATGTATGTTTTCAAAAATCTTCTTTTTTGTTGCTTCTTCAATATCTGAAGAGAAACAACTTTTTTTTAATTTTTGATAAACTTCTAATCCAAATATATTGCTATATACTTTGGGTATATAATCAAATTCTTTTATATATTCTTGTAAAATAGCTTTATTCTTTGTAGACGATATGTCTTTTAAGTTTTCGGGAACGGGAATAAAATAGCCTTTATTCTCGACATCTTTTATTTTATAATAATGTAGTAATCTATAGAGATAATCAAAATCATCTTGTGATCTAATTCATCTAACTACTTTGTCAGAAATATTTATGAAAGATAAGATAGTTTCATTATCCTTTGCAATTTTCACGATCTTCTCCGGATCTCTTTTTCTTGAATCAAAATCTGGATCTAATAATAATGTATAAATTATGTCCTTTCTCCTGTTTTCTATGGAAAGCCATCACTCTGTTTTGAGTCAATTTTTACATACAACAATGTCTGTCGCTCCTATTTCCTTTTCTGCCTGTTTTCGCGTATTGAGATGAGATATATGGAAAGGATCAAAACTACCTATAAAACTATTGTCTGATTTAGAACTCATTATTGTAAAAGCCATATTAAAACTCAGCCATTCAATCCTCTATTTAATTACAGATAATTTTTTGATGGACCATTGGTTCCAAGGATCAAACCCGAGAGAGCAATCTACCGTGTTTTTTTCTTTGGTCTTGCCTTTGATAGTGATAGTAAATGTCCCTTCTGTTTTGTATTTAACCTCTGAGCTAAGTATTTCTGTAGCTCAGCAAGCATCCTTGATTTGCGATGCTTTGTTGGCTAGAATGAAATTTTCGTCTACTAATTTAATCATATTAGAGAGGTTGAGCATCATATCGTCGTCTATGTTTTTGAATACATAGCCAAATGTCTCTCCTGCAAAGACCGTCCAGGTCGTATCATTGTGCTTGTAGAAACTGTAACCTCGTAAAGAGGTGAAATTGTCCTTGCTATTTTTGATATAATCATCTATGAGGATGTTACAATTTTGCCCCTTGAGGAGTTTACTACATATGAAGCGTTCGATGGTAACGACAGGCTTATTATCAAAGAGGACTATAATTTCATTCCCAGAGCCAACGGCTGATAACTGTGACTGATCTGAGAAATCAAGGATAAAAAACTGATCAGCGAAAAAATAGCTATTGTTTTTGATAACCACTCTTTGTGAAGGAAGCTTGATGGCAGTCACTTCTATAATAGGGGTGAATTTGAGGAATTTTTCTACTTTTCCAATGATTTCTACCTGTCCCTTGTAGTTATTGAGATTGACTGTTGCACTCTTGAGCCCCATTTTGTCTTTGGTCTTATCGACAATACTATGGGTATAGTAAGGGAATTGGTTGTCTGGAGATAAATATCCATCGATAGTCACCTCTTTACCAATTTGATCTACCGTAATTCATGTGCTGTTGTTTTGAGAGCTTCGTAAGTAGGACATTGCCTTGAGAACGATCAAAACAACTGCTATTACTATCACCCATTTGACTACTTTTCTTACATTTACTATTCCATCCTTTCTAATTTTCCTTATAATCATTGCGCTATCTTATATATTTAAAAAAATAGGAAGCAGGCAATTTATATCAATTTCCCAAAAAAATGCAAGCTTTCTTGAGTTAGGGTAATTGCGACCAATTTTCTTTATTTTTAGTATATGAAACTCGGCATGCCATTTGATAACTTAATATCCACCTTTTTGGAAGTCAATTCTCACCTTAACTTATCTGCTATTAGAGATTTTGAGTGAGTACAGACCAAACATGTCATGGATTCCTTGGAATTGATGAAAATTTTCCCCTTGGCGGATGGACTCAAGGTCTGTGATATCGGCACTGGTGGCTGATTTCCCCTCCTCCCCCTTGCCATGAGCTATCCCCAAGCGAACTTCGTCGGGATCGATTCGACGAGAAAAAAAGTCGATGCCATCAATGGGATGATTAAGGAGTTAGACATCCACAATGCCAAAGCTATCTGGACCAGAATAGAAGACTATCAGGAACAATTTGATGTCATTACCGCGAGAGCCGTCGGCTATATCGATAAAATCTTTACCCGGAGCTATCATCTCTTGAAGAAGGGTGGACATTATGTCTTGTACAAACAAGTATCTGAAGAGGAAAAAGCTGACTTACTCGAACTCTGTAAGCAGTGAAATCTCCGTTTGGTTGACGAACATATATATAAACTGTTCCCGGAAGATATTGAGAGAGTGATCTATATAATCAAAAAGAATTAACAAATTTACGAATTGTTCCAAATTATTCCAAAACAATTTTAGAATTTTTAAATTTTTAAATTTTAGAATTGTTTCGGTAATTCGGTAACCAGCCTACCGGCAGGCAGGTTCGAAAAGTATTTGTACACTCTATTCCATGTTATCTACTTTCATTGTTTTTTCCGATATAAAGAGATGAGAATGTCTCTTTTTTTATAATCTTTTCTCCGTCGGTGGGAGTCAATTTGGAGTTTGTCATGCCGTAGGGATTACTCGTCCATACGTTTTGGAAAACCAGTCTGGTTAAGGTCACTTCCAGATCTGAAATATAATTTTTGGAAATTTTTACTTGCTTATTCGTCGTCCCGGGAGCAATGATGACAAGGAAAGTTCTCATCCCCTGCTTCTTTGTTCTGAAATACAGCTCTGCAGCTCATGCATTTCTTATCTCAAATTGTTTTCTCATTTCAACAACGGCAGCATCATCACCCTCAGCCTTTTCTCCGTAATAGACGGTAAATCGTTCGTTGTGCGTGTGTCTTTGTAGGATAGCAATATCTGGCTGAATGAGCGATGCTCTAAATAATTGTGAGCTGACGCCACAGACGCCTCCATAAAAAAGACGAATATCATTGGAGATTCCGTCACAATATCAGGTTAAGACTTTCAAATGGTCATTGTAATTGAATACTTGCCCTGGCTTGAGAAGAATCTTGTCTATGGTAGTCAGTCCCAATTCATAATTTGTCTTACTACATGGTCTCAGCTGTGAAATGTCTTTGTCAGCAACATAAAACGTATAGGTATTGAGATAATAATGTGCTAACTGTTTGAGAGAAATTTTAATCTTCTGATGTTCTTTGGCGGCTTGCTTCATGTCACGGATTTCTTTCTGAGTGGACGGAATGAGTGATGGATACGTAGTTTTGAATATCGGCTTCGTGCCTGAATAGATGAAGGATGCTACATTTGTGGGATAGATAGATTGAAATCCTATAATATCGTTTCGTACTGCATCCACAGATGCTTTGAGTGACAGTTTCGGCAGTTTTCCTTCGAGTAAACACGTTGCATCAAGGATAAAATCTTTGCCACTACGCTCAATTGTACAATCAGAAAAAAATGAAATCGCTCCGTTGTGGATCAACCAGCTCACTCGTAAGAGTAGAACGCTTGCTATGATAAGTAAGATGCTTTTGTAACTCATGCATATAGAAATATAAACAGGAGAACTATATAGATATCCAAAGAATTTACAAATGTTCGAATTATTCCAAATTATTCCAAAGCAATTTTAGAATTTTAAAATTTTAGAATTGTTTCGGTAATTCAGTAACCAGCCTACCGGCAGGCAGGTTCGAAAAGTATTTGGTCATTCATACAGCAGCTCTTGCCTTTTTTCGCTAAAATGAGATACCATTGATTTCCCGTCTCCAAAGAATATGATGGAGCCCAAAAAAAAATAGAAAAAACAAAATGAAAGACATCTTTATCTTTATCTATGGATTCCTTACCGGATTTTTCTTTAAGATGGCTTTCTTTACCTATATAGCCAATCAAAAAGTAAAAGACGGATGGGAGTACCTCTGGTCATTCAAATGGTTTACGGTAACCATGGTTATCGTCACTATCTGGAATGCGCTCGCCTACCTTTATCATTTGCTTTATATGCAAATGGACTGGAAGGTCGTTACCATTCTCCAAGTCTCCGCTCTTCTGATGGAATATTCAATTGTTCCGATGTATGAGAAGGACTTGATCTTCCGAAATCGATCGATTAACGAAGATACCCAAAGCATTTCTATAAAAAAATATCCTTTTGTAGTAATGTTCCGCAAATATGTCGCTTACACGAAAGTGTTTGGCATGTATTATGTTTCTATCTATGCTGTTCGTTTGTTATTTCTAAGCAGATTTTCTGCCCTAGATTTATCGGACACCAAAGTCGACCATGGCTTAAATAATTCTATCTATTTTATGGTAGCCGCTGGTTGGTTGATGGGAACAATTGTTATCACCAGAAAAGCTAAGAAATTGAGTATCAAAAGTACAAAACATTTCTTTACTCATCTCCCTCATTTCTTTAGATTAATTAGGATCTATTTTAGTATCCTTTTCTCTAAAGAGAAAGCATGAACGCCGCTTGTTTTGTCAAGTGTGCGTTCTTCTTTTATCTATAAAAATCTATAGATAGAAACGACAGCTTGTCCCGCAAGGCGGGATGAAAGTTCTGTATCGAACCTCCTGCGTCTTATTCTAAGCTAAAAATAAGAGGCACAGCATGACGCCGATACCGAGCACAAAGAAAATGAGCTGTCCAAATATTTGAGCCAGTCAGTTATGTTTGTGTAATTCAGGTATTAAGTCAGAGCCAGCAATATAAATGAAGGATCCAGCTGCGAAAGGGATCAGAAACGATGTCAATCCGCCAAT
>JAPLUV010000014.1 GCA_026397395.1 candidate division SR1 bacterium | reverse complement strand
TCACTATTGTTAATGTCGGAACTGTTTCTCTTGCTAAGGATACAAGCGTAATCAAGTACACTCACAATATCGTAGCTGGAACAACAGCAGATGTTGCACAATACAATGTAAACACTCAATATGAACAAGCTAGAGCTGAAGCTGCAACTGTAGTATTCGCTAACTCTATTGCAAGTTCTGTTGCTAAGGTACAATTGTTCCTTGGAGATACAATGGTAGGAGAGACTACATCAATCTCTACAACTACAGCTACATTCAGCAAGGCAGACTTGATGAATGGAATGGTTCTTCCTATGGATCAAAAAGCATTGAGAGTTGTTGTTGTAACAAAATCAATCGACAACAAAGATGATCGTGGAGTAAAAGATATCTCTGACGCTGTTGATTCTATAGATCTATCTAACATCTATGGAATAGATTCAGGAAGTCCAATAACTCATGCTACAGATGGAACAAATTCATCTAGCTTCAGTATTGTCCCTGTTGATCTAACTATTAGCAAAACAGCTGATGGACAGTTCAAATTGATGATTGCTAAGGGAACTAATACAGATTACTCTGGAAACCAACTCAAGGTCCTTGTCACAAGTATAAAATTGACTAAGGTTTCTATGGCTGGTGTTACTGGAGTGGTTTTGACTCTTCCAAATGCAACTCCAATTGATGCAACTACTCCTTATACAGCACCTACATTCACTGTAAGTAACTATGAATTAGCTAATAATGATGCATTTACTCTTGCTGTTACAGCAGATTCAAGTGCATACAATTCTAGCCGAAATCTATCCTTACCTAAGGATGCAGTTACTTATACTGTAAACTACAATGATGGTGTACAATCATACACTACAACATTGCCAGACGCAATTACAATTGCACAAAAATAGTTTGATTGTATTGTTCTAATATACCTTCCACTTTACTGTGGAGAGAAGAGACCCTAGGCGCAAGCCTGGGGTTTTTTCTGTAATTAAAAAAATTAGCCACCATCAGCCACCCGGGTGCAGATCGGGGAAATGGCAGACAAGTAGCTGATTAATGACATTGGCCACCCGGGTGGAAAAGTGATACTTGTCCTACTTTTGTCCTTTTCTTTCTTTTTTTTTATTCAGTATACTCCCTGACATAAGATAGCTTTATTCTTGTAATCTTGTGAAAAATGACTATAGTGAAGCCGATAATTTATCTTCTAAAAGGTAAAAAAATGGTAAACTTTACTGCACTTTATACCAAGGAAGCTGAAGGCTGATATACAGTCGAGATATTGGAATTGCCTGGCTGTGTAAGCTACGGGGAAACCATGGAAGAAGCACAATCGATGATCAAAGAAGCGGCAGTTGGCTACCTAGAAGCCCAGAAGAAAGTATGAGCAAATATGAAAAAGTTCTTCAATAAAGAGACGTTTATTTCATCTGTCCCAGTTGTCTATGAAGCAGTATAAACCAGAAGAAATAAAAAGATTTTTATTAAAGCGTGGGCGAGAAGAAACTCATCAAAAATGAAGTCACTGTTATTTATATAATCCAGAAACTAAGAAAATTACAACAATTCCTATGCATACCAAGGATCTCAAAATTTGAACATTGATGGCAATACTTAGACAGACAGGATTTACAAAAGAAGATCTAGAATAAATTATATATATCTTCCGCTTTATTGTGGAATAGAAGTCCACGGAGTCCTCCCCCGTTGTTTTACGGGGCAGGCAGTGGCGGAAAGGACCTCTTGGCTTTACCCCGTAGTTCTACGGGGCGAGGGCTGAGTTTTTTTTCTGTAATTAAAAAAATTAGCCACCATCAGCCACCCGGGTGCAGATCGGGGAGATGGCAGGCAAGTAGCTGATTAATGACATTGGCCACCCGGGTGGAAAAGTGATACTTGTCCTACTTTTGTCCTTTTATTTCTATTTTTGTGAGAGTATAATCGGTGAAATATTTTTATTGTTGTAACAACAATTATGCCACCAAGAGACGTATTCGAAGAAGATTACTATTATCACATCTACAATAGGGGTCTACGTAAGCAAACGCTTTTTCATAGAGAGGAAGACTTTGAAAGATTTATGACATATACCAATAGATATATAGAGAAGTGTAAGAATGACTTTGATATCTTAGCTTTTTGTATCTTGCCAAATCATTTCCATTTTGTCTTTCATAACAAATCTGACTGACGCAAAATATCATATTTCATCGGGAATATCTGTGCGTCGTATACGAGATATTATTATAATAGGTATGGAGTCGATAAGGGTAGACTCTATTTTGAATCAAGGTTCAGATGCAAAATAATAGATGATCCGGAGTATCTGCACCAATGCATCTATTACGTAGAAAACAATCCCCTAAAGCATGGCATAGTGGACAATGTGGAAGAGTGGAGATTTAGATCAGACACTTTAGCTAGTGGCCACCCGGGTGAAGATGACGCTAATTTGAATCTAGAAGCTGATTTAGAGTGATTATCACCCGGGTGAGAATCCATAATCAAGAAATCGAGATCCGTCGATAATAGATAGACAATAAAGACAAAAAATCTCCCTTAATCCACTGACAAAAATTTTCTCGGAGAATTTTTTTGTTGTTATTTCACTTTCTCACCCGGGTGGCAATTGTTTAAAATCAGCTCATTAACTGATATCCCATCATTTCCCACCCGGGTGGGAAATTTGTCCTACTTTTGTCCTTTTTTTTCTTTGAAAAAATACATATGACTGCGGCGCTTTTATTTCTTGTCCAGCTCGCCATGATTCTTCTCAAGGAAAGATTGAAGCTCCTCAAGTATTTCTCCATCGGCTCGTCAAAAGACCTCATGCGTTTTATTTCTACCAACATCAAACATCCGACTGACATTCTTCATCGGGGATCGTTCTTTTCTCAGCTGTATGATGAAATCTACTACGAATTGGCTCTCAAACGCATCAAAGTACAGAAAAAAGTCATGAGAATTGTAGAATTTCTAGCTTTACCTATAGAAAAACATAGCGAAAAACAATTGATTCTTTGTTGTAATCAGATCAAGAAGATTAGAAAGGAAGTGTATAAAGAGGAGTTGAAGAAGAAAATACATCATCAAAAGTAGCCACTTCTCACCCGGGTGGCAATTGTTTAAAATCAGCTCATTAACTGCTATCCCATCATTTCCCACCCGGGTGGTAATTGATTCCAATGATAACAATGATAAAATTTATCCATTACATCAAGAAGCCCATGATTCCCAAGATTAAAACCTTCGCCAATGTCGGCCTGCAAGGCCATGAGATAGTAGTCGAAGTCGATGAAGCGAAATCACTTCCGACGATTGATATCATTGGGCTGCCGGATGCCGCGATTAGAGAAAGTAAAGAAAGAATCAGAGCGACCTTCCGTAATGTCGGCATCCAGCTTCCCAGAAGAAAATTTATCGTCAATCTCTCGCCGTCTGATATCAAAAAAATTGGTACAAGCTTCGATTTGCCTATGGCGCTTTGAATTCTTTTGTTAATAGTTGAAGGCAAATTTCACCATGCAGAGCAATTAGAGCAATTCCTTTTTTTCGGCGAGCTCGGCTTGGACGGCGAGATCAAGAGAGTAAATGGCTTACTTCCATCCGTTATCTCCGCGATGAAACAGGGATACAAACACTTCTTTGTTCCCGCCGAGAATGTCTATGAACTCGAATATGTGCCAGACATTTTTATTTATCCGTTGAGTACGTTTCGACAGGTCGTTCAATACTTCCTCCACAACGAAGAGCTCCCGGTCATTTCTGAAGCCAAGCAGATCGAGCAATTATATGACAGGGATCGTTCCTATGATTTGGATTTTCAATTTATTAAAGGTCAAATACTCGCCAAAAGGGCGCTTGCCATCGCTGCTGCAGGTGGTCATAACGTCGTCATGATCGGCGCACCCGGAAGTTGAAAGACAATGTTGAGTAAAGCGCTCCAGAGTATTTTGCCACCCTTGGAGTTCGAGGAAGTTCTGGAAGTGTCCCAGATTTACTCTGTTGTGTGAAAATTAGATAAGGATATGCCATTGGTTACGCATCGTCCGTTTCGTCAAATTCACCACACGGCATCCAAGATTTCCATCACCGGAGGAGGTTCAAATCTGACACCGGGGGAGGTGAGTCTTGCTCACAAAGGCATCTTATTTTTCGATGAATTAACTGAATTCCCGAGGGAAGTGCTTGAAGTGTTACGTCAACCACTGGAAGATAGATCGGTAGTAATTTCTAGAGTTGCTGGAACCATTGAATATCCAGCCAACTTTATGTTCGTGGCCGCTATGAATCCATGCAAGTGCGGCTATCACAAGGATCCTGAGAAGCCATGCATATGTAATCTTCACGATATCAAGAAATATCAGAGCAAAATTTCTGGCCCACTTCTAGACAGAGTAGACATGATTCTAGAAATTCCGAGGGAGCATATTGATAAGATTTTAGATACGATTCAGTCCGATTCCTCGGCGACGATCAGGGCAAAAGTGCTCCACGCATGGAAAGCGCAGCAGACCAGATTCGCTGGCACTGGTATTTTTAGCAATGCACAAATGGGCTCCAGACATATCGATGAATACATTCATCTAGACGAACAAGTGAAGCAATTTCTGATCGCTGCTGCGCAAAAGTTAACCTTATCGCCGAGAGTGGTTCATAGAACGATCAAGCTGGCGAGGACCATTGCAGATATGGAATCTAGTGAGCAGATTTCCGTCAATCACCTCGCCGAAGCGATGCAATATAGAAGTAAGACGATGTTTGTAGAGGCCGATTAGTCAGATGAGTCACCCGGGTGGCAATTGTTTAAAATTAGCTCATTACCTGCTATCCCATCATTTCTCACCCGGGTGCCTATTGAAATAAAATCGACATATAAAATATAGAAACAAAATAAGCTTGACTTTAACAAACAAATATATATTCATAAAAGGGCCGATAGGCCTAAGTAATAAATTCTTTACTTAGTAATTACATGCCATGAATTCTCGCTCAATTCAGGAAATGCATCGTAGTGTCTATGAAAAATTTTTTACAGAAAATCAAGTCATTGTCTCGGCTCCATTTGTTATGAATCGGTCCTGAGATGTGCTCAATAATTACACCGGTGTGAGCATTAAGCAAAAAATTCCCTTACGTATATACATGTGATATACGAGAAATTCCACCGCTCAAATCAAACTTAATACTATCACTCACTTAGATATCAATGAAGACATTTTCATCCAAAGCAATATTCTGGAATATGCACCCTATTTTACTGACCTCCAAAAAGAGATTCAGAGAAAATATGCTCATCTCATTCAAGATGGCAGTGGCATCGAAATAAACATTCTTTCTGAACTCCCCAGAGGAGTCGGCTTGGGTTTCTGATCTATCCTCACCTTGTTGTTGTCCACCCTGTTTCAGAGAATTCAGGAGACGGTCTTACCTAGCCAAATTCAATCTTTTGCAGGCCAAAACATTAATGATTTGCTCTCAGATCAATATAGTTCTTTCTATCAACTATTTCTAGAGTCGCTAGATCTCGATAAACATATGTACGGTATGATTTCATCGGGAACCAAATTAGCGGCTTTTTTTGATACCTATTATCCAGTAGTTTCTTTCTGTGAAGATTTTGACAAAAATACCGTCCATGCCAATATTGCCAACAAAAGATTCTTCTGATTCAAAATGAGTGACTTATTTCCTGGTTGCAAAATAGTTCCTTACAGTCCAATTGATTACGGCCTCATTTACTCAGGCAAGCCAGTCTTATTAGAACAGATAGCAGGCAACCAATACAAAAGCAATGCGCTCTCCGCTATGGAAATCAAAACCGAATGCAAAAACCTGTTTGGTGATTATTTACAAGAAATTCCATTTCAACAACGTCCAAGATTTTACAAACATTTAATCGCTCCAGAGACCGATGAATTCGAATTAATTTACGGCAAGATGATGGGCATCATTAGTCTCAAGATTATGTATTTTATGTCCAAAATGTATGCCGATGGCTACGATGAAACAAACGTAATGTGACTCCTAGACGCCCTGAGAAAACGCAGACAGACGGACTGTGTAACCAGAGATAGTTCTTTTACCTTTCTCAATATGATCAAACATTTCCTCGAAAATTTCCATGCCGCTCCCAAAAATTTCTCCATCTGCCCCAACGATAGCACCATCATGGGATGATCATTAATTTTCGCTGCCCCCTTGGAATGATTTCGTGACACACTTTCCGAATCGATTCATCAAACGGCTATCCAGTGTGGGGGAACGAAATTGCTCTATGCAAACCGGATTGACGGAACCGAACATCGTGGACTCAAAATAGAGCAGGATCTCAAACACAACATTTTTTCTGACTTTCTTGAACGTACGAATTGCATTGTCAGGCGAGTCAACGGAAAAGTTTTGATTGCTGACTGCGAAGCTTCTATAGAAAAACATAAGTCAGGATTACTTCTAGACACCTTACACAATAGAATATATTTAGATGGAGACAAATTAACCTCTCAAGACATCCATTCTCAATCAGCTACGATAGAAGTTATCAAGATTTTGATCCAAAATCTATGACAAGAAGTCGATTGTAAACAATTCCCATCTTCGACCTATAGTAAGAATAAAAACGAAATGATAAGCAAAATTGTTTTACCGCTTATGGATTTGGTGGAAAAGAAAACAGGCAAAAAATTACAACTAATTTGCAAATGAAGTCTCTATGATTTTTATATGAAACTCAATAGTTCAGACATTGATATTGCTGTCATCAGTAGATTTGTTGATGAGGAACAGTTGTAAAGTAGCCTATTATTTTACTTTCCACCCGGGTGAGAAATGATGGAATAGCTGTTAATGAGCTGCCTTTAAACAATTGTCACCCGGGTGAGAAATATTTCCTATAGAAAAAAAACCAGCAATTGCCGGTCCCTTTCTTTCGAAATATAGTAATCTAAGAAGCTTCTCCCGTAAGCGTATTGATCAATACGGACTGTCCTTCTTCTTTATGCAATGGCACTTGGACTTCCAATCCTGTTTCTAGCGTAGCTGGCTTTTTGCCCGCCTGCGCTCTATCTCCTTTGACTCCAGGAACAGTAGACTTAATAATATAACTGACAGTTGGTGGTAGGATAACACCAATGACATTCCCTTTGTAAATCGTCATATAGCAATCCATATTTTCCTTCAAATAAGGAATACTTTCTTCAATTTCTTCCTTAGGTAATTCACGCATTTCTCCAGTATCGTTTTCCATGAATGTATAACTATCTCCAGCAGCATACAAGAAAACTGCATTCTTCGTCATCACATCAGCTTGTTCCAACATAGTCCCTGACTTAAATGTCATGTTTTGTACACCACCCGTGATCATATTTCTCATTTTATACGTATATGATCCCTGTCTTTGTTGCATTTGCATAAAAGAGAAATCAATAACTTTGTAGAGCTGGCCATCAATCTCCAGCATAGTTCATTTCTTGATGTCAGAAGTTACAATCTTCATTGCATTACAGTAAAATAATAAAATTATATAAAATATTTGGAACAATATAGATCGGAGTTAGCAGCTAGCAGCCAGCAGACTGATCTGCAAACTAAGTTCTACCAGCTAAGTTCTAGTTAAGTTCAAATACTATCAATTGACTTCCTCCTCCCAAACTTTGTCCAAGAAGACTATTGAGGTAATCTTGATATTGAGTATTTTGTGCTTTTGCTAAATTTACAAGTCAGACGTACTGAGAAAGAATTAATCTTTCATCTTGGTTAAGTGATATTACTAAATTTTGTAATTGAGTCGTATCAGTAGTCTGTTTGATCATCATAACAGCTGCTTGCATGACTTTACTCTCATCTATAGTCTTACCATATACATCAGCTATATCGCCGATAGCGTCACCATTATTTAATCTTTGGGTGAATGTATTGGCAATAAATTCTATCAGTTTTTGTGACTCATTAGGAAAGAATCTAGCAATAGTTATCTTAGCTCTCAAGAGAAGAAGTGCATCAGCATCCATAGGACCAAAAGCAGTTTCCAACGCTTGATCGCTCATCGTAAATGCATATTTTGCTCAGAGGTTATTGGTAGAGAAAAGACTAATATATCCATCTTTTCGTAATTGTACTAGTCTAGAGATAGCTCCTTGCTCTGTAATTTTATTTGTTACAGGATCCACTTTTGCAAAGAATCTATTGAAGAGTGATTCATTTCATTCCCCCATTCCGACCGTACCAATATTTGGGTCAATGACCATATATTTAATATGAGACTCTTGCAATCTTTGATATGATTTACATGAATTATCGTCAGAAGTTTCAGTTCGGAACCAATCAAGCATACCATCAAATTTGATATTGTGTTGATTAGCAAGGAAATATTGGATATAGGTACCAGCTATTAATACGCCATCAGTATTTGGTCTGTCTTTGATAGCGTCAATCAGCTTATTATAATGTGGGAATTGAAGATCGAAAACAGATTTCCATCCATAATTACTTTGATCAATCGGTTGCTGTTGCAACTGATTATTAATTTCTGTAGTTTTCCCATATCCCATTTTGTATCGTTCAAATGGGCCACTTCATCACTGAGAAGAAATTCTTACAAAGTTAAGCACAAGTTGGACAACTGCCCAAACAACAAAGAGGCAGATGAAAACATAGAAAGCATTTTGACTATAATTTTTCTCTTCGTCGGTATTTGCAAGTTCTTTGATAAACAATGCGGTAGTAAGAATAGTCCACATAATAAGACCAATTCCATACCAGACAATACCACCACCAATAGTCCACCAAACCGCCCGTCAAATAATAGTCGTTCCAGCCAATACGGTCAGATTTTTTTCCTTCTTTATCAAAGCGTATACAAATCCCATAATAATAAAGAGAAGCATAAACAGCCAGATAAATCCAATATCTGTATAGTAACTACTTAAATTTTGCAATGATCGATTGAAGATAACATTAAGGGGAACGATATATCTATAAGGGATTTCTATCTTACCTGCCTGAGTATAAATAATATGATTCTGATAATACTGTCTCAATGCAACAATCTGGTCTCTAAATTCTGCTGGGTTTAAAACACCGGTAAATAATGGTGCTTTGACCTGATATGCAGCGATCGCTCAGCTAAGAAGTGTATATGCAGTTCATCATTTTTTAACTTCAGCAAAGAGTATTTTAATTCTATTGATATCAAAACTATCTATAGCTGTAGCATTTTGACACAAAAGTTTTGCATCATGATTAACTCCATAACAGGTATTGTTCATAGGATAGGCCATTCTCAGTATATAGTATCCTAAGCTAAGTCAATTAGTATCTGATAATTCCTTCCATCCATATCATACATATCTTCCGACATCTTCATTTCCCATGACAGCGACCTTCAAATTTTTATGCAGATCTCCTGAAGAAAACGTCTGAGTTTTACAACTGGCTAGTGATAAGGAAGAAGAATTCTGATCTATAGTTGCTTGATCGGTTTGTGTTTGTTTGATGAGCTGTGTAGTCGGAGTAGAACTTGCTAACAACACAGATGGTTGTTGTTTTCCCAAGAGGATTCCTTTGACCCAGGTTGAAGGGCTAAAGGTATGTGTATTTATTTCTCAGATAAGAATATTTGGTCATTTAAATACGACAAGCACTGCCACCAAAGTAATCAACCATATACCAATATATCTTAGATAGTGAGATCTTTCTTGTAAGAAACGTTTTCCATGTTTTTGAAGTAAACGAATAAGTCATACGGCAAGGATGACAGCCCCAATACCAAATATCCAAGTACCCAAATGAGCATTCATAAGATCAGGAGCATTACCTACTTTCAATATTCCCATAGCTCAGATAGCCATAAAGCCCAATCAAAGAGCCATAATTTCATCGATCCATAATCCAACCAACAACAGTCCAAACAGAGCTATATCAATAAAGGCAGTTGGTTTGGACATACTTGCTAAAGCAAAGAATATTCCAGAAACGATAACATATTTTAATGCTTGTTTGTCTAGTCACTTGTTTTCTTTCAAACGTTCAGATACCACTTTCAAAAAGATAAATCCAGACAAAATAGCAAGGATAGTCATTGCCATCACACCAAGATCCGTCTTATTATCTACAAAGACTAAGAATGCTCACATTCCACTTGTTAACCAAAATAACAATCCAAGTCGTCAAAAATTGAATGATAAAGCTTGCTCATTTTCATTTTTCTTCCCAAAGAATCCCAAGACTTCATCAACCAGTCACATGCCAAAAAAGAGAACAAAGAGGCCACTAAGAAAATTCATAGCTACGGCAATAGTATCTGGAGACAGCCAGAATCGGCTTTTGATAGGCTGAATAAGACTAAATCGGAAGGCAATAAACATATGCCAGAGATATTGTGCGGTATCCGCAGCTCACATATTGCCTCGTAATACTCCGTGGTTTTCTGCTAATACTTTGGGTACATACATATATTGATGATTTGCATCCCAGGCAGTCGAATAGGGAACAAATGAAAGATTAAATCCATAAAAATAGTACATAATAGCTACTCAGAGAAGAATAAGCCCAATCCATTTCCATTGATTTTCTTTGATCTTGATAAGCTTGAAATCATCAAACATAGGAACAATAAGCTCTTTGTATACTACAAGATCTTTTCTCATATACCAGATCATATATCCAAGTCACAAAGCGAGAATCCACGTCACGAGGGGAAACATGATAGTCAACATACTTAGGACATAGAGCGCTAAGAGGAGTATACCAATTCCTATTCCAAAGGTAAGAAACATTTCTTGCCATCTTATTTCCGAAAATTTAATCCATTTTTTGGAAATCCATGTTCATAGAGAAAGACAACCAAGGATGAAATACATGCCAAGAAAATACAAAATAAGTGTATTTACACAGAGGATTATAAATCCAGCTGGTCAGCCAACAATTCATTCTTTGATAACGGTATGTGCTACGCTAGCTACTACCAGTCCAAGAGGCAATATCCAAATGAAAAACTTTTTGAGATCAAAAGTTTTGGATTTCAAAATATATCGCAAAGGAATCATGCTCGCAATAATCATCCAGATGATAAGTTTCCAATTGGCCCAACTAGCCAACATGCCTGCATAATACGTGTGATTAGCCATAAATTCTTGGAAAATCGAGATACCAAAAATACTTAGAAGGACAATTCCAATGATAAGAAAGATTTTTTTCATAGAAATTTAGATATAGAGAATAAAAGTAATCAATGAGACTGGAGAACTTAGAGCTTAGCTTGCAGCCTTTAAATTAGATTTTTTTAGAGTAGAAATAAATCACGACAACATTTTTAATATTTCTTGGATTTGTTGAAGTAATTTTTGTTCTTCTGAATGTGATATAAAACCAAGTCTCTGTGATAAAATTATTTGAGTTTCTAATTCTGCGGCAGATCATTTTGCTATATGTAAAAAGTTAGTATGTAATTTGTCTGAGTTTCTCTCTCATCATTCAGCAATGTTCGATGGTATAGAAAGAGAACATCTTCTCATTTGACTCGTGATCCCGTATATTTCACTGGAAGGGAATTTTTTAGTGATGGTATAAATATCTTCCGTTAGTGTCATGGATTTTTGCCAAACCATTAGTTTCTGATAATTACTACTCATCGTTTAGTATTACCAAAATAAATATTATTTTCTATCAATTACCAACTATCAACTGCCAACTGCAAGCCGCAAACTCCCAACTATTTCTGCTTATCGTAGAACATATGAAGTAAGAGTTTAGTAAGCGGCACATTGAAGAGAAGGGTAAGGAACATAGTGATTAACATCAAAGTTCCAAATCACTTAAAGATATTTGTTCCCATAGTAAAGAGAATAAGTGCTATAATACCAGTACTTACCTGTCCATCTCTAATTGCTGTCCAACTTCTCGCTTTGGCTGTATCAATTGCGGAAGCTCGACTTTTCCCTTCCTTACGTTCTTCACGTAGTCTTTCATACATCAAAATATTGGCATCCACAGCCATACCGATAGAAAGGATAATAGCCGCAATTCCACTTAGTGAAAATGCATAATCAATTATTTTCATGAAGGCAAACAAGAATGACAAGAAAGCTAATAATACCATACAGGTAAGGATCATTTTTTTCCATCCATACATGAAGTACATCAATAATGCAATAGCAATAAATCCTACTAAACCAGCCCAAAGTGAGCCAGTAAGTGCATTGATACCAAGCGTAGGACTAATCTTTTCTTCTTGCATCAAGATAAGTGGAGCAGGCATAGCTCCATCATTCAAATTATCAGCCAATTGTTTTGCTGTGTCTGTAGTAAATCCACCATTAATTTGAGCAGTTCCACCACATATTTTAGATTGAATAGTAGGTGCAGTAAGTAAATTTCCTCCTACAAAAATTGCCATTGGTTCACCAATATGATTTTGAGTGATATTACAGAATATTTCTTTTCCTTGATCATCAAGATTAATGGTTACTACTGGTTCTCCTACTTCAGAACTAGTTGTTCCAGCATATTTAAAGAACGCTCCATTCAAGATACTTGTGCCATCAGTAGCAGCAACTCGAGTTTCTCTGTCTTGGACAAAGATGTCTTCTATGTCATATACAGTAATTTGTTTGCCAGAAAGCGTTGCAGTTTGTCTCGCATTAACGCGGAACATAGTGTATCCCAAAAGATCTGTTTTGATACTATTAGCTGCAGTTTTTCCTTGACTAGTTACGGTTGCATATTTCCCTTCTACAAGAGAAGAAAGTTTCCCAAGAGGAGCATTTTCCAATAACTTACTATTTGTCTTATAAAAGTCTGGTAATTGATCAATAGTAGCACCTGTATAGTGTCCATAAAAAATATTCTCTGACATTCTTCCTTCCATAAGTTTGGCCATAACATTTGGTGTCTTAGCAACTTCTGCTAGAATTCCTTGTGCCAATCTCTTTCTTGCAGCCATGGTTGTTTTGGTTGGAGTTTCTTTGCTTTGAAGCTTAAACTCTAGTTCCAAAGTCTTTCCAATAATATTTTTTGCTTGATCCAAATCAGCAATACCACCAATTTCTACGACAATATAACGCTGTCCATCCATGTTTTGGATGTATGATTTGTAATCACTAACGCCAAGTTTAGAAATTCTATTATCAATTTTTTTGCTGATAATATCCTCGATATTCTTCTTAACTGCGTTAAGCTCGAGTGTATTAGTGTACACTTTTTCATATTTGTCATATGAAATTTTGTAGACCAATTTAGTTCATCCAGAGACATCAAGTCCTTTTCTAAAGTGTTGTAGTCCCTTGGATGTGACAATCATATGTCTGAGCCCTGTACTAGCATCAAAAGCTCTTCCTACAAAGAAGACGAAAAATAACGAAACTAGACATATTCCTCACAATACCCATTTTTTGTTGATCTGCATGATACTCCCTTCAAAAATATAAAAAAATCGCTTTATGACAATAAGTCAGGGCGATGGTAGTTTTTTTTGGCAATAATTCAAGGGCTACTTTATGAGATTTCCTTCCTTATCAAAACGGAAATTGAGGTCAAATTGCTCTCCAGCAATCAATTTTGGCATTCGAATTTCATCATCTTCTCGCATATCCTTATATGGTAGCTTGTCTGTATCTCGTCGTTGTGGCCTCATCTCTTCTGTTTCCGCAAATGCTCCATCATAGGTTCCACGAAAAATATGAACATCCTGATTCCATTCGGGCTTGGCTTCCCAAAAAAAGTGTAACACTCAAACGTGGATTAAATCGGCATCACGAAGAACTATAGTCGATTCTTCTTCAAGTTCTCTTAATGCACATGCCAGCATCGTTTCATCTTCTCATTTTTTCCCTCCAAATCCATTCCATTTCCCTGCACCAAACTTCCTTTTTTTCATTCACAGCAAAATCTGTCATGTGGTATTAAACAAGAATACGAGGTTGGCCTGGATCATACGTGAAGAGTAATCAGGTAAATATACTTTCCTTCTATATCTTATGTATTTCCAACATATTTCCTTCAGAATCTTTAAACTCGACCCATTCATGGTAATCTACTTTTTTGTGACTTACAATTTCAGCAAAAGCAGAAATGCGTTTCAATTCTGGCTCTATTTCATCTACTCCAAAACAAATGTAACAATTATTCCCATACTCAACATCAGCTAGAGCATAGCCATCCGCTAAGGGATTATACAAACCTATTTTTACATTACCTAAATCAAAAACAATCATCCTATCTCTCTCTTCCTTCGTGGGTTGCATACCCAGAAGCTGAATATAAAAGCTTTTAGCTCTTTGAAGATCCTTAACTTTGAGAATATTGTATCTCAACTTCATGGATATTATTTATCAAAATAAATTTATTTTTTCACTACTTTAAATACCTTCTTCCCTTTTCTCAAGAGCAACATTCCATTCACAAAATTATTTTTCGTTACTATCATTTGTGGATCTTCTACTTTCACTTCATTACAAAATAATGATCCTGATTGTATCATTTTCTTAGCTTCACCATTGGATTCCGTCAATCCACTAGCTGTACAAATATCCAAAAATTTTACTCATTCACTTCCGACCTTTACTTCAGTGCCTCACACTTCTTTCATCAAGGCATCGACATCTCCTTTGGAAAATCAGGAAAGCAATGTCATCTTATCTCCTTCTCCAAAAAGCACTTCTGAAATTTTCTCTGCTTGCTCAGCTGATTCCTTATCAAATAGTACTTCGATAACTGCTTTTGCCAATTCTTTTTGTCCATATCTCAACTCTGGTTTTTTCATATGCTCAGCTACGATTTTATCCACTTCATCTACATCCAATAGTGTTAATACTTTGAAGTATTTTCCTACATCTTCATCATTTGTATTCATAAAATACTGGTACACAAAGTAGGGACTTGTCTTCTCGTGATCAAGCCAAATTGCATTGCCTTCTGATTTTCCAAACTTCTTCCCTGATGCATCAGTGATCAAAGGAATAGTTACACCATACGCTTCTTGGTCATATTTTTTTCTAATAATCTCAATTCCTGTGGTTACATTTCATCGTTGATCTGATCAGCCGAGTTGTAACTTCACTCATTTATTTTTGTACAAATAACTAAAGTCGTATCACTGGATCAGCATGTAACTAAACTCTGCGTAGGTGATAGATTTGTCTGGATCAGTAATTCTCTTTTTGACCGATTCTTTCGCGATCATAGTGTTGACCGTGATATACTGCCCAACGTCCGTGAGAAAAGTCAGAAAATTCATGTTGGTGTAAAAGTCGTAGTTATCCACCATTTCGTAGTCAAACTTCAGACCAAACTTTTTCTGTAGGTTTTCCAAAAAATTTTTTATCTGATCGTAAATGCGTTTCTCATTGTATCTCAACTGTTCTTCTCCTAGGTACGTGCGTTCTGCGTCTTTGAGCGAAGGATCTCCAATCATCCCCGTAGCTCAGCCCACAAGAAAAAAACATTTGTTGCCATATTTCATCAAATTGACAGCAGCCATAAGTGCACAGACATTTCCTAGTTGCAAGGAATCAGCAGATGGATCGCAGCCTAGATAAAACGATTCTCCTCCTTTGCTATACATATCAAACAGTTTCTCATCAGAAAATTGATGGAATAAACCACGTTTTTCTCGTTCTTCGCGTAATTGCATGTGCTTGCTATGATAATATAAAATTAGTTTTAAATTTATTTAAGTTTTTGAATTTCTGTTTGTAATTGAGATTCCAACTTAGCTGTCATATAGGTGCAAATTGTCTCTTGTCTGTTTTTTTCTAATGCAGCTCCAGTAAGTACTTCAGGATCTATTGATCTTAGGAACAAATCTTCGCTTACACAAGTATTTCCAAATACTGGTTCTTGTGTCATATATTCATATCCTGTTGGTGTTGCTTGTACAACATAAATTTCGTAATAATCTATTGATTCTACTCACAATCTTTCCTGAGCTAGATAGCAAGTTTTATTCCCACTAGAATAAAAAAGATCTATAAGTTTAGTCTCGACCGCTGAACCATCCGTAGCATTTTCTGTGCCAGCATCACTCTTGTCTAGATTAAAATCTTTTTGAATAATTGGTCTAAGATTGAGACAG
>JAPLUV010000017.1:702-78990 GCA_026397395.1 candidate division SR1 bacterium | reverse complement strand
TTTAGGATAGAAAAAACTTGTCGTCTCTTCCCAGATTTTATCGTGAGAAAATTGCATTTTCACCGTCAATTGCTTTTCCACTTCCGCTCTAGAAACCGCTAAGTATGCATATGATGGCATCTCTGATAATTTCTTGCTATAAGCGCCATAGATTTTGTACACGCCTTGCTCTTCAAATGTTTTGGTCTTTTTAGATTCCAAGATTCCTGTATTTTCTTCTCTGGTTTTAATCGCTTCTCTGAGATCGGCATGATCGGAAACAGCTTCAGCCAAAATATCTTTGGCTCCTTGAATAGCTTCTTTCATATCTTTTACACTCGTCTTCACATCACCCGTATCTTTTACAAATTTTTCTGCCTCTGCTTCAAAGTCCTCTTTGCTCAACTCTGCTTTGGCGAGAATATCCGCGAGCGGCTCCAAACCTTTGGCTTTGGCTATCGTGGCTTTGGTATTTTTCTTTTCTTTGAACGGTCTATAGAGATCTTCTACTCTCGCTAAGGTTTCTGCTTCCATAATTTGCTTCCTCAGCTCGTCCGTCATCAGTCACTTCTCATCTATCAAACGAATAACATCAGCTTTTCTCGCTTCTAGATTTCTCGTATAACTATACATATCATTAAAATCCCTGAGCTGTTCATCCGTAGCTCATTCAGTCAATTCCTTCCTATATCTAGCGATAAATGGGACAGTATTCCCTTCATCCAAGAGCTGGACAATGGTGCGAACAATAGTAGGCGAAATCCCTACTTTCTTACTAATAATACTAATCAAATCGGACATATCTTTCTCTACAAAAAATAAATGTTTTGTGAGCTCTGAGTATAGTAAAATAGCATATAATAACAATTCCAAATCGATGCATTTTACCTAAATTTTCTTTTGAAAAAAGTCGGGAATACAAATACATCCGCGACTTTTTAGTACATAGAACCTCCAGTTTGTTCAATAATGATTTCTGAATAAATTAGGATACTTCTGCATCATAACAGCCTGTTGGGCTTTATACGTTTTGCGCATTTGCTTAAACTTTATCCAGAAATCGATAATGTCGCCAACAACAGCTATGATCCAAAAAGCAATAATTGTTTTTGGATTATAGTCATAATACGCACCGGAAAATATGATTGCCATATTTATCCTAGGTATAAAAGACCATTCTGCAATCGCCACAACTGATAAGGGATTTATCATCCCAAACCACACCATAGACAAACGGGGGATTAAGATCATCGCCAAAAAGAAAAAAATGGTGTGATCGTCCCAAAAATTAATACTCATAAAAACTCCTTTCTTTTAATTAATAATTTTTTTTATTTTTATATAAAAAACAGTATAAGATAATGGAAATTATTTTCAATAGAAAAGGCTCCAAATCAATGGATTTTACTGATTTTTTACGTTTTTAAAACCGTCATCCAAAGAGGATGACGGAGCTTCTTGAGAAATAGATACTTAATGCTTATTCGTTAATGATTTCAAATATAATGCATAGGTTAAACCAAAAACAGCCATAAATGGATACACAATCATCCTATCTACAAAGCTATGCAAGACAAATCATTCTATCGTCAATCCAAATAATCCTAGCGATAAGCCGAAGATCAAGATGCCGTAGAGTCTAGCTTTTTTCAAGAGTTTATGTTTTTCTGTATGTTGTTCGAGTTTGTAAGCGTTCCGTCCAATGAGATGTAACCAGAGATAGAGATACATCCGTCATGCAAATCAGAAGACTCCATATTCCAGCCAGATTTGAAGATATTGATTCTCAGGATTATAAGCTTCACCCGCTGGGAGATAATGAGATGCAGGGCCAGCAAATCCAGCTCCTCGTCCAAAGAAAGGTTTCTGAATCACCTTTTGGGCAGCGCTTACTATCATGCTGAGATGACCGTTGTTGGAGAAACTTCTATTGATGATTTGATCTCTGCCGACATAGGTTACTCCGGCAAAGAGCAGCAATAAGGGCAAGAAACTATAGAGAGCAACTTTCCAATGCTTTCTATTCATTTGTAATAAAACCAAAATAACAATCTCTATCGCCCACGCAATCCACGCCGCTCTAGAAAAGGTTGATAACATTGCCAAGCCATACAATCAGCCTCGGATTGCTTTATCTGATCGTGATTTCTTTTTCATACAAAGCAAAAAGAATAATGGCCAAAAAGCTACCAAAAAGAATCCTCGACTAATAGGTCTTTCAAATAAAAATTGATTGCGCACAAAGCCACTATCATATTGCGTATAATAGACGGCTGGTGGTGCAATACCGATATCTCACTCATAATTAAATTGATTATATCAGAAATGCCCAAGTAAATTTGGGATTAACCACAATATTCCCCATCGTACTAAACTTCAAACAAGTAGTGCTTTGATTATCCTTGTATATCGCTTGACGATATTGATTTCTCTCGTCCCAAAAAAGAGATAGGCAAAAGCAAAGAAGATAATGAAGATAAAAAATCACATCATACTATATCTCAGTGACATCACCGTTATACCAACTCCAGACTGGGTTATTACAATAGAAACAAAAAGCATGACAAGTAAGGTGATACCAAATCGCAGAACAAATTGTTTGATCGGCGTGGTCTTTCGTCGTGCCTCTCGTATATTGCGTTTGCTCAAAAACCATATCAAGAAGCCAGCAATAGCTAGGATAATAATTTCTTTCCACATCCAAACAAGATTCCAAAGTGTTCCTGTACCGTGTAATTGGTAGGTGACAAATGTTTGTACAAAAAACTGAATCAATAATCCTACAAGGAATATCTTGGTAATAAGTGTTCAGATTTTAATGATTTTACTTTCGTTCATTGCGGTTCGCTAGAATATAAATGGTGTGTCTTGAAGTTCTTGTTTTATATTTGTTTATCGGAATTTGTGTCGTCTGCATCTATCTTGATATCAAACCCAGCAAGTAGTCTTTTTGGATCTTTGGCGTTCGTTAATGCTCATCAACTATTTCATCGTAAACATTTCCCAGTTCTCTGATGCCAATCAGCTCCAGGCATAATCATATTGCTAGTTAGTCAGTGGATTACAACTTCGTCTTTGAGAAGTTCTCTTTTGTTTTCATATGATAAGTTTTTATCAATGCCAAGTATTTCTATTAACGCTAATGAATATGTATGCAACATATTCTCATGGTCCAAAGCATTTGTCAAAGCAACTATTCCTTCGGAAGCTGTTTTATATTTTGTGTATTTTTCAAGTTGTATACTCATGTAGTCAGGTAAAATAAATATTAATTTCTATTTTTTATTTTGACTACTCACTACCTGCCTGCCGGTAGGCAGGCTCACGTCTACAATATCTTTCCATTAAATTGATAGAAGATGGCAATGATGACGATGGCAGCGAGAATTCACTGGATAAGCCACGCCTTCATCACAATGGTCGTCTCTGGCGTTCCTCGATGCTCAAATAAATGATGCAGAGGAGAGACGGCAAATAATTTTTTCTTACGATATTTTTTGGATAAGATTTGAAGAAAACTAGATCAGGTATCGATGATAAAGATACCAAAAAGCACAACAAAAGGAAGTAATATACCCATCCTCATATTCAACATATATAGGAGCGCACTCAAGAGTCATCCCAGTGCAAATGCACCACTATCTCACATAAATATTTTAGCTGGATTGATATTGTAAAACATAAAGGCAATTAAGATTGCCATAATAATTGCAATCACGGTTGTAGCAATAAAGGTTCCATTAAAGAAGGTGATCACTGCCAATACAAACAAGATAATCATCATCAATCCACCAGCCAATCCATCCAATCCATCCGTAATGTTGATCGCATTGACGATGCTAATCGTAAGAAAGAAGGTAATGATAGGATACAATATGCCGAGTGAAACATTACCACCAAAAGGCCAAAAGTTGATGTAGTCCACACCAAGTTTGCTATAAAACCGTCGAGAAATAAACGCCGCGAAGATAAACATTCAGATTAATTTTGTTTTGGCACTGAGTCATTTTACTTTGCCATGTCATTTAATATTCAAAATATCATCAACCAATCCAATAAGTCCCATACTAAAAAATCCAAACAAAAGAACGTAGGTCTCCTGTCTCGTAACTAGCGTATTATTTACAAATCAGTAGTGTTTCAATACATATGAAGCTCATATCATAAGTCCAACAACCAAGAGAAAAATTCCACCTCACATTGTTGGCGTGCCTTTTTTGTGTTCGTGCATTTGAGAAAAAATAACTGACTTCTCTCACGTTGCACTGTCTTCACGTATGGTCTTCCCAAGTTTGTATTTGTGCAAAAGCTTGATATAGAGCGGATAGATAATCCAAGATAGGAAAAAAGCTACGAGAGCAAATATGATTATACTATTTAGTTTAATTAACATAGTAGACTAGGAGGAAAATTAAAATCGATTGTAATGAATCGTAATGCATGGTAATGGGTTGGAATTTATTGTAGACAATACATAACATTAGCCTAGGCGAATATATTACTATCCATTACATTTCGGCTAGCCGGAATACATTACAACAACACTCAATTTCTTTTGTTGAGCGCCGAAAATATATATCTTTTTACTCAGAAAAGACAATGCTAAATGTCCCAAAGCTGTCATATGTCTTTTTGACAAGAGAATTATAGTAATCAAGTATTGATTTTACAAAGTCGTTGGATATACTATATTCGTTTTATTTGATGGATGTGTAGATGAATCATAACAAGTGACTCCTGTATTCTGGAGATGAATCAATAACGATTGCCGGACTCAAAAATCTAGAAAAAGTTTCTTCTGATATTTTTCCTGAAATTCAAGCTCGGACAGAGAAAGAATCTATCAAGCGGACGATAGAAGGAGAAGATGATTTTCATTACAAATTATTACTGATTAAATCCAAACCACATATTATTTACTATATGGGCAATATAGATATCCTCAATTATTCCATCTTATGAATTGTTGGTCCAAGGATGCATAGCTCATATGCGACAGAGATTTTGACGAAGCTGTTTGCCTTGGCTCCTAGTTATCATTTCGCAACTATTTCCTGACTGGCTCCAGGAGTTGATCAGCTCTGCCATAGATTATCACTCCAAAAAGGCATTCCGACGATTGCCGTGCTTGGCTGATGATTTAGACATTTCTTATCATGAAGAGATCGTGAACTTATCCAAGAAATTGTTACCAATGGAGGATTAGTTATCTCCGAATTCAGACTATTCCAAGAACCACAGACCTATACTTTTCCTCAGAGAAACCGCATTATCGCTGGTTTTATTTCTTCCCGAAGCTGGTGCCAAAAGTGGGAGTCTCATTACCGCAAATTTTGCCATCGATATGGGAAAGCCAGTATATGGAGTTCCAAATAGTATTTTCGTCACTACGAGTACGGGCATCAACCAACTGTTCGCATCATGACAAGCCCAAGCAGTGATAGATATTCAGCTTTTTTTGGAAAGTTTTTTCCCCAAGAAGTCCGCAGCACAGGTAGTCAAAGAGCTCCCAAATCTATCAGCAGACGAACAAACACTCGTTAGGTTTTTATCTACCCAAACCACCTGTAGTCTGACAGACTTTCTCAGTATCGGCTCCCTATCATCGCAGGAGATTATTTCGTTGCTTACCTTGCTAGAGATGAAAGAGTATGTGATCCAGGATAGCCCAGGAGTGTACAAACTTAGTATATAAATTATTCCGAATTACACCAAATTATTCCAAAAATAATTTATAAATTATTAAAATTTTACATTCTAAAATTCATTTGGTAACCTGCCTGCCGGTAGGCGGGTTTGTAAATTTTTTATACCGAACTGTTTTAGAAATCTATAATTTCTTCATTACATTTGAACTTAACGTTTCTAAAATCGTCGGTATATATTCTTCAATCAAAAATACTGAAATATATTTTTGAAGGAGAATATAAAAAAACCTATCCGGAGGACAGGAGTTTTTTCGTTATGTTTGTAGACGAAACGACATTAGGTAACAGAACTAGTATAGAAATACAAAAACAGAAATCAAGTTTTTTTGCAAGAAAATATAATGGCCTTTTCCTGCAATTCCACTTGCAACAATATCAAGAAATCATATATTGAAGACAAGCGATTTACTTTTTCTATAGAATAAAAAATGAAAAAACATTTTCTCAAAAGAATAAAAAAAGGGTTTACCTTGATAGAAATGCTTATTGTTATCGTCATCATCGGTATCTTGGCAGCTGCGCTCATCCCTAGACTTTCTAGTGCAAGAGGCAGAGCAAACGATACAGCAAGGAAGGCCGACCTTCAACAAACAGCTACGGCAATAGTTGCTTATCAGATAGATCGCTGATCATTTCCTAGCTGTCCATCAAATGGAGGATGCCCATTATCCGCAGTCCAGACATGATTAGTTGCGGCTGGTATGTCGAGTATCCCTACAGATCCATCAGCATCGAGACATTTCTTGGGTATTTGAAGCCTTGATATCGCATGAGGACAATTCGGATATACTCCTATCAAAAAGTGAGGAATAGATGGTAATGGATTTGTTCTTATGGCAGCTACAGAAACAGAATGAGGATCAAATCGAGTTGTTGGCTTGCCAGATATCGATGAAACAGTAAATTATTCAGATATTCATCTCTGTACTAGTTTCACTCAACATGCAGGTAGTCCTACAAATGACAATAACGGGAATTGCAAATACGATCCAACACAAGATCAACTTAGATATATTTACATGTATTAAAAAAGAACTTAGTTCTTGGAACTTAGATCTTAGACATGATGAACTTTAGACTTTAAGACTTGATAGACTTTAAGACTTGATAGACTTGATGACTTTAAGACTTGATAGACTTGATGACTTGATAGACTATACAAATAAGACTTCAGGTTCTAGGCGAATTCCAAATTGGCTTAGAACTTTTTTTTGTATAGTTTTAGCGAGTTTTACCATATTTGGACCAGTTCCTCAGCCATAGTTTATCAGTACAAGCGCGTGCTTTTCTGAAATACCGACATATCATTCTCTATATCATTTCAATTCAGCGAGATCGATGAGTTGTCCAGCAGATAATTTTATCATACGCAATTCATCTGTTGGCCATCAGATTAATTCAGGATATTTTTGCAATAAATTATCATAATCACTTTTATCCACAATCGGATTTTTGAAAAAGCTTCCTGCAGTTCAGACATCATGCCGGTCTGGCAATTTTTTCTTCCTGAGCTCAATAATAATATTAGCCAATTCCAGACCGGAAACTTTCTCCAATGCCTGGCTTGCTATGGCTTGCTGGATATCTTTGTACTCGACATCTGGTTGATATTCTGGGGTTTCTTTTTGTAGTTTAAATATTACAGACGTAATCAAAAATCTGCCTTTGAGATCATGTTTGAACACGCTATCACGGTAGTCAAATGCACATTCGGCATTGCTGAGTACTTTCGTTTCTCCGCTAATCAGATCAATCCCTTCTACCGAAAAAATAATATCCTTGGCTTCTTTGCCATAGGCTCAAATATTTCCTACTGGAGCTGAACCAACGGTTCATGGGATATAGACTAGATTTTCACATCAGACTAATTTCTGCTCTAGCATTCGCATCATGGTTTCATGCCAATCTTCGCCTGCAGATACGTTGACATAGACGATGCTATCTTTTTCTTCTATGATGTGTTTTCACAGCAAAGATACTTTGACGACAAGTCCAGCATAGTCTTTTGTGAAGAGTATGTTTGCTCCGCCACCCAAGATCAGATGAGGATAGCGAATCCATACCTCGTTGGAGATCAGATAGTGTATGTCTTCGGTATGTTGTACTTCAGCAAAAAATGCCGCTTTCGCATCAATCTGAAAGGTATTATACTTTTTTAATGAAACATTTTCTTGGATGTGCATAGCTGATAATGATGAGATAAGAAGTGAGCTTTACTATACTTTTTGAACTATGGTTGTCAATTTATTTATTCTTTAGGATTTTTCATAAGACGAAATGCTTGGACACGCATAGCTTGAAGTGATTGAACCTGCATATCCATTCGTCGACTGAGCTCAGCAAAACGAGATTCCATGTCTTGTATCCTAGCATGCTGATTTTGCAGGTAAGATAATCTCGCTCCTTTTTCAGCAAGCTTTCTAAATGTACGAGTAAATTCCTTGGCAAAATCTTCCAATCTATTGGCATCTGCAGCATACTTTCTAATATGTTCTCCGATGCGACTTCTAAAGGTTTTTAGAAAAACATCATCTTTATTATCTAGAGATATTTGTTGATATTCAGTAATAATGGGCGCAATGATTTGCTGTTTGCCACTGAAATAGCTAAGTTTTTTTTGAGCAATCTGAAATGATTCTGCATAGATATCGTAGACACTATTATGATGATGTAAGAGCATATCGGCGTCACCAAAAAAAGCTTTATGAGGCTCTTTGATCTCCTGTCTGATTTCATTTTTGAAGTCGATAATCAGTATATCGGCTTTGCTTTTTCGTTCGAGATATTTCGGGTCTCTGATAAGTTGCTCAGATGATTTTTCTGAATCACTCTTCATCATCCTTAGCTACGAGATAAAATTATTACATCAATTACATATATAGACAAAGACATACTTAACTGCAAGGGGTTCACGTCTGTACTGTGGGTCACTCAGATACTTCTACATATTTCTTAGTATAAAAAGAATTCTTCGGTTGAGAAGATTGAGGTGCCGCTATAAAAAAAGCCGGATCATTTTTTGATTGTTTATTTTCCATTTGGAGAAAATCGATTCACTTGAGCTCTTTCTTGTTTGTAAAGTCTTTAAATGGTATAAGAAAATCGTCGTATCATCGTTGTCAAAAGGCGTCCTTTCCATCATTAGCAAATACAATAACTGTTGGACTTCATTTGGTGTCGTGAGCACTTAGATAGTCAAGTAATGTAGTAATATATCTATATCACAAACAACTCGGTAAAATAATTCTAAAATTTGATAAATTATTTTTATTACCTGAGTGTGCCATCCAAGCACCCAATTCTTCAGGTCTGATTTGGACACAAGCACCACCAGGATATCATGTTGTGTAGGTTCATAAAGCAACAGTCGATGTTGGCACTCCATTATCCCAGTTATATGCGCCATGGCTTTGTAAGATAATACAAGTTGGTCAGACACTCTTTTCTATACTGTGCTGAAATATGTTAACTTGTGCCTTTGCCTGTTGCTCTGTCGCATGCAATGGGATACTCTGGTTAGATACTACCTTAGATGAGTCTTTAGAGAGAGATGTATATCGTTGAATAAACTTTTTGCTGCCTGGTGCAAAGTCAGAGGAACTTATCATACACACATTGACATCTTTGGATACAATTGTAGTCTTTTCAAAACTCTTGAGCTGAGCAATATACCACTCTGTTCGTGATTGACGCACATGGGGATCAACATTATTAAAAGAATATCTATAGGGAATATTTCTAGCAATAGCTTGCGCTAGTGAAAATAATCTATGAAACGAGATATTTGTATATGAAGATTTAACTGCGATTTTGAATTCATTAGATTCCATAATATCAAGAATTTTTTTTCTATCATCTCAGGTGAGGATTTTATCTTGCAACGTAGGGCGTTGTTTGTGTTTGGCTGCTAGATACCATGCAAAATCTTTTGCAAAAAGCATATCTTCAATTTTTTCCTCCTTTAGTTTGGGTAGTTGGGAAACTATATTGTCTGATAAATGAGAAAACAAGCTTTTAATTTTTTTATTGGAAACTTCGTAATATTTTGAGTAATCATAAATGTTATTTTGGGCTAGTAGATCAATAAACTCTTTTTTGATGGCATCTGTTACTTGGGCAATATCTGTTCCTGGATTTTGAACTTCTGTGGTTTCGACAACAACAACAGAATCTTGTTCGTGAGGTGGATGTTTTACGAGTCCAGATTCTGGTTTAGATGTATGTTCGGAAATAAGTTCGATAGTTCATGCACCGATAGTAAGAGCAATCGCAGAAATTATTCACGCGCGAATGATTTTGGAATTCAGTTTGAAGTGATGTGTAGAATATTTTTTTTCCTTTTGTAAAATATCTCTATTTCTAGGAATACAGTCAAAATCATCTCTTTTTAAAAAATTCATATAATATATAATAGAGAATAAATAGAATGTTTATAAATAAAAGCAGTAAAATGTCAATATAATATTGTGTACATAAAAATGGTTAACGAACTAGCCATTAACCACAAACCCTAAGCATAGAAGCATCAAATCTATATTAACAATCCAATCACTTCGATATGATGCGTTTGAGGAAACATATCCACAGGTTGGACAGTCTGTATTTGAAATCACTGGGCAGCAAAGAGTTCAATATCTCTTACCATCGTCACAGGATTACAAGAAATATAGAGCAATTTGAAGTTCTGTTCCTTTTTTAAATCAGCCAAAAAGGAGATGACGTTTTTGTGTAGTCCATCTCTTGGTGGATCGACGATTACGAGTCATATGTTTTTGATCTTAGCTCTGAGTTCATCATTGCTCGTCAACGCTTTTTCCGCTGGATTAGCAACGAAGAGAACTTGGTTTTCTAGTCCATTTATCTTGGCATTGTATCGCGCATCCGTGATAGCTTCTTCTACGATTTCTATGCCAATCAATTGTTCTCCTTTTCCTGCTTTCAAGAAACTTAATCAGATACTTCCCGTTCAGCAATAGAGGTCCAAAATATTTCATTCCACTTGACCCGCAATATGCATACCCAGTGAAAAGAGTTGCTGAGCTCCGAGCGTATTTGTTTGGAAGAATGAAAATGGTGATATTCTAAAACTTACTTCTGAAGGGATTTGGTGATTGGTTGGTGATTGGGAGAATGATTGAGTGTTAATCTCCATATCTCCATTAAATCTCCCAGTCTCCTCGGTTTTACCAAACACTAGCTTCTCATACATATAGCCATCGCCCCAAAAGGTCTTAGTCTCTGATTTATCATTTCTTATCGTATCGGCAAGTCCATTATTGTATGTTATAACGAAGGTTGTTACCTTATCTTTCAAGAGCTCGTCTTTTTTCAAAACCTCCAACAGCTGGTCCCATTTCCCGGATTTACTGGTCTTCAAGTTTTCTTCTGATACGGACAGATTGACTAGGAATTGTCCGGTATGAAATCCTTCTCTGATCACCAAATGTCTAAAGAATCCTTGATGCGTTTTCTGGTCATAGACAGGCAAACCAGAAGCCAAGCACAGTCATTTGACACGAGCAAACACTTCGTTTGCCTGATCAGAAATCAGTCCACAATTAGTAATATCTACGATTTTACTAAATTCTCCTTGCCTATGAAATCCCACACTTCGATCAGAAAGCACATTCAATTGCTTCTCTCGAGCTTCACCATTTTTCACTTGCTCGCCATTGGTAATATATTTCCCGAAGCTAAATTCTATTTTGTTCCTATATCATTTTTCTAATGGAGAACCGACGATTGGCAGAATATTTAGCTCAGGCATTTTCAATTTTTTAAACGAATCAGCCACGATATCTTGCTTCAATTTCAGTTGCGTTGCGTAGCTCAGCATTTGCCATTTACATCAGCCACAGCCATTTTGCCAGACCGGCAGAGTTCTCTTCGTTCCCGATCATCGAAAAAAAATGTGGACAGAAAATCTTCCCATCCAAAAGCGCAGGATCGTATTTGTGAATCTTCGTTATATGGGCTTCAATGTAGTCTTTTCTCTGCTTGACGACTCTGAGGTCAACGACTGCTCAGGGCAGCGCACCTCATTTGATCAAGATTCTTTTGCCATCAGACATTCTCGCCAGACCGATGCCGCCATATCAGATTTTCTCTACTTTGATACCTTGGATCAGTTTAGCCATAGGCAGATTACCAGGAATTAAAGGCCAAGCTTCGTTCTTAAGTCAGCTTGGATGTTTTCTATAGTATCATCAGCGTTGATGGTAATTACTTTACCAAGACTTTCAAAATGCTGGATGACAGGCATAGTTTCATTCATAAAGATAGATATTCTTCTTTCCATTGCTTCAGGAGTATCATCTTTGCGAGCTTCGACAGCTGCTCTTTTTTGCATTCTTTCCAATGCTTTTTCCTTAGAAAGTTCAAAGTGGATGATAACATAATCTCTCCCAAATTCTCCCATAGTCTTGATAAAATATTCTGCTTGTTCCATAAGTCTTGGAAATCCATCGGTCATAATTCACTTCCCATTATTCTGTGCAATTTGTATTGTCGTATGGAGAAGATCATGGGTAATGAAATTATCTACCATGATGCCATTGTCTACAAGATTTCTGATATAATTCCCAATGCCATTGTCATTGGACATAAGCGCTCTACAGAGCTGCCCCATTTCCATATATACAGTCTTTGGATAGTCTTTAAAAAGCATTTTACCCTGTGTTCCCTTTCCACAACCTTGGATACCAAGAAATACTAAGTCTTTCATGAGTGTCGAATATATAAAGAATAAAAAAAATCTGAATTACTTCACGACTGCATTGTAACAAAGTCCTGCCCCTTTTCAACGTATTTCCTCCCAAAGTTGTATAAAAAACAAAAGACATATCGTGGAAATACACAATACGTCTTTATGTCTTGATTACATGTGATTAAAATAATTTGATCAACGCAACCAGCTCATCCCAATTGGGAGATAGCTCATCGTGCCTAAAGAAGCGCACAAAAGTTTTATCCTTCCATGGTAGTGACTTTAGATGTAAAAACCAGTCACTTCCTAAGATGTTCAAGTCCACGACAATAGTTGGAATTTGCTTTGCTTCAAGTTCTTGTTGCCAGAAGCAATAACCACCGCTATAGATTGGATTCATCTGAGTATCTTGGAACGTATACGCATTCCATGGAATAGAAAATGGATATATGATAGCAATGGCTATTCCCATATCAATAAGTACTTTTGCTGCCTCGAAAGACTGAGCAATATTAGGCATATATCCTTGCGGGACAAGTGCGTGTAGATCAAATGCATTCGGCCAAGAAATTCCTGGAGGAATGAGAAACATAGTTTGTTTTGGATTGTCCATAATATGAAATATTTTAATTTTTTATTGTTTTACAAAACTATATATACATATATAGTATATAAAGTCAATCTCAAAGAAATAAAGCTTGGTTTCTATATTTCAAGATAAGAAAAAAAGTCACTTTCGCGACCTCCTTTCAGTATGTAGTAATAAGAACGATTATCTCTTTGACCAAGTTGGGCCTTTTCTCGCTTTCTTCAAACCTGGCTTCTTTCTTTCCTTGACTCTAGGATCTCTCTTGAGTAATCCATAAGGCTTCAACGTGACTCTAAGATCTGCATCGTGTAAGATAAGACCTCTTGCGAGACCAAGTCTGATAGCATCAGATTGTCCTGCAATACCACCTCCACTGAGCGTGATTTCAGCATCAAATTGTTTGATTCTTTGAGGAGATAGGGCATTATCAAAAAGATACAGATTTCCTCCAAAATATTCCTGGAGTGATCTGTCTTTGCCACTAGGTGTCTTGACGACGAAGTTGCCGCTTCCTTTAGCGAAGAGCTTGACGATAGCAGTAGTTTCTTTTCTTCTTCCTATCGCATAGTAGTAGTCTTTGTTTGCCATTATGTATACAACGAAACACAATAAAAGAGTTGAATAATATAGTTTGTATAATTTATTTAGTATAGAGATCTACTGGCTTGAAATGGTCAAATGCTGCAGTAGGTCAAGCAATGACCTTGAGTCTCTTCATTCTTCTGTCTCTGAGTTTGTTCTTAGTCAACATTCCTCTGACAGCGAGTTCCAATACTCTATGTGGTTTTTTCTTCAACATGTCTTTGAGTGGCATAGATTTTACATTACCTTTGTATCCACTGTAGGTATAATACATTTTTTCATCTAACTTTTTACCAGTAGCTTTGATCTTGTCAGCGTTTTCTACAACTACGAAATCTCCGCAATCCCAGAAATCACAGTAATAAACTTTATCCTTGCCGAGCAATTTCTTTGCAATATCAGTAGCCAATCTTCCTAGCGTCTTGCCAGTAGCGTCTACTTTGTATCGCTTTCTTTGCTTGTCCATTTCAGTTGGCTTGACCCAGAGTGTTTTGTTGAGGTCAGTTTTAGTAAATTCCATCGTATATCATAAGGGTAAATAAATAATAATGTTCAAATATTTTTCAAATTATTCCGAATATTCAAAACTTCAAGTATATATTTTTATATAAGTTTGAGTAAGATTTTGGCAGCAGCATCACCAACTCTAAATCCTAATTTGTAATCATTCAGCGATATATTTAGGTAAGTAGTCAGTCATTACTTTCTTGCCTTCAGCTTCTCCGTAGATGATAGACTTGATAAATCTATCACATTCTCTTTTAGCATCTTTCGCTTCAAGTGTCTTGGACAAACGTACCAATCTAGAAAAAAAGAAGTTAGCCTCAGATTTGAGTACTTTAGCTCTTTTTGCAGTGGTAGTGATCTTACCATTCTTGATTAAGTTGGTCAAAAGTTGTCTAATGAATATACTTTTGGTCTTTTCTCAAGTACGTAATTCCAACAACTTGTTGTTCTGATGTCTCATCTAACAAACGATTACAAAATATAAAATTAGCCTATGAGTGCTTTGTCGATATTGCCCAATGCACTATTGATTTCATCTATAGCCTTTCTTCCTACACCCTTCATAAGCAATAATTCTCCTTTCTTTTTCTTTTCCAAATCTTCTACATAGAGAATATTATTTTTGATCAATGCATTTCTTGTTCTTTCACTCAATGGAAGTGCATCAATTGGCATAGTTTTGACATTAGTTTCTTCTTGGAATTTTTCTTGAATTTTCTCCAAGTCTTCCATATCTACCAAGAATGATCTATCAATGTAGATATTATCGAAGATAAATAACTTAGCATAAGAAGCCAATACTTCACCAGCAAACATAACTATTTCCTTCGCTGGGATCTTATTGAATCCTGACTTGATCTCCATTACCAAGAGATCCTTCGTTGCTCCAGTGAAATCTTCAATGACTTCTACTACGTCGTACTTGATATATTCTACGAGTTTGAAGTCGTTGTCGATAAGGAGCATATTTACTTCATTATCTTCATCTTTTCTATCGCGACTTCTCAAAAAGTCGATACTATAATACCCATATCATTTTTCTATTCTTATATCTATATTCAACTCTACAGAAGGATCGGTTATTTCAAATAAGTAGACATCTTCGTTGAGTAATTCTATGCCACTTGGCAACTTGATGTTGCTAGAGCTATATGCACCTACTCCTGAGAATCTTTGAGAGACTCGTTGGATATTTTCTGCGCTTTCTTCTACCTTGAAACGTAATGTTTTGAAGTTGAGCATCATATCGATTACATTTTCTTTGACTCCATCAATGACATAATATTCATGAGGGACTCCTTTGATCTTAAGTCCGGTAATAGCTCATCCTACGCTGTATCCGAGGATAATTCTTCTCAAGGCATTTCCTAATGTATGACCGAATCCTCTAGGTAAATATTTCACTTCAAATTTCGTAGTTCTGTCATCGGTATTGGAAACAATAATTTTTGGTGATCCTATTAGTTTTTGTATATCCAACATGTAGTAGAGGAGTAAGAAATTAAAAGCTGGTATACCGACTGTTTTCGAAATCCAAAATAACTTCATGCTATTTGTTCTTTTGGTTTCTCAAATCGCCGGTATTCTTCTCACATCCACCCCAAATTGGGGGATGGTGGTCGAAGTATTATGTCTACGACTATACTCTAGCGTAGAACTCGATAACTTTCAATATGTCGGCAGGTACGCCGATTTCTCCCATTTTGGGCATGCCTAATACTTCAATAGCAAAGTCGTTTTTGTCGACTTTGATCCATGAAGGTAATTTTCCTTTCACTTCTGATAAATTTTGCGTAAACAATGGAGACTCATGCAACTTGTTTTTGACGGTAATTTTATCGCCAGCATTCAAGAAGGTAGAAGGAATGTTGTGCTTGATACCATTGAGAAGGAAATGTCCATGGTTAACCATTTGTCTTGCTTGGATAATGGTCTTGGCAAATCCTGCTCTATAGACGATAGCGTCCATTCTTCTTTCCAAGAATTGAAACAAAGCAGTATCATGAGTTACATCATTATTTTTGGAAAATTTAGCAGCAGTCTTTTTTACAATTGTGCTAAATTGCTTCTCTGAAAGTAAGTACGTTCTCTTGAGTACCTGCTTATTTCTCAATAGTTTTCCGTATTCAGAAGATCTCTGCATGCTGGCTCCATGTTGACCAGGAAGCGCTCTTTTTTTGTTCACAGCATATTTCTTAGATCCAAAAAGATCTACTTGTTCTCTCCTACATAACTTAAACTTAGGTCACGTGTACTTCATTGAAATGTACAATTTATAATTTAAAATATTGAGCTTGTAGATTGTAGGTTGTAGGTTGGAGCATTTCTATTGCCTAAGTCCTACCACCTAAGTCCTCCTATCTATTTGTTAGATTCTCTTTGGTCTTTTACCTTTGCATCCTCCGAATTGGACAGCTGTATCTTCTTTGATATATTTGATATCGATAAGTCCTATTTCATTGATAGCCTTAAAGACGCCATCTCTAGCCAATCCAGTTCATCTAAAGACAATTCCAATTTCTTTGAGTCCAAGCGTTTGTCCTTCTTTCAGAATCTGTTTAGTCAAAAGTTCTGCAGCATAAGGAGTACTTTTTTTGCTTCATTTGTATCCGAGCTTTCCTGTTCCTCATCACAAAACTTTGTTGCCAGTCTCATCTACGAGGGCAAGGACAGTATTGTTGTCTGTTGTGTGGACATGAAGAGTACCAGTAGCGATCTTAATATCTCTCTTCTTCTTTTTTGGAGCTGATGCTTTGTCATTAGTTGCCATTTGTTTTATAGGATTAGAGGTAAAATTGTTTTATTGGTTTGGAGTTAGCAGCTAGCAGACTGCAGCATAAAGCTAATTTCTGCCAACTAAGTTCTGCAAGCTTATTTCTTCAAAACTGGTCTCACTTTGTTTCTACCCAAGAGTTTCTTGGCTGTCCTAGCATTTTTTCTCGTTACTTGTCCTCTTACGGGCAAGCCAACATTATGTCTCATTCCTCTGTAGCATTTGATTTCTTTCAATCTCTTGATAGCAAAAGCTACCTCTCTCTTGAGATCATTTTCCAAGATGAAGGTTCTGATTTCATCACCTATTTTTTTCTGTTCTTCTTCAGTAATATCTTTGACCTTTTTCATGCGGTCAACTTTTACCTTTGCGAGAACAGTGTCTGATTTCTTGAGTCAGATACCATAGATAGTTGTCAATCCGATCCAGATAGATTTATTTTCTGGAAGGACATGTCCCATAAGTCTAAACATACGTGTAACGATTTACAAAATATAAAATTATCCTTGTCTTACTTTGTGTCTAGGATTTTTTTTGCAAGTAACATAGAGAATACCCTTTCTCTTGATTATCTGACAGTACATGCATCTTTTCTTGAGTGAAGTCTTTACTTTCATGCTAATGTGGACTGGTATATAAAAGGATTATTGTTGATAATTGTTGTATCTAAATACGATGCGTCATTGATTCATATCATACTGATTGATTTCAACCTTTACTCGATCTCCGGGAATGATGGAAATATTTGATCTACTCATTCTTCCAGATTTCTTACAGCGGACAAGGGTGTCCACATCTTTGAGTTTGATCTTAAAATAGCCGGCTGGTAAGACTTCTAACACCTCACCATCTCGTTCCAAAACTCATTCTTTATCCATCAATCTGGACTTTTTTAATAAGTAAAACCGTTTGTTGAGCTCTAAATCACATTGTTCTCTGATATCTATTTTTTCTTTTGAACTTAATGATTCTGATTTTGTCTGCTTGTTGGTGTTTCTGTACTTCAGCGTCTACATGACCTTTCACGTAAGGAGTTCCTATAATTACCTTTTCTCCTTTATCATCAAAAGCAAGCAATACTTTGTCCAAAGTAACTTTTCCTCCTTCGACTTCATCTACAAGATCTACGGTAAGAGCATCTCATTCTTTCACGATATGTTGATGTCCTTTGTATTCTACTACTGCATACATTTGTAATTTAGAATTTAGAATTTAAAATTTAGAATGTTTAGATTGTAGATGGTAGGTTGTAGGTTGGAGCATTTCTATTGTCTAAGTCCTACTACCTAAGTCCTCCAGTCTATTAGACGATTTTTCCAAGTTGAGCCAATGTGTTGTATTTCTTCTTGTTCTTTCTATATGCGTTAGATACGATAGCTTTGAGTCTTTCATATCTTCTTGCACCAGGAAATTTAAACGAAACAAATTTTCTATACCACTTCGTGTTATAGTGCTTTTGTTTTTTTGCTTTATCCAAAATATGTGAAGATCGTAGTTCTTTCTTATAAAAAGAAACCATTCTTTCATTGGTATTGAGATCTCAAGTTCTCCAAACGGTAAATCACATGAAGAAAAAATTAACGTAATAAAAAAATTCTCTTAGCCGAGTGAATATATAATTTTTGTATCAAAATGCAAGTCTTTTTTTACATATTTTTTACAAAATGCCATTACTGTTGATCGAAAGCACGATCTGGCATTTTTTATACACGACAGCTGTAGAAATATATGTATAATATACCCGGAGCCGGGATCGAACCGGCACGACTTGCGTCGAGGGATTTTAAGTCCCTTGTGTCTACCTTTCCACCACCCGGGCATGTATTCTATAATTCTGCCAACTTCTTTTTTAAGAATTCCTTTCAAGATCATCATTTCAAATATTTCTCTCTTATCCTTGCTTCGACTCTTGTCGGATAAGTTTCAGAGAAGAATAAATCAAATGGAGCATAGAACTGCGTAGCTGTTGCATGCTTTCAATTATGTTGAGATAATCTTCTTTCCAGACAATCAGTTAATCCAACATAAATATAATTATGGTTCCTACTCTTTATTGCATAAACAGTGTACATGATATATCGATGATATAAAACATCATGTAAGGTTTTAAGTCCCTTGTGCCTGCCTGCCGGTAGGCAGGTCTACCTTTCCACCACCCAGGCATTTTTCTTTAGTGTACTTTTAACAATAGATTCATCTGTATGCAATTTACAATTACCACTCCCGCAGTATTGCGGGATGCTCAAGCTTGCTTCCAAAATCACTACGTATGCACTTGTGCTTTTGGGCAAGCTTGGCACACCCGGGCACAAACATAATGTACAAATATTCGAATGTTCAAATTATTCCAAAACAATTTTCGAATTTCCGAATTTTTGTTTTCACACAAAAGCAACTCCAAACGTTATTCTCAAAAAAGGCGTTGATAGTCATCCTAACCGCGCCTTCTCTGTCAGATTATTTCGTTACTGTTTCATATACTTTTGCAAACACTTCAGGAAACGCTACTGCTACATTAGACATCACTTTTCTGTCAAGCATAATGTTTTTGTCATTCATCTGAGCAATGAAAGTACTGTATTTACCTCCATTTTCTCTGATAACGGCAGAAAGTCTCTCGATCCAGAGTTTTCTAAACTCTCTCTTTTTTTCTTTTCTATTTTGGTAGGCATGTTGTCCTTGTTTGACCAGTGCCAATCTTACTTGCTTGTATACTTTGCTTCTACCGAGTCTAAACCCTTTTGCAAGTTTGATAAATTTCTTGTGTCTTCTTTGTCTCTGGAGACCATTTTTTACTCTAACCATCTGAATTAACTATAAGGAAGTAAAGTTCTCATTTTTTTTGCATATTTACCAATCACTGTCTTACCATAAGGGTCAGTCTTGTTATTCTTCCCTTTGTTGGTCAACAAATGGTTGTTGCATGCCTTCTTGAATGTCACCTTTTTGGACTTAGTTACTTTGAATCTCTTCATTGCACCAGAGTGACTCTTTTGTGCTGTCATTTTAACCGTTATTTACTGAATAAAATAATACTGTAACCATGGGCTTCTTGCTTGGGAATGTCATATTGTGCTTTCCCGAAATCTACAAGATCGTCTTTTATTTTTTTGAGTTTTTCCATCGCTTTGGTTGCATAGATTTTTTCTCTTCCTTTGAGTTTGATAGAGAATTTTACATTATGTTTCTCTGCGAGAAATTCTTTTGCTTTCTTCATCTTGAGCAATAAGTCATTATCTCAGATTGCATAATTCAATTTAATTTCTTTCAATACTTTGGGCTTCTGTGTTTTTTTCTTCTCTCTGTCATCTTTGGATTTCTGGTATTGGTATTTTCCATAATCCACCATTCTCACCGTAGATATCATATTTTCATGATCGTATCTGAGTTGGACAAGATCTAGTCATTTTTCTTGTGCTATTTCCAAAGCTCTTCTTCTAGGAAAAGTTCCTAAGTTTTCACCAGCCTCATCGAGGATGATAATATTGGGAGCCTTGATGGACTCATTAAGATAGACAAGTTGAACTCTGTTGTCACGATTGCCTTGTGGTCTAGTATCCATATAGCTGTAATGGGATAAAACAAATGTACAAATATTTTTCAAATGTTCGAATTACCGAAACAATTTTTAAATTTTAGAATTTATTAATTTTTAAATTGTTTTGTACATTCGGAATAATTTGTAAATTTGGTAATTCTTTTTTATTCGCTCCCGGCGGGACTCGAACCCGCGATCTCCACCGTGAGAGGGTGATGTCCTAAACCACTAGACGACGAGAGCATCTGAGTAATTAGGAATTAAGAATTAAGAATTAGGAATTCTTGAGATGCAGTTGCATTGTCAATTCTCAATTTTCAATCACTAATTTTTATTTACCCCCGCCAAGGATCGAACTTGGATCTAAAGCTTAGAAGGCTTCTATTCTATCCATTGAACTACGGGAGCCTGTGTTAGTGAATACTGTGTAGTAAAGTAATTTGGGGAGAGTTGGATTTGAACCAACGTAGCCGTGAGGCGCCCCGGTTTCACCGCGGGTGCAATTGACCGCGACTAAAATCATTGCATAAATTTTTCGATCTGTTTTCTGTCTTTTTGTTTCTTGAGCAAGTATTCTACTTGTCTTGCTTCTTTTATTGTATCATATTTTTTGGAGTACAATAATCAAATAGGAACATACAATTTAGTTGCTTTGACATATCACTTTTGATGCTGGACAATTCTTCTTTCCAAATCATTGGTGCTTCAGACATAATATTTTCCATTATTCATGGAAAGTACATAGACAAATCAACTTACCATATGGTTAATTGATAATAAATTTGGGGAGAGTTGGATTTGAACCAACGTAGCCGTGAGGCGTCAGATTTACAGTCTGATGCAATTGACCGCTCTGCCATCTCCCCATAGTGAATGGAGTGTAGAGTGTAGAATGTATAATGCAGAATGAAGGTGTTTTTTGATTGATTTACTTTTTTCTGCACTCTGAATTCTGAACTATAAATTACAATTTGGACCCTAGGGGATTCGAACCCCTCACCCCCTGCGTGCAAAGCAGGTGCTCTACCAAAATGAGCTAAGGGCCCATATACATGGGCAATATTATTTTACTTTTTTGTTTGAGCTAAGGGCCCATATACATGGGCAATATTATTTTACTTTTTTGTTTAACTTGGATTCGAACCACTTACCCGGCCGGTGTTCACCGCGCCTGCTCTACCAAAATGAGCTAAGGGCCCATATACATGGGCAATATTATTTTACTTTTTTGTTTAACTTGGATTCGAACCACTTACCCGGCCGGTGTTCACCGCGCCTGCTCTACCAAAATGAGCTAAGGGCCCAGGTATGAAATAGAATTTACGAATGTTCTAATATTCAAATTACCGAAACAATTTTTAAATTTTAGAATTTGTAAATTTTTAAATTGTTTTGTGCATTCGGAATAATTTGTAAATTTGTACATTTTATTTTACGGTACCGAGTGTTGGCAAGTTCGCCGTAGGGGAGCTTGTAGGTATCACTCCAAAGAGGAATAATAATCACAATACCATGAGGCCAAATCCCACAAGCAAGTACCCATTTCTCGTGCCTCCCAATTTATTTTCTGCTCGGGCATTTCTACCAAAAGCTTCCACCAAGTAGTTGGAAAAATAGATCAGGACTCCGCCAATCGCTGCTACAAAAATTCCGATAATGATTTGTTTCGCCATAATTTTGTAGAGAGCTAATTAGCGGATAACGGGACTCGAACCCGTACGAGCAGAGCTGAAGTCTGCTATGCTACACCAATTACATCATATCCGCATATCGTGAAGTTTTAGATAATAGAAAAAAAACTTCGTGGGATGTATATATATAAATAAGACACAAAATCAAGCACTTTTTTATACTTTTAGCATTTCAAATTATTTCGAGCGTTCTAGAACGTTTCACTAAAGATGTACTTGTATCACTTAGCTTTTAAATCTTGGATAATCGCTTCTACGACTTTGGGATTTCCACAAACATAGATTTCTGATTGAGGATCAATGTCTGCTTTGTCTATATCTAATCTTCCAAACGCATAGCCAGGAATATTTTCTCTCGTGATATGAATTTCATATGTTAGATCGTGAATAGTTTTTATTCTCTCTTCATAAAAAAGTTCTTTCAGTGTCGGGACAGAAAAATAAAATTTTTTATCTTTGCTTTCACTATATTTCGCCATACAAAGCAGAGGTGAAATGCCGACTCATGTAGCAATAAATACTTTCGGCGCATCAGTAGCTTGCAAGACAAATTTTCCATAAATTCATTTCAGTCAAAGTTCATCTCAAATTTTCATTGCTGCCAAATCCGTGGTTCATCTTCCACTCACTAATTTTATCGCGAGGACAAATAATGTGCTTCATTGATCGACATCAAAATCTACGATGGAATAGGCTCTCTCTACATCACCTTCTGCGTCTTTGAATCTCAACATCACTCGTTGTCCAGGAAGAATTTTTAACTCTTGGTTGACGTCTAGTGTCAATTCCAAAATATCTTGGGTCAACAGTTTACGGTTAATTATTCTGGCTCTCATCACATCGGGAATTGCTTCACCAGGTTCGGCTTGTTTCACTACGGCTTGGATTCTTTGTGGTCGTCGTTCCCAAATTTTTAATCCAGCGTAGACGATCATCACGATAATATACGTCCGGTCATGTTGCAAAAAGAATAAGTGCAAGCAAGCTCCGAGAAACGCAAGGTAGGCAAATTGTTGGAAGAATTTCCAGCGGCGCTTCAAGAGGCGGATGGAAAACATATTAGAAGTAATGCCCGCAATCACAAGCGCCGCGAGTCAGACGACACCCGTCTGGATCATCCAATTGCTACGCAAGAGGAGGAGCGGAGCTCCATGCTGATAGGCAACGATTTCCAATATACTTCGATGCAAAAATATTAACCAGAAGACAAGAATGCCGAGTCGTTTCCTCAATCTCAGTCCATACAGACAAATCGAGTAGACCGTGTTGACAATCAGATGTTGTATATATATAAGGATAGGATTCTCTGTCCATCATTTTGCCACATAAGAAATTCATTCCGGTAACGTTCGATAAATCGGATTCAAATATCTTTTGATAAGAAGCGAAATTGGTTTAATACCCAAAACAAAAATAAGTAATGCTAGTCAGCCGTTAGCAAACGATTCCTGCGATTCTCCCGCAGGGACAATATGAAAAAACAGGAGCAACAAAAAAACAATCACCACCACAGGCACTATATAGGTCATCAGAAAGACAAAAAGATTTTCCAGTTTTCTGATAAGAGAGATATACATGCAAAATAATTATTTTGGTAAAGCACAACTAGTTTTTGTAGCTAGCGTAGCAAATGATTGTTCACCAACCAATTGAGTTCCATCTTTAAATTCCCAGGTAGGAACTGATTTGAAACTAGAACAAGCAGTAGGATTTTCTTTACAGTCGGTATAGTTGATCTTAGCAAAACTTGTACCAAAAAGCGCCTTTTGTTTCTGACAATGACTGCAGGTCGCAAGTCCAAACATTTTTGCTCCAGCGTCGCTCAGACACTGTGCAAAGGTATCAAGACTACCACTAGAGTATGTAGTGCTTGGTGTCGTTCCACATCAAGCGAGGGTAGTTGTAGCGACTATCGTCAACAAAAATAAACTGAATTTTTTCATGGATTTCCTCGTAACAAAATAAATACATTGTCATTGTATGTTTTTACTCCGGATTTTCAATTACAAAAAACCACCCGTTGTGAGTGGTTTTTAAGATTGGACCTGCCTGCCGGTAGGCAGGGTTGGGAGTCGGGAGTTAGCAGGCCGGTCTGCAGTCTAAGTTCTCCCATCTAAGTTCTAAGTCCTATTTATCTGCTCTCATCATCATAAGCATAACAAATCCTCTCAACTCGTTCTTCCATTCGGGATTGTTAATGTCAGTCATAATGCCAGCATCTTTCAATGCTTGCAAGTGATCAGTATAATATAATTTTCCGTTATTATATTTGTCTCATCGAAGTACTCTAGAAAGAATTGTTCCAAACTGAGCTCTCGTCACAGTTGTCTCGGGATCAAAGGATTTCATGTCTACTCACATTAATCCTAACTGACATGCCGAAGTGATATATCATTTTAATTCTGTAGTTTGATTTGTTACATCATCGAAGTTACATGATTTTGTCGTATCTGGCTTCATTCCATTTACTTTCGTAGCATAACTTACAATCATCTTAGCCATATGAGATCTAATGAGTTTGCCTTCCATATCGGCTTCTTGGATAGTAGGAGCAGAAGTAACGCCAATACCACAAGCGTAGAGATAGCCATTATTTACATCGGTGATGAATGGAGATTCTGCAATAGAACATAAGGTGTTTTTTGACTCTTGCACCTTAGCGCTTTCTGTGACAGAACATTTACCATCATAGAAACTTGCTGAAGTGTCGCCGCTTGGACAATTGTCTTTTTGGAAAGAAGATCATCATCCATTAGACGAATTGTTTGTAGTCGTAGTTTCTTTGATAGGAGCAAAGTAAGAAAGATGATCTGTCTGGAAATTACATACCTTAGCTTCGTCCAAAGTGCAGGTAGCATCAGGAGTATTCGCTACCCAAGTAGTTCAATCTTCTGATCTATATATATTAAGTATGTCACCAACACTGCCATCACTTACCACAAAATTTACGGTAAATGTAGTTCCGTTAGCTACTAAATCTACTCATGGAGATCCGGCTTGGACGGTTATGAGAATGGCTCTTATCGTAGATCAATCTGTTTCATTTGGTATTCATGTTTCACCAAATTCAGCAGATGCATTACTGCCACTAGCTACACTCGTAGGTGCATAAATAAATCCATTCCAACAGACATCGTTAACTGCCTCAACGCCATCAGCAGTAAATGCTAAATAATTAGATTCATTATCTTGATCGTACACAGAAAATTCTCCATGAATTGCTGCACCTGTACAGGTACTATCATAGACAAGCATATCATCAGCATAAGATCACCCATTGTCTTCAGTAGTTACTAGATGACTTGTAGGACAATGAGGAGCTCATTGATCTCACCAGTATACTTCTAGCCTATCGTTAAGCATATTCGACACATCAGAGGAGAGACGATCTTGATAGATACAGTTGTTATTCAGAGAAACATATCACAAATTTTCTATATTTGCAAAAGAATTTGGTAATGTTGTAAGATAATTATCTTCTATTTCTATAGTTCATAAATTAGATAAGTTGCCAATGCTTTCTGGTAATGAAGTAAGCTGATTTCCATATATATATAGTTCATTCAATTGCGTTAAATTACCAAGAGTTTCTGGAAGAGATGAAATATTATTATCAGAAAGTTCAAGGGAAGAAAGATTACTTAATTCTCCAATAGAGCTTGGGATAGAAGTAATATTATTATCATATAAATCCAAATAATTTAAATAGCTAAGATGAGAAATGCTAGCAGGAACAGCTCCGCTTAGATAGTTTTCTTCAAGCTCAATTCATATGACATGCATTCATTCATCAGTACTTACGCCATACCACTCATACACGGGGACACGTCTGTCTCACCAGTTATCGTTAGAGTCCCAGCCATTTGGACCATCAGTTGCATTGTAGAGATCTATCAAAGCATCTACTTCTGCAGGATTATTCCAACATGCATCATTTTCAATATTCTGCCATCAGCCATTATCTGAAGTATTATCAAGAAAACTAAAGAGGTCCCCGCTGATAGAACTATCTCGACAATTATTATCGAGATAAGACGTATCCAAACTAGTATCCATAATTGAAGTAGATATGGTTGTCATTAGATTGTCACTTATATCAAGTTGGTACAAATCAGTGGCATCACCAATATTATCGATACTAGAAAGCCAGTTATCGTCTAGATAGAGATATTCTAGGTTAGTCAGTCCAGCAAGATCGATAGTAGTCAGATGATTGGAAGATAGTTCAACATCATCCAAATTAGTTAATCCAGCAAGGCTGATGCTAGAGAGGTTATTGTCGTACAATTCAATGCTATAGAGATTTTCAAGTCCAGCAAGGCTGATGCTAGAGAGATTGTTGCTGTACAATTCAATATCACCTAAATTAGTTAACCCAGCAAGATTGATATCAGTAAGATAATTCTCTCCTAGATAAAGATATTCCAAATTAGTTAGTCCACTAAGATTGACACTGGTAAGTTCATTGGAGTAAGCATCAATCTCATACAGATATGGTAATCCAGAGAAATCTACACTTCATGCAAGATTATTATATTCGAGATACAATTCACTAACATGGTAATCACCATTGTCATCTTGATCACAACGTACACCATACCAATCACAGACATCATAGCTACTCATCCAATCATCTCCATAATCCTCATCGTAGTATCGATTGTCTCCATTAGTATTATCATAAAGATTTACCAGTACCTGACATTCTGAGACAGGAACATCAGTAACTTGACTACAATCAAAATCGTTATTAAGTTCAAATGAAGTGAAATGATTTATATTAAATTCACAATAATATCATTCACCCAAATTACAATCTAGGACTCAATCATTTCCAAAGAGGCCATTAATATCTATACCAGACAGAATATTCCCATTGTTATCTCTAGCAGTGAGATAATCTACGGCGTTTCCTGTGCCAATAAATGGAGGTAATCTATCATAAAGCCAGAATTGAATTCTTGCAGGAATGTTTAGTCATGATCCATTACCTGTAGGAGCAAATCATAGATATCAATTTTCCATAGAAAAACTATTGGGTAGATTTTGTAAGAAGTCTTGGACATTAGTATCTGTCAAATTTAATCATGTGAGAAACTGAAGTTGACCATAATCAGTTCGGAAAGAAAGATCACTAAAGTTAGTAACGTTATCATTAGTAACATAATCCAGATTATTGTAGATATCATTATTCCACAAAGCTGCGCCTACAGCATCATAGATAGTGGGCCAATCTGGTTGGCATCCGCCAGTGGAGAGCGTGACGAGTCTAATCCTTGCAGAGCTATTTGTCATTGTCACAAAATATTGTCCATACTGACTGCTCATTTCACTAGCAGGAGAACTATCTGCAGTAATAAGATCATAATTATCTCCACCTGCGCTTACAGGATTACTTACCCAATCTGGTCGATTACCTTGATCAGACATAAGATCTGATGTATAATCTACTACCCAGGTAGTAGTATGGTTGCTTGATAAAAATAGATCTTGGAGTGCTTTAGTAGGAATGGCACAGCCTAAAGGAGCAGAGTAGGCTTGCATTTGTGCGTAGCTAAATCACATCCCATTATCGCCATTAGTTCCTATAGGATTTTGTCTTATAAATACCATATGTTGAGGATTAGTAGTATTATCTACCATTTTAACATATCATGCAGGAGGAGCAATATTGGCATTATAGACTAATACTCCTGGTATGGCTAATAGCGAATCTTCTCCATTTGGAGTAAATGAAAGAGATTGGATTTCATTATTCCCACTAGAAATAGGTTCATCAGAAACGTTTGCAGGAGTACCTGATTCATTTGCTTTTGCTAGGCCACTTGTTTGATACAAACAAAAGATAGCGAGTAACATGATACATCCAACGAGAAATCTAGTTTCCAAAAATTGCATTAATCATTTTTTCATTGCGCGTGATAGAAAAAATTAAAAATGCGATTTCAGCTTAAGAACTGCGAGTTGTCAATTTCTCGGAGCTGAGCTAGTAATTAAAATATTGACAAGAAAATAATAAATGAGAAGAAGAAAAATCCATCCATAAAAAAAAACTAAACCGTGACTAGGTTTTCAGAGATATATATTTTTTTGGAATATACATACAATTAGCATTAAGGCAATGATGGGCTGGCAAGTTGTGTCTTATATTGACTAGTGTAATTTTTTTACAAAACAAAAAGCTACTTGTGATAAGTAGCCTTTTAGATTGGAGTTTGAAGATGGTAGATAGCAGACCGGTCTAAGTTCTAAGTGCTACTATCTAAGTTCTATTTATCCGCTCTCATCAGCATCAACATCACTCGGCCTCTAAGCTCAGAAGCAAGTGGATTATCGATATTTGTCATAATATTATTATTTTTTAACGCTTCCAGATGATGGGAATAGAAAGGTTCTCCACCTGCATAGAGCGTACCTCGAAGAAGTCTGGAAAGAACAGTACCAAACTGAGCTCTGTCTACGATTCGTTCGGGATAGAAGCTTGCGTTTTGCGTCACACCATCACTGGCGTATCACATCAATCCGAGCTGACATGCTAACTTAATATATCATTGAAGCTCAACAGTTTCATTTCCTATATCATTGAAATTACAGCTAAGGGTTAGATCTGGTTGTTTATTCAATACCTTGATAGCATAGTTTACCATCATCTTGGCCATATGAGATCTAATCAATACTCACTCCAAATCTGCTTTCAAAATAGTAGGGATAGTAGTGATTCACAAATGATATGCGTAGAGATATGCATCATTCAACTCAGGAGAAAATGGTGATCCTGTAATAGTTCATCCTCATTCCACGGGAGGGGGAGTTGTTGATCAGGTATTTTCTAGCGATCATGTAGCTACGTTACAAGCATTTCCTAATGATCCTCATTCACAGCTGACACCACTTTTTTTGACATAGGTTCCATCAGTACACACTAAGTGTGAGAGACTACATGCTGGAATAACAGGAGCTCATCCACCACCTCATCCACCACTTTGATGAACAATACATGAGTTTCCTGATTTATCATATCATGCACCACAAGTAATAGCACAGGTCGTTGTATTTACAGATCCATGAGATACAGAGGCAGGAGTACAAGGAAGGGAAACAGATAATCATTGATCAATCCCATTACTTAATGTTCCTCCAATTTCATCAGCAGATACCACGAACATCAATCAGGCCGTAATAGTTAAGCCTGCCAAAATTCACAGTCAGTATATTTTTTTGGTATGTACCATACTACATATTTAAATATTAAAAATATAATTATAGTAGAGATAGAAATTTTTATTTTGGATCAGATGTTGTTTTGATTCCATAGTTTGTAGAGAAAATTCCTTGGGCTCACGTGGGAATCTTATAAAACATATCCAAGATAATTTGATTACCTCATTTACTACTATCGCTATCCAAATGATAAATATACAAATCCTCAGAATACGTATCAGCACCTGTCAATGTGGTAAAATAATCAGCATGGTTTTGTGGATCAAAATTTGCTAGTTGATTTTCATGGTTAGCAGAATCAATCCCATTCTCTGATACATATATTTTGGTATTGTTGGCGACAGCCGTAGTAGTTGCAGAGTTGGACCAATCAGCCAATTTAAAGTTTAATGTGTCAGCAAAGATATCGTTTAGAGTAAGATTGAATCTAAAGTGATATCCACTTTCATAATCTCCTCCTGGAGTAGGCGTATTACCATTTAATATTCTACTGATAGAATCAACAATAATGCCATCACTTGCAGACGCTGTAGTGAAGGAAACGGTATCTGTAGAAGAATTAACCCCAGCAGCAAGTCTTATCTCTACTATATAAGTAGTAGTAGTACTAAGTTCCCCAATAGATTGAGGATGACCTAGAGATGACCAAGAACTAAATGTTCCATTATTCTCTTTGATTCTATATTCTGCTGTGTCTGGCTCAGTAGTAGAGTCCCAATTAATAGTTGCAGAACTATTTGTAATATCGGACATATAGAGACTAGTGATATCTGGAGCAGCAGATCATTTTCTAAACGTTTTATTTGCATATCCCGTACCTCGAACTCATTCACTATTCATTGCATGAACATAAAGCGTATGTCGTCCATTAGATAATGCGGAGACATTTATTGTATCACCAAAATCCTTGGCAGTAGTGCCCGCTCATAAACTAAGATCATATCAATCATCGTTATCTCATATAGCATCTACAAAATATTCAACTTGAGTAATATTCAAAGAACGATGTGTAGCTCTTCCTGCTAATGTTCATGATCCAGAAACATCACTTGGAAAATTTAATGTATTATTGAGAATTTCTGGTTTAGTATTGTCTATGGTTACAGGAATGATGGCAGAGGTTGTTGTATTCCCTGCTTCATCTATAGCTACGGTAAAAAGATACCAGGTGCCATCCGCTAGAGCTGTTGTATTGAAACTTGCTGTATATGGATAAGAAGTATCTGTAGATATAACCTGAGAACCCTCTCAAGCATCATTGCTACTGTTGTAATAGAATACAACACTTGATATATTGAAGTTGTCTGTTGTAGCAGACTCAATAAGTCTTGTAGGTCAAGCTATCACTTGGCTACTTGTTGGATTGGTGATGGATGTAGTAGGATGTGTATTGTCTAGTGTAAGTACAGTATTGCTGACATCAGTAGATATATTGCCGGCATTATCAACAGCTGAAACTCTTACTAAGACAGTATCGTAATCTATAGCGGGAATCGTCCAGGTATAAGAACCATCATTAGCTTCGCTCGTAGCTATCTGTGTCCAGTTATCTCATCCATCAGTACTATATGCTAAAGTAATAGGGTTAGTTGCTAGATTAGTATCAGTAATACTTCCCCAAGTGATGTTGTGTGTACTTCCACCAGCCCATTTTTCTCACCCATTAGGTGCAGTCAATGTGTTACCGTTCATTGCAGGATAGGTATTGTCGGTGTGTAATTGTCCTATTGTTTGATAAGAAACATTTCCTGCATTATCAACCGCTTTGACGCAGAGATAATCTATGTGATTTCATTCTATAGAGAAGTTACTATTTGATGTAAATGCAGTAGTAATGGTATCACTTCAGTTACAGGTAGCATCAGAACTAAATCCATATGTTGATGAAGCGACGCCAGCTGTTACGTCAGCCACAGTTACATTGATAGTATCTGACGTTGTCCATGAGCTTACGCTATTATTTACCGTAAATGTTGGTGCAACAGTGTCTACTACCATTGAGCCAGCACTAGAGTTGAGGGTCATAAGATTGAGGGCATTATCTTTTGCTCATGATACAGCAAAGTTTAATGTGCCGTTCGTTCTAGAAGAAACATCAATAGTTCATTCCCATACATTATGATTATCATCACGGAATCCATTAGTATGTCCAGCAACTGCACTTGCAGTAACCGTACGATATGATCAATCAAATAAGGCGACAGTTGGTGGCTGAGATATATACATACCAGCCAATGCTTCTGTAAAGTAGACAGTAACATTCACTGTTCATGATCCAGGGTTAGGAGAAGCTACAACAGACGAAACCGTTGGTGCGGTATTGTCTATAATAAATGTAGAATCACTGGTATCAGAAGAAGAATTTCCAGCCGTATCTACAGCAGTGATACGAACAAGGAAGGTACTACTGGTGTTTGGCGTAGTCCAAGTATAAGAACCATCATTAGCTTCATTAGTAGCTATCTGAGTCCGACTATCTCCGCCATTTGTACTATATGCTAAGGTGATGGGATTGGCAGCAAGATTGGTATCCGTAATGCTTGCATTTGCCCAAGTTATGGCATGGATGCTTCATCATGTTCGATAAGTCCCTCCATTTGGAGCTGTTAGAGTATTTGATGGCATGGTTGGATTGGTAATATCTATATTAATAGGATTTGCAGATACCGCTACAGCACTTCTTCCGACCTGATCCTGTGCATAGAAACAAAGATAGTTGGTGTTGTGTGATTGATCAGATAAAGTAACTGTGCTTGTAGATGTATAGGTAGTAAAAGAGCTCGTGTTGACTGCAGTCGTACAGTTTCCAGCAGCAGCAACAAATCCATATTTCAGTATTGATGGATTAGCTTCCGTCAGGGTAGCAGCGAAGCTGTCGCTACTTGTAGGTCACACTAAGATGTTATCAGTAATACTAATAGAAGGATTTGTAATATCTATATTTATAGGATTCGCCGATACAGCAACATTTTTATTCCCCGCAGTATCATCTGCATAAAAACATACATATTTACCATTATGAGTTTCATCGGTTAAGTTTACTGTAGATGCTGATGTATAAGCAGTAAATCCAGCAGTGTTTACAGAAGTAGTACAGTCTGAAGAATTATTCACATAGCCATATTTTCTTGTACTGATATTAGTATCAGTAATAGTAGCTGCGAAAGAATCAGATCAGACAGGTCATGCTAAGATGTTATCTCAAATAGAGATAGATGGCACGGTATTATCTAAGGTAAAATAATTAGGAGACATTCCACCATTTGATCCTCAAGGAAGTGATACTCTTATTTTATATTGAGCAGAATCTCATGCTGTGGCGGTAGTCGTATCCCAACTATATGATAAATTATTTGGTTGGTTAGCAGCAATTAAGGTATAACTACCATTTCCACAATCAGCTCCAGCACAATACCAGAGATCTACATCTGTAGATAGACTTGAAGTGGTCCAAGTAATAGTTTTGGTACCATTTCGTACCTCAGTTCCAACGGGAGAGGAAACGGTAAAATCACTGGATAATATTTCGTAATCAGCTGCTGCTTTAGCAGGGGCTATTCATAAAATAGCAGTCAATGGCGTCTGACTTGCTAGCATCATACATACCGCCACTACAGAAAATAATTTCTTAAAACTTTTTTTCATTCTTTTTTTATAGAAATTAAAAAAACATAAAATTTGCGTAATATTGCGATATAGATGTATAATTCGTTTGGATAATCAAATAGAAATACTGATTTAGTATGCCGTTTTTTCTCATTATAAGAACGAAAGAATTGACAATTGTTGTAGAGACTATTTTCTGTGTGTGTTTGGGGTTTCTAGTGGTCGTTTTTGCAAAACTTCCTTTGAAAACAAACTATACTTCGTTAGTATTCATTCGTGAAACAATTCAGATGTTTTGTTTTTTTACCATCAGAACAAAAATGGAAATTCATAAAGAGCCCTATTATCAATTGGACATAGAATCGTCCTTGTATCATTTAAAAACCAATAAGGAATGATTGAGTGATCAAGAAGTTCTTCTCAGGAGAGAAGTCTATGGTCAAAATATTTTTTCTAATCTTCATCATGAATCATCGTTTCATAAATTTATGAAACAGTTCAAAGACGCATTGATTATCTTACTTATCATAGCAGCAATTATTTCTGTCTACCTTCAGGATTACAGATGAGCGTCTATTCTCGCATTGCTCTTACTTATAAATGTTTGCATTGGTTACTTTCAAGAAGCCAAGGCAGAAAAGATAATTCAGTCCCTCAAAAAAATGCTCCATCCGGTAGCCAAAGTCAAAAGAGATGGAAAGCTCGTGGAAATAAAAGCATCAGAACTGGTCCCTGGTGATATCGTATTTGTAGATGAAGGAGATAATATTCCTGCTGATCTGAGAATCATCGAAGAAATGAATCTTCAAACAAATGATTTTTCTCTCACTGGTGAATCAAGTCCCGTAAATAAATATGTTCACGAAATTAAATGAGAAGCTAATGTAGGACAAAGAAACAATGTGATGTATATGGGAACGACCGTCGCCACAGGAAGTGGATATGGAGTGGTTTTTGCAACATGAATGAATACGGAGCTAGGAAGAATTGCTACACTATCTCATGAAACGGTTGCAGAAAGTACCACGCTCCAAAACGAAATGCAAAATATTTCTAAGAAAGTAATTATCGGCACATTAATTGTTTGTGTGATTTTGGTCGTCATCGTTTTGTTTTTACATTTCTCTATTAAGGATGCATTTCTTTTCGCAGTAGGTATTGCAGCCGCAATGATCCCAGAAGGATTACCAGCTGAAGTCAGTATTGCCTTGAGCTTGGCTTCGTGAAGACTTGCCAAGAAGGATGCACTCGTCAAACAATTATCGTCAGTCGAAACGCTTGGCTGTGTAAATATCATCTGCACAGACAAAACAGGGACACTGACCAAAAACGAGATGACGGTTGAAAAAGTTTTCTTATGAGGGAAAATATTTGAAATCACAGGAAGTGGCTACGAAGCTAATGGTATCGTTACGAATGAACAGGGTAATGCCTTTGATGAAAAAACAATTCACACATGGGAACATTTTTTTCTCAGTTGTTTTCTCAATGCTCATGCCAAAGTCAATCCACCCGATACTGAGCATCCACTGCGATATGCCATTGGAGATCCAACAGAAGCGGCGCTTATTGTCCTTGCAGAGAAAGCAGGATACAATGTAAATCATCTAGAACAATATCCTGAAGTCTATGAATTTGGATTTGATTCCGTAAGGAAAATGATGTCGAGTATTCGTACGGTGGATGGTAAAAATTACGCGTATATTAAATGATCATGTAAAGATGTAGTAGATCACTGTACATTATATTATGACGGAGTGACAATTAGAGAAATGACTGCCGACGATAGAGTAAGTATTATGAAAACAGCTGACGATTTAGCGAGCCAGGCAATGAGAAATCTCGCACTTGCGTATAAGCCTATCAAAGATGAGGAAACAACCTTTACTATGGAATGAGTAGAGAATGAATTAATATTTTTGGGCATTGCGAGCATCATGGATCCTCCAAGAGATGAAGTGCCTATGGCGATGCAAGCGGCAAGCGATGCACATATCAAGGTTGTTATGATTACCTGAGACTCTGCATTGACAGCAATGGCAATTGCCAAAAAGATTTGATTAGAAAAAAATAATGAAGCACCGTTCGTAGTTACTGGCGACGAAATCAAAGAGCAAAGTGATATTCAACTATTGAAAGATTTAGAAAATAAACGAGTGATGTTTTGTAGAACATCGCCAGAAGATAAACTCAGAATTGTTTCTTTACTCAAGAGACATAATAATATCGTGGCAGTTACGGGCGATGGTATCAACGATGCGCCAGCGCTCAAGATGGCGAATATCTGAGTGGCTATGGGCAAGATCGGAACCGATGTCGCCAAAGAAGCCTCTGAAATAGTTTTGCTGGATGATAGTTTTGCCACCTTAGTAAATGCAATTAGAGAAGGAAGAATTATTTTCCAAAATATAAAAAAATCTGCCATTCTCGCAGTAGCCTCCAATGGTGGAGAGTTATTTGTAGTCTTATTAAGTCTATTGGCGTGAGGTATTTGGGATATCCCTCTTGCTATCACAGCCACGCAAATATTGATGATTGATCTGATGGCGGAACTTATTCCTATTACAGCATTGACGCGAGATCCTCCAGAAACCTGATTGATGGAAGCTAAACCTAGAGATGTAAAACTTCATATCTTTGATAGAGCAGTTATTATAGATTGGATTCGATATGGATTGTTGATGTGAGGAATAGGATTTGCTTGTTACATTTTGTATTTTCTCTTTCATGGATTATCACTGCATGGAATTGATATTACGAAATGATCATATGCCACAGCGACGGCAGTAACCTATACGAGTGTCGTGTTCTGTCAGTATGCGAATATCTTTTCTCTCAGAACCTGACCTGCTGAATCTATCTTCACGTCCTACTTCCGGTCAAATAAAAAATTGCTTTGGGCATTCCTCTTTAGTTTCATGTGATTGCTTATCTTGATATATACACCAGGAATTCACGATTACTTCTCATTTGGCTCTATGTCATTTGGAGATTGGATGTTCCCTGTAGCTGCAGGAATCGTCTACTTATTTGCTCGTGAGATGAAAAAACTTTGGAACAGAAAAAGAGCCCAACAAGAAAATACTCCCGTAGAAATATGAGCAGGAATGATTAATGAATAATTCTAAGACAATACATTTGAAAATAAATCAGACATAGTTAAAGTTAATCCGTGAAACACATTCAGATTTTTATTTTTATTTTATCTTCCTATGAAAAAATTCCGGCGGGTAGTATGAATACTTATCCTTTGATGAGTAGCTTTCTTTGTCTTTTCAGGAAAGAATGAGAACCTCCTGACGAGTGTTTTATCACTTCCCAAGTGAGAAGATATCGTCAAACTGAATGTCTCAAAATCTAGTAATATGAAAGCTCCTAATGGAGGTTCCCCAACAACGGGAATGAATAGAATAACCAAAGATCTTGCTATCGTTTCATGATCGGTTATTGTTGATCAATTTGATTGTCTAGATTGAGCTTTTTCTTGAACGAGACTCATTAATGTTAGATATAAAGTTATTAATTTATGAAATGTAGATTCAGCATATTATTTTGCACAATTGACTACGCCGTATATTAGTCCATATTCTATGAATGGACTAGGAACTCCACTGCCTGCTTGATGATATATTAATTGGGCGCATGGTATCAATCTCCCAGGAGGATCTACAAGCATATCAATAAAAATTCTTCCCACGACAACAACATCGCTTAATGGTATTTCATATACTCAAATTCCATGACTTACTAATCGAAGTTTGGATCAAAGGCCACAGAATAATTCAATAGATATAAAGCCAGTTGATGTTATTCCATGTCCATAAATATCTCTCCCTATTAAAAATTATTTTATTTTTCTTAAATATTATCTCATGAAACAAACATTAACTAACCTGACCAAAGCATTCGTTGGGGAGTCACAGGCAAGAAACCGCTACGCCATCTACGCAAGTGCTGCGAGGAAAGAATGATACCTACAAATTGCAGATATCTTCGAAGCTACGGCAGAACAAGAAAAAGAACATGCATCTCGATTCTTTAAAATGATCCAAATGGTCAAAGCAAAGCTAGGAGAAGATATGGATGAAGTCGTTGTCGATACAGGTGCATTCGTAAAAATTGGTACAACATTAGACAATTTACAATATTCCATCAATGGTGAACATCACGAAAATCAAGATCTTTATCCAGAGTTTGCTAAGATTGCCAAAGAAGAATGATTAGACGAAATTGCAGATCGTATCTTAGCTATCTCTCATGCAGAAGAACATCATGAGGCGAGATATCAAGCAGTTCGCGATCAGCTTCAAGCAGGAACATTAATGGAAAAAGCAGAAGATATCGAATGGATGTGTACCAAGTGTGGATACATTCACAAAGGAAAAAATCCCCCAATGAAATGTCCTTCCTGTGATCATGATGCTAATTATTATGTAGTGAATTGTGAGAAGTATTAATCCCTCTTGTCATTTCGAACCTGTCTGCCGACAGGCAGGCGAAATGAAGGATATAATAGAACAATTATATTCTTCGTTACTCTCAGAATGACAGCACTGAAGAAAAATAAAAAATCCCTAGCACTATCGCGAGGGGATTTTTTTATAAACAAAAATGGACTGAGGTCCTCGCGATAAACGACGAGTAATCAGTCCAGAATAATTATTTCCCATTGTTGTATTGATTATGGAAATTAGTGATCTGGCGATTATGTTTCCCGATCAACCAAATGTAAATAGGGATCAAGAATAGGTTCGCCCAGAAAGAATGCACATCCCCAAATTTCCAAATTGCTCCGCAAGCAAAAAATACATTGAGAAACAATAGCATAATAATCATGCCAAAAATAACTGTTTTCGAGGTCTGCCAGAGAGGGAGCCTCTTTTTTGTTTTATTCATTGATTTTATTTTAATGTGTATTTCAAAATTATTTGTACGTTTATTATATGTATTTACTATAAGAAGTCAATACCTAAATTTCGCCAGCTCTCAAGCTCCGAGATTCATTTTTCTCGATGCTTCACTCTGCTTTATCTATCGGTAATCTTCCTTCTTTGACAAATCTCTGGACAGCAAATCTATCGATCTCCATCGCCTCATTCAACAAGCCCAGCTTGTCCAAAACGTCATGTAGTTTCTCTTTGTCTTTGATCGAAACATTTGATAATTTACTGGCGGAAATTTTTCCCGTGTTGCCAAATAATTTCTGCAATCAGTGCTTATCCAAATAATCTGTTAATATGCCTTTGATTGATTCTTTTTCTCATTTAGCATTAGATTCTTCGCGTGAGAGTTTGACATATTCATCGACCAATCCTTTGATTGTTTTTTCTCCCAATTCACTTCCTACGACTTCGTCGTCATATTTCAGATGCGCTCGCAAAGGGCAGACATCTCTATACTCACAGTAATCACAGTTATTGCTCTGTATTGTTTCAAAACTTTTTTTGTCTCACATATTGTAGCTGAATTTTTTGTGTTCTATGTTTTCTATCAACGTTGAATATTTCGCAACGACGGTTTGTATGCTTTCATTCGTAATCTCTCGTTCATCCACCAAATCAAAATGTAAATAAAAAAGTCTGGCTTTGATGTTTTTGAAATACTTTGCATATTTTTGTTGGACTCCCAAACCATAGAGCGTGAGCTGTTCTATGTATTCTTCTTTTTGCTCTGGTGGTAACCTTTTGCCTGTTTTGTAATCATTGATGATAAACGTATCACCTTCTTTATCTATCCTATCTACATAACCACGAAACTTTTTATTTCATTCCTTGTCTAAATCAAACATCAGCTGAATCTCTGTCCCTATGACTTTGATATCTTTGAATGGTGCATATTTCTGATAATACGCTTTCACATATTCTTCACCTCTACGAACATAATCTTCTAGTTTATTATCTCACTTGATCTGCAATGGGGTGTCTTTACTCGCTTCTGCATATTCACTATCTCGGATACTATGAAAATCTTTTACTAAATCTTCTTGCGTAGGGAGAGCAAAGACATTAATTTTGTTATACAGATTTTCCAATACTTTGTGGACACTATGTCCAAGAATTAAGTCAGCCGATGATTCAAATTCCTTCTGCATTTTATCAATATACCTAAACTGATATCTCTTGGGACACTGAGCAAAGAGCTGCACTTGTGAGAATGAGTAGACCATGGGAATGGGTTTGGAAAGTTAAAACGTTTTGAAGGTTTGGAAAGTTAGTTGAATGTTTTGGGGTTACATGTTTGAACCAACAAACAAAAAACAAACTTTTTAACCTTTTAACTTTTTAACCTTTTAACTCAATCCTTTTCTCTATTGATAATACAATGCATATCTTTATGGTGAGAAAAAATGTTCAAAAAAATGGAGGAAAAATTATGATTACGTTTTCTAATGGTCATACGTTCGAGTATATGACCGCAAGTGGTGCATTAGGATATGATGGTAAAGGTTGGCCCTGGGAAAGACCATTGGATTGGTTAGATTTTTTAGAGCCAGAACTCTTTACGAGTGTTAGCAAAACACTTACGTTTTATCCGAAAAAAGGAAATCTCCGTTGTTACAATCCTTTGCGATGCATACGATTAATTCACGGAGGAGTCGTAAATGCAGTTGGTCTATCTAATCCAGGTATCGATTGGTGGTGCAAAACAATTGGCCCATCGGTCAATTCGGCAAAAATTCCATTGGTGGTTTCACTTTTTGGTGAACCTGCAGAACTGGTGGAAATGGTTAAAATGCTAGAATGCTTTGATATTGTTGGAATAGAAATTAATGCTTCTTGTCCCAATACACAAACAGACATTTTGCACAACAACGAAAAAATTATTGCAAGTTGCCAAGCTGTAAAACAAGCTTCGTCATTACCGATACTGCTCAAGGTGTCAGTTAGTCATGATATCGAGACTATCGTGAAGGAGACCAGAAATGAGGTAGAATCTTATGCTATCAACAGTGTCCCTTGGGAAATACTCTTTCCAAATCAGAAAAGTCCTTTGATGCATTTTGGTGGTGGCGGAGTATCAGGCAAAGCCGCACAGCTTACTACTTGGGATCTAGTAAAGAAGCTTGCTACACTAACTGCTGTTCCCGTTATCGGGCCCAGTATCTGGGAATTTGATGACATACAAAAAGTACGCGATCTTGGTGCACAGGCCATCAGCTTCGGTTCAATTTTTCTTCGCTATCCTTGGCGACCGACCTTGTTTGTGAGGAAAGAAAAAAAATAGTAAAAAATCATGGAGGCATATTCGTCTCCATTTTTTTCTCCATTGAAAAACACTTGCCAAAGACTATACTTTTGCCTCGGACATTTATTTTCCTTCATAGATATGAAAAAACTCGCGCTTATTATCCTAGATGGATTTGGTATCAATACGAAGACACCCGCTGAAGATGCAATCACCTTAGCTAAGTCACCAACCTTCACTGCGCTCTTCCAAAAATTAACTACACAGTTGGATGCATCTGGTGAAGCCGTCGGTTTGCCTGAAGGACAAATGGGAAATTCTGAAGTTGGTCATATGACCATTTGAACAGGAAGAATCAATAAACAATATCCCGTCCAGATTGAAGATATGCTCAATGACGGAAGCTTCGCTAAGTTAGCAGAATTTAAAAAAGGAATCGATCATTGCAAAAAAAATAAATCTCATCTCCATCTCTTACAAATATTTGGAAATGGAGGAGTGCATGCATTTGGTTCTCACCTGCAAAAAATAATTGCTCTGATTCCCAAGGATGTACCTACCTTTCTTCACTTGTTTACTGATGGTCGCGATAGCGATCCTCATGCAGCGCTAGAAGTCATGAAAGATTTTCAAAAGTTTTTACAAAAATTTCCTCATGTCGTGATAGCAAGTATGGCGTGAAGATACTACGGCATGGATAGAGACAACAACCGAGAAAGGATTCAGAAATCCTACGATGAGATTATGTTTGGTCAGTTACAAACTAGTGATACACCATGTGAATATTTAGCCAAACAATACGAACTCGGACTCACCGATGAATTTTTGCCACCGGTCTGTTTCATGGATGCCGAGCAAGTAGAAGATGGTGATACCATATTTCATCTCAATTTCAGATCAGATAGAGGCAGACAAATGACCCAAGCTATCATGGTTTCTTGCAATCCAAAAGTTGCCAAAGACTATCCTACACGACCAGGCAATGGTTGGACATTAAAAAATTTGAGAAATATTTACTTCGCGACGATGACGAAATATTACAAAGAATACGATGGCAATCTTTTTATTAAACCGATACAAGTAGTTAATACACTTGGTGAGGTAATTTCAAAGAATGAAGGTAGACAATTGCGTATAGCAGAGACAGAAAAATTTCCTCACGTAACGAAGTTTTTTAACGGAGATAAATATATCGTCTATGATGGAGAAAAAGATATTATCGTTCCATCACATAAGGTTGCAACCTATGATTTAGATCCAGATATGTCTGCGGAAGAAATTACTAATGTCTTTCTCAAGGACGCAAATGACTATGAATTTGTCGCAGTCAATCTTGCTAATGGAGATATGGTAGGGCATACAGGCGTGCTCGCAGCAACAGAACAGGCTATCAAAAAAATGGATCAGTGTGTCGCTGAAATTATTTCCTTCTGCAAAAAAAATAAATTTGATCTATTGATTACTGCTGATCATGGAAACTGTGAAGTCATGGGAACCAAAGAACGTCCAATGACGTATCATACCAGTAACCTCGTTCCCTTCCGATATCTTTCCAATGGCGAAGTTGTTCCCACTAAGGCCAGAGGCTGATTAGCCGATGTTGCGCCAACCGTATTAAAACTTATGGGATTAGCAGCGCCAAAAGAAATGACAGGAAAAAGTTTAGTATAATACTGCAGAAGAAATCAAAAGATAAACAAAAGCATATTTATTTATGTTGTTTGTCATGAGAAAAATTATATGAGCTACCTTATTAGGAGCGGCATTATTGACAGGATATGGAAAGAAAGAGCTGACGGAACAAAGTGAAGCTAGGCCGAATCTTAGTACCTTTGCCAAAAATGTTGCCTTAATAACTCCTCACAAAGATGTCTTGTTTACCATCGACGATGGGCCAAGTAAATATACCTTGGAGATTGCCAAAACATTGGATTCATTATGATACAAAGGAATATTTTTTCTTGTAGGAGAAGGTATTACAGAAAAGAATAGAGCAATGCTGATAGATGTATTGAAGATGTGACATCACATAGGGAACCATAGTTATTCGCATCCCAATTTTGCAAAATTATCTCTCAAGCAAGCAGAGCAAGAGATTAGTAAAACCGATACCTTGTTGAGTTCACTTATCCAAGACTCATGAATACAACAGACTAAATATATGAGATATCCATATGGTGTAGGGATCAAAACAAGTTCCAAAAAAAACTTTCAATCATTTCTAGATAGTCTCTGATACGGCAAACCTATGCATTGGCATATGACGATAGGGCTCTCTGATCGAGCACATCAAGCTAGAGAAAAAAATATAGACAGTATTAATCCTGGAGATACTATCGTCATACATGAAAGACCTCGAGCAGTAGCAGAGATCGAAAAAATAGTAGCAGAGCTCAAAAAAAAAGAATGAAAACATATCCTAAGTCAGAAATAATCTAACATATTTTCCATCAAAAACAAAAAGGGTTATCTCGAAATTCGAGGCCCTTTTGCTTTATATAAAATCTTTTTCTAAGGTTGTTCAACTGGTTTGTTAATGGGTTGTTTCACTGATTTATGAGTTAATTCTTTGTGTTTCCCAGGAGTGTGAGGAACACGATGAATCTCATAATAGTGATCTACCTTTGCTTTGTGTTCAGGGAAATTACTTCCTCTAAACGTTTTACCAGTTGGTCTTCTCTCCACGAGAACATCCTTTACATAAATCAACTCGACGAGTTTATAAAACCGTCTATTGTTTAATGCTGCTGTGAATTTGCCACAAATTACCGTGGTCATTCTTTTCTTTGCCATAAGATTATTACTTAATATACGATTTTTTTTAACCGAAAAAATATAGTGATTTTCTATCAAAAGTCAATGGCTGGTGGTTCATCTACACCCGGGTGACTGATATGAAAAATAGATTTTAAGGATTATTTTTTTATTATTCGCACCCGGGTGTGAGGTGATTACTCAACTGCTAACAATCCCAATTCTCTCTTGATATATTCTTCTCTATTCATCAAGATCAGCGCATCCATATCATCAGGATCTCGGTCTCTATCAAAGGTCTCCAAGAGCTCGGAGTGATGGAAAGGAACGATATAATTATTATTTATTTTCTTATATTCTTTATTAAAGATATCTATGAAATGCACATTTTTCGTTATAGGAGAAATAACGATGACGTCATTTCCGACGAAATTTTTCTCCTGCAATCGCTTACAAAATAATTGCGAATAAAATTGCAGCGTATCTGTGACCAATGATTTCGCTAGCGGATTACTCTCAATGACATCAAATTCTTTGTACCAATATTGCACAATCCCATTATCTTTATACATCTGTTTCAAGGCACTTAGACCGAGATTGAGCGTCTCTACTGATTCATAAAACCCATTCTTCACATTGATCGCTTTGCAAAATGTTTCATTGATATAGAGCAGCACGAAGTTATCTTTTTTCAGACTATTTCTTAGAAAGAGCAGGGTATGAAAGGACTGCGGGATAAAGGTAATATTTTTGACATCAAAGAAATTTCCGTACGTTGAATTAATCGTATTGATACTTTTTTTATCTAAATACATAATATATAATCTGAAAAAAATCTCGCCTGTCTCTCCGATGACGTATTTCTTTTCTTCGCCGTTGACATAAATCGTGTCCACATAGGCCATGATTCTCTCGCCATTCACATTGTGTTGTTTCTTCGTGGATTTCGTCTTCTCATCGATAATATCTTTCAAATCTTGGAGCGTAAATTTCTCAGTTCTCGTCTCAAATACATCAAATCTAAAAAATCCAAATCTACTTTCATCCAGCATAAAGAAGTGTTGATATTTGGGATACATTTCTGACTGTCTGACTACATCGGAGAAGGACTCGTGAAGTACATACGGCAAAACCTGTTCATGTTCGCGTCATTTATAGACGCGGAAGCGAGGATAGGATTCACTGAGATATTCGTATCGGATGTAGAACATGTTTTTAAATTTTGAATTTTAAATTTTGAATTTTGAATGAAGGTAGTTTTTTTGATTGATCGGGACGCGGACATCAAATCCCTCTCCCGCCCGTAGTCCTACGGGCTCCTTCTCCCTTTATCAAGGGAGCCGTATCGATAGCCCCCTTGACAAAGGGGGTGGCGAAGCCGGGGATTTGCTTGTCTACTTTTTAAGCGCAAACTCAATCTCTTTTTCATCGCTGGTAAATAGCGCAACAATAGCGCCATCTAGTTTCTTTTTATGTTCAGTAATATCACTAATCAATGCTTCTTGCATAAAGAAGTCTGCAAAATCTTTCATAATGCCAGTCAATCCGCCATCCGTAGTGACAAACATCAAATGCACTCTGTCGCCGATACTAAAGCCAGCATCCTTTCTCATTTGATTCAAAAATCTAGAGATTTCACGAGCGACTCATTCTCTTTGTAACTCTGGAGTAATCTCCAAATCTAGCTTTGCAATAATATTTCCTTCGATAGCAATGTCATCACTATCCAATCCTTCATAGGCAATTTCATAGTCATCTTGTTCCAATGTTCGTTCATGCTTCGCATCATCAAAAATAGTTACACGACCATCATCGAGTTCCTTGATATTTCCTTGTTTCCCAAATTGGATAATTTTTCCCGTATCTTTGCCAAATTTTTCTGACAACTTATTCCCCAATGGTTTAAAAATTTTGGTTATAGAAATATCCTTAGCAAATCAACTCACTTCTTTGACATTTACTTCTTCCTTGATGATATCAGCATATTTTTCTAATAAGGGAATAGTTTTTTGCTTTGGCATAAGAACAAAATAATAATAAAAAATACACCCAGCTACTATAAAAATATCGGACAAAATTTCAACCACAAAAAACGCATCTCATGGGTATGGAGAGATTTTAAAGCACACATCAACAGTGTATTGCTAGTTAAGCATATATTTTTCCAAAAGATATTGGTTTCTCCCTAGAAGCTTGTTCATTAAGGTTTGCAAAATCTTTTAACTTTAACAAAATCTGTGGAAAATAATTGTCCGCTGTTAAGCTATTCTCATCGATTTTGGGAATTCACGTGGTATTATGAAAATTATATTTTATCACAGATTCCATGAGGATTCATAAATCATACTCACCACCTCATGGCAATAATATTCACAACACTGCCTTATTATAAGCTAAGCTTCCTTTTGCTTCTTTAATAGCTTTGAGTTGTATATATGTATCTGAATCCATAGTCTCTCCATGCTCATTTGTTCATCGTGCAAGCTTATTATCATTTTCTTTTTTGTAGATGGCAATTATTTCATCGATTGCCTTCGATGCTTCTGGTGAAGCAAAATGCGTATCAATATCCAAGTGAAAAGTATTCTTTCTCGCTTCTCGTTTGTTAGTACATTCCTGAATATTTGCCTGTCTTATTGCATTTTCTTTTGCTAGTAGAGCTGGTGAAGTCAGAATTTTGTGAAACTGATCATTAATCTTGGAAGAAGCTCATCAAAAAATAGCATTTTTTAAGGCCAATAATTTCTTCTTTATAAACCCCAAGATTCATCATTCATTAACAGTATCCCCACTGTATTGTTGATCAATAGCTTCAACCATATTATATGAGATAATAAATAAAACACCCACTATATAGCAATATAATACAGGAAAGCAAATTATTCATATTCCCGAATTGATTGAAAAAAGAAGGAGAAAGAATATACTAGGAGAAGAATTTATTTCCTTATCTTTGCTCATGACCACTCCCACAGGTACTCTTGCTCCTTATATGAGTAAAGGAAACTATACATCCAACGAAAGAATAGTCTTGGACTACTTTTTCACAAATATTGATAAGAATGTATACTGCGCCAAAAACACTCTTTCTAGTCAGTTACGAGCATTTCTCGTGGGGCAATATTCTAGGACACATGTATCATTGAGAGATAGATTTTTACAGCTCTTTGAAGATCAAAAAAAGGCCCTAGAAAAATGACTTTTGGCTGCAGAGGAATATATAAGCGTAGACGATCTCGCCAATTCTATTACCAAACAAGCTCATCTCAAACTAGATTTCTTTGAAAACAAAGCATCAGATTTTCTCAAAAAATGGTGAGTAGATTATGGACATAGCTCACTTAAGGATTCAGATACGATTAGAATCGTTGTAGAATGAATTACGGAAACATTTACCAAAGTAGTAGAATCTCCATTTCCTTGCTTATGAAATTTTCAAGAAAAATCTACGAGATATATTCACTTTGGCCAAGAAAATCTTCTCTTCTCTGATCAAGTAAAAGAGTCTCCTTATGGAGATGAAATCGTAAAGATATGCCAAGAGCTCATTCAGGTCAATGAAACCTATTCGCCCATAGTCAAAGCTGCTTTAGAGGCAAATGGAATACTTAAGAAAGAAGATTTTGCCAACGAAAAAGCATATGAAAATACGCTCAATGCAAAAATATTTGATATTGTAAGATATGTTCTTCCTTGTAATGTTGCTACTTCTTTAGGAGCATCGTTCTCCACGAGAACCATGGAAGTTCATTTGACTTACATGTTATCACATCCACTAGAAGAAGTAAGAATAGTGGCCCAGACTATGCATGAAGAAGCACTCAAACTCTCTCCAGGTCTCCTCAAACACGTAGCAGAAAATGCGTACGAAAAAACCAGACAAAAAAAAGTTAATGAAGAGGTAGATCTTTTGCTCTCCAAATCATTTGAACATGACTCAATAATCCAGGGGCTTCAAACCAGTGAAAAATGTAAAATTATTACTCATTCTGATTTGGATGAACAAATTATCACAAGTATTCTCTTTGAAGAAGCAGGAAAATCAGGTATGTCATATACAGACATTTTGGCGCTTGTACAAAATATGGATATTGCAAAAAAACACTCCATCATGCAAGCTGCCTTGGGAGATAGATGACCATTTGATAGGATGCCAAGAGCATTGCAGCATTCGACGATGCTGGTAGAATTTTTTATGGATTTCTGAGCATATCGCGATATCCAGAGACATAGAGCAACCCAGCAATTACGGCAATGAGTAAGTGCCATCCATGGATATGATTATCCTGAATACATAGATTTGCCAGGTATGGAATCTTTCAAGCAAGCGTATGACGATATTATGACGAGAGTTACGTTGCTGGCAAGAAAAGTCATCCAAGAAGATAAATATGTTGCTCAATATATCTGAGCACTCGGTCATCTTGTCAGGACGACCTACGAAATGAACCCATGACAAATCGCATATATTATTGAATTGCGCACCACGCCACAAGGACATTTTAGTTACAGAAATTTATTCATTGAACTCTATCATAGATTACAAAACATTGCGCCGATATTTTCTCAATATATCAGATGTGGTGAACAAGGAACCTCATCTAGGAAAGCTCAAGAAGAAAAATCAGCAGAAAAGAAAAAACTATTGGATATAGGATAATTTATGTAATCTAGTTTATAGTATGAAAAAAATATTAGTAGTCTATTATTCCAGGACAGGAATTACCAAATCGCTTGCACTGTCTATTGCAAATCTCGTCAACGCTGACATAGAAGAACTTATCGATAAGAAAAAAAGAAAAGGATTGTTTGGTCATCTCGTTTCTGGAAGAGATGCTGCACTCAGAAGACAAACCACCATACAGAATTTTACCAATGATCCATCTGCTTACGACATCGTATACATTGGCACACCGGTTTGGGATTTTACGATGGCGGCTGCAGTCAGAACATTTTTAATCATGTATGAAAAAACATTACCAGCTTCGCTTGTTTTCTTTTGTACCCAAGCAAGCTCAGGAGCCGATTCAACTATTCAGGAAATGGCAACCTTATCTGGCAAGAGGCCAATTGCAACAATTATCTGCTCTAGCAAAGATATCGAAAAAAATAGCTATCAAGAAGATATAGAAAATCAATTAGATGCTATCTGACTATTGAAAAGTATATAGTATCGATAATGCAAAAATAGAAAAATAATTACTTATATAGCGAAGATACTTTAAACGTAGCATTATCTTGTAATTTTTCAAATACATATTTTATATTGCGTATAACATCTTTGACAACTACTGGACAAAAATTAGCTTTTGCAGGTAAATGTTCCTCAATGACAAGTCATTTAGCTTCAAATTCATCTTGTTTTACAATCGAACAAATTTCCACAGGACCGGTAGGTATTTCTGACATGCGTCTGTTGTTAGAGATAAAAGACATAGATAAATACTGATTTCCTCTAAATTGTCAATTTAAAATATTTTAGATGATCGCAAATCTTATCGTCTCTTGTTTATCTTTGTAGGTATTGTACAATTCTTCTCGATGAGGAATAGTTTCGATATTCCAGTCGCCGATACTTGTCCTTCTGAGCTGGATCAATGTTCCTCCCATACCAAACTGTTGCCCTAGCCAATATGCAATCGATCTAATATAGGTCCCACTACCGACATCGAGTTTGAGGTGTAATAAGGGAAATTCGTAATTCAAGATTTCATATCCATTCACTTTCATTACCTTACTCGCCTCGATAATATTTCCTTCTCTGGCATTGTCATAGGATTTTTTTCCATCGGTTTTCTTGGCACTAAAAGCGGGGAGTGGAAGCTCACAAGAAGGAATCAACTGATCTAACTTTCTCGTTATCTCTGCTACCACCGGAGCGTCTACTGTCCCGTTTTCCATCTCTATTCATTTCACTTCCCCATCCGTAATCCGCAATTCGTAATTCGTAATTTTTTCCCAGTATTCCATATCCCATGTGTCAGTGAGTTTAGAAAAATCAATGGTAGCAACATAAGATTTATCGAGTCAAATAAGCTCCGTTAATTTCTTGGTATCCTTATCTAAGGCAAGAATCATTAACCCTGTTGCCATAGGATCGAGTGTTCCACTATGTCCCATTTTTTGTTTAGGAAAATGACGTCTCAAGATGCGAATGACATCAAAACTCGTAATTCGTGCTGGCTTATCAACAGCTAGAAACATCTTGCCAAACAATCATCAAATAAAAATATCATGCGAGAGCATAATAAAATCAAGCAAGCTTGCAATGTAAGATTTGGTAATTGACTTTAATTAGCAAATATATATGATATTAACTCATTTAATAAAAAAACTATGACAAATTTAGATTTCAAAAAACAAAAAGATGATCTCACAGATCACGCTAAAAAAGTTTATCTCAGTATTGTGAACGCTCAGGGTCGTATCGAAGATGATCCAACCAAAGTAAGAACAGGTATTGGTATCTTTCTTGGAGATCCTGACTCAAGGAACTTTATCAAGGAATCAATATTTGATCCATCATCTGATGCTGTTCACTTCGCATCGGAAAAAGTAACTCGAATGATGACTTTGGGGGATGCTTCTTCAGCAAATAGTGCAAATCCAAACAAAATGAAGTATCCTGGAGCAGTACGAGTCAAAATGACCGATGGTACAATCATTGCAGCGGGTGGTTCGGGTTTGAAGGCAGCAGAAGATGTTGTTCATTCAATCCTTATGCTGGCTTATGCTTTAGATTGCAAACCCCAAGATGTAATCAACAACATCAAATCACATGATGGGATTCTTCCTGATGAAATCTCCTGGGAGGATCACTATCTCAATGCTGTGTTAGCAGAGTATGCTTAACTTATTCAACATGTTCAATGACCAACATTAAGTCCAGTAATTTACTGGACTTAATTGTTATATAAAAAATAAATAGGCTTTGAGCTTCCAGCTTTGTATTTCAAGTTAAAATCCATTTGATTTCGCCTACAAAAATAGTACATTGAATGCGTATTTTATTTTGTTGAACCAAAAAATATGAAAAAAAATAGTCTGATTCTGATTGCTGGCTTGGCTTGCCTACTTCTCGTTGGTTGTGGATCAAAGTCGGTACCTGTCGTTTCCGAAGAACAACCACTGACATGAGCACGTGCTGTGTTGCAAGAAAAAGTAGATCAAGTGACTGGTGACAAAACATTATCTGCGGAAGATGCAAAACTCATAGATCAGGTTATCAAGAAAGTAGAAAATACTACTAAATAATTATTATATTCACTTTATTTTTTGAACAAAAACATGAACAAAAAAAATCTGATGCTTATTGCTGGCTTGTCTTGCTTACTTTTGGTAGGTTGTGGATCGAAGTCCGTACCTACATCCACGATAGACACGTGAACGCTCTTTTCATGAGAGCAAGCTCTGACAGGAACTCAGCCAGGAGAAAATGTTTCAGACCAGAATAATAATGTGCGACAAGAAGTCACAGGAGATACTTCTCAGCCAACTCCAAACGGAACACTTATGGTTTCATGAGCTAACGTCAAAACTACTCCTACAGTAGACAACAGCGCTGTGACAGGCGAGGTAAAAGCATTGATAGAACAAAGAGCTACTCAACCAAAGGATCAAAATAAGTTGACAGAAGATGACATTTCTTTGATCGATCAAGTTATCCAAAAAGTACAAAATATGAAATAGAAATTTTACTTTTTAAAACAAGCTATGAGTGTCTTCTTCGAATTTATCAAATGAATATTTTTCTTTCTCACGATTGTGGTAGGATTATTTTTCTTGAGAGGAACAATTCTCATTGCTCCAGAATATTACATGATTGTCAAACAGCTTCTGATGCCAGGATATCTCGTATTTTGTGGCATGATGTTTGGCTATATTATTGCTCGTTTACGATTGGGCTACGAAGAAGAACATCCTCAGAAGACCAAAATTTATGTGAGATCATTTATTATTGGCATTAGTTTCGGCGTCTTATTAGCAGTATTCTATATCTTTATCTAACATGTTCTTATGAAAAAAATAGTATATCTCAGCCTAGGCTGTTTGACCCTACTCATGCTTGTATGATGTGCCAAAAAGACTATGATGCAAGTGTCATTTGATCATTACACATTACAACGAGATACTAATGGTAAGGCATATACACCACTAGCAAGTCAGCCTTGATCTATAGCTGTCTATCAGGCACAGCAAGTGACCACGGGAGCGGCAAATTCGTTTATCGTTTCTCAGATGGTGTTGCCAGCAGGCACAGATCTCCTTAATGTTGTTACGCTCAATGATGATCAATTAGCCAAGAAATTGGTAAGCTATAAATGATCCAAACCAACTAAATCCAAAATTACCTGCAATGGAGCTAATCTAACGGGCTATACCACAACATTTACCTACGAATTGGATGCGCAAACATTCCATGTCTATCAGTATTATTTCATGGAAAACAATACCCTCCAGCTTATCTCATTTCAAGCAGACAATAGTAAAGATCTTACTGCGACAGCAAATAGTATAAAAAGCTTAACCTGTTTAAAAAGCTGGTAGCGCTTAGATGGTAGCTCTTAGACCTTTGGCCTGTCTACAATCTACAAGTTCCCAATAAACGAATTCCTAATACACCAATTCCCATTATATTTATCATTTAAAATCGCATTATGACAAATCTAAACTCTACAGCTGATTTCAATCCACCAAGTAATCTTTCCGGACGACAACTTGTAGCCAAAGTATTGATGGGACTCGTCATCGGAGGTATTATCGCTGCATTGCTTTTTATCGTGGTATCTTTTATCGGTAGCATGTTTACGACTGCTTTGGGAGCTCAGACGACAGAATTATCTTCAGCAAATCCCTTACTGCCATTGATATTACTCTTCATTGGATTTATCTCTACCTTTATCGGAAATATTGCCGTTGCTGGTGTCTATAGTTTATTTTACAGCAGAAAATATCATGATGTGACCAAAATGTTTGGATTACTATTTCTCACCAACGGAATTTTATTTTTCATCTTAGCTCCCGTGTACATCTTATTCGGATCTCAGATTGAAACATTATTTGTTATCCTAGGCTTCCACGTTATCTTTTCTGTGTTTGCTTCTGCAGCGCAACTAGAGTTTACCTCTAACCCAAATTATGCTGGTTCTTCATTGATGGGAAATGTCCTTGGTTTCGCGTTTGCTCTCCTCATCTACGGATTGATTTACAAACTTACTGGATGATCAGCACCTCAACAAAAAATATATTTATTTATGATTCTTCCTCCTGTTTTGGCATATACACTTATCCCATTTGGTTCAGGTATCCGAGAAAAAATTTATTACAAATTTTACGAATTAGGAAATAATGGATTTTATATTCCATCGGTCGGTGAAAGAGAAGAAGAGATGGAAGAAGATGATGCTACTGAGCAAGAAGTGAATGTGGAATAAATAGTTACAAATTATCTAGCCTGCGACCGGGATCTTAGTAGCTACTTATTATCATTAAGATTCCGGCCGCAAAACTTAACGCCGGAATGACAACAAGGCAGGTGGGTTGGTACATTCGTTTTAATCTGTCAGTTATCGCAATATGCAATTATACTATATAGCTTCCTTATCCAAATTCGTCCTCGGAGTGTTGATTCTCATTATGGATTATACATCCATCAATGTCTATGAAGATCCTGCTATCGGTATAGGATTGTGATTCCTTTGACTCTTTATCGCAGCATGGGGAGGAAGTTTTTTCCTTTTTTATCGAATACAAAAACTGTATCGTCATATAGAAAAATGACAACTCGTCAAAGATAGTTATAAGTTATCCTTATTATTCGGAATATTCGTTATTCTCAATGTCCTCTTGCTCTTGCTGGGCTACTGGAATAAATGGTTGTGAATAGTATTATTAGGATGATTTGTTGCACTACAAGTCACTTTATTCTCAGGTAAACAAGAAACATATGATAGCGAAGAAAGATACTAAACTTAGTTTAGTAAACCAGATAGAAAACAAGCTTAAGACCGTGTACGATCCAGAATTCCCGATGGTGGATCTTTTTACCTTAGGATTAATCTACAAGGTCGAAGCAGACGAAACAAACAAGACAGTTCAGATTCTTATGACCTTTACCACTGCTGCTTGTCCTATGGCAGATATGATAGAAGAACTGGTTAAAAACGCTATTTTTGAGGTAGTCCCTGATTTCGAAGTTCAGATTGAAATAACATTTGATCCCATGCGAACCTACAATATGATCAAAGATGAAGATCTCAAGAGAATGTTTGAATAGTTCACTCACTTCGTTCGAATGGAAGGATTGAAAAATTGAGGGATGGAAAAATAACAAAAAACACCTACATATTTCCATGCTTACATCTTTCCATGTTTCCATTTTTTCGTAAGAAGTCTCCTTGTAAACAGCTAGAAACAAGCTATAATCAAGCTCACGCTATTTTTTACATTATAAATATTTGAGACAAATGGAAAATCAGGAAAAAAGTTGTTGCGGAGGACAAGATTGTTCAACAGAAAAGTCTTGCTGCACAGGAATGAAAAAACACTGGAAACGAATTATTGTTAAAGTTATTATTTTACTTATCGGTATTGCCATCTGATGTGCTATTGGAGGTCATGCTAGAGAAGGTAGAGGATTTGAAATGAATGGATTTAGAGGAGGAATGCTGTCGGAAGGTAAAGGAATGATGAAAGGATTTGACAGAGAAGATGACAAGAAGTTATCTACTGGCGACTTAGCTACACTCAAAGCAAACCAAGTAGTTATCAAAGCTCAGATGACTAAGGTGGCAGCTTTGCAAGATGATTATGCAAGCATGCAGAGATTTATCCAAAGAGGTGACATTACTAATGCAGCTTCAAGAATCGATGTGGTTATCAAAGAATTGAGCCAATTAAAGGCAGACTTACCAACACTATCTACACTGAATAAATAAATTATTTTTTCACATGAAAAATCCTGCGCTTGCAGGATTTTTTTATATGAGCGACCACCTTGGAGTCATTGCGAGCCATTCGCGAAGCAATCTAGACTGCTTCGTTCCCTGCCTACCGCAGGCAGGCTCGCAGAGACACAATTCTGGTCGCATATCTATAAACTAATTCTATATCCAAATCACTTCTCTGTCTGGATAAATTCCTTTCCAAGCTTTCTCCTAATCGTAGAAATATAGACATCAAGCTTATTATCCTTACCTCGGACCCCATCTTCCCCTCGTACTTCTTCCATGAGATCTGATCTAGAAATTACATTCCCATGATTGAGCAAAAGTAATCCAATGATAACAAACTCCTTATTCGTTACATGGACGAGTGTATCATTTCTAAATATCTGTTTCTTGTCCAAATCAATCGTTACATCTTTCCAATACATAATATCTCCTGGCTCATTCCTTTTGGTAATAGATTTAATGCGGAGCTCAAGCTCTTGCAAATCAAATGGCTTCGTCAGATAATCATCGGCACCAGACGTAAATCCTTCCACCTTATTTTCTATTTGCGATTTTGCTGTTTCCATAATGATAGGAATATTTTTGTATGCTTTAATTTCATGTACGGCTTGTATTCATTCCCCATCTGGTAACATTCGATCTAATACTACGCAATCAATATGCGATTGTTTCATCGCAGTATAGCAATCTTTGAGGGTGGTAACCCAAGTAACACTATATCCACATGCTTCCAAATATTGCTTCATCGCATTGCCGATATCGTGTGTATCTTCTACGATAAGAATATGCATTATGTTTTGAGTGAAATGCTAAAAGTAGTTTTTCCTGGCTTGCTTTGCATAGCTATTGACCAACCATGTTTGTTGACCAAAAGTTTTACCAAATATAATCACAGACCAAAACCTTCCTGACTGTCTCCGTTCGTGCGTTGTCTCCAAAATTTTTCTCGAATACTTTTCCCATCTTTAGCGTCAATGCCAGGTCACGAGTTGATAAGAGATAAGACATTATCTTTGAGTTGTACGTGAATAGTTCAGTCAGTATTTGTATATTTATAGGCATTCTGCAACAGATTAAAGAAAATGATACGAAACATTTCTTCATTAGAACGAAGTTTCAATGCCTTCGGCATATCGGCAGTATAGTTAATATGTTTATTAGTATATATTCACGAAATCTCAGTCTGGATGCTCTGTATCAATGGGATAAGATCAATCTCCTTTTTTTCTATTGCATGATATTCTCGTTTGGTAATCGACAACAATGTCTCGAATAGCTTATTTATATTTTGTAAAATATTTTTCGCGGAGCTAAATGTCTTACTATGATCTCAGGTTTTTTCGCCGGCATCTATCACCGCGCTCAGCGACATCAATGGTGTCTTGAGTTCATGCGATGCATGCGTGACAAAATCCTTCAAACTATCTGTCTGCTCTTTGATCGTTGTCAGTGTCTGCTGTAATGTCGCTCCGATAATGCGTATTTCATCATCATCTGGCCCAGAAAGTGGCACGGGTTTATGTAAAGTGTGAATATCCAAATCTTCTACATAATCGACTAACTCTTTGATATTTTTTAATGATGATTTTACAAATAAGAGTGAGATGAGATATGTTCCTATAGAAAAAATGACCAGTAATACAAAGAAGATAATAATCATTCTTCGTTGCGCGTCTACGAGACGAGAAATATTTGAAACTCTAATCGTATCATTAACACGAGAAAACATAATATATTGATCATCTATCTTGGCTATATTTGAGAAAACTTTTCCATGATTTAATTCTTGAAGTGTTTCCGCTTCATAGGGTACTTCTGCTGTTTCCATAATCTGGAAGCGAGTCTGGATTCCAGGATGAATAGGTGGAAGCATTCTTAATCTTCCATTTTCCGTCCCATATCGTTGCTGGAAAAAAAGTACATTAATCAGAAATCAGAAAAAGAAGACGATGCCTATCGTATAGAGTGTAAATTTTAAACTAATGCGTTTAGATGTCGTGAGTTGCATAGTCAAAGTTCTTTAAATAAAAAGCCCCTTACGGGGCTCTTTATACGAATATCAATCCGTAATGAAAGTTCTCTTCTACTTGGTAGTAGAAACAGATTGTCCCTTTTCTGCTGTCATGTTAGTGACCATGGTAGCAAATTGCTCCTGAGTTACCTTTCCTTCCATTGGCGTGCCTTTGATGGCTGCTAAGAAGGCGGTATAATCATGTTGAGGACAGCAGCACGCTCTGCCGTTCTCTGAGTATGTTTGGCTACCATGTCCGTAAATTGAGCTTGTGTCGTCTTGCCTTCCATTTTAGTTCCCTTTACGGCAGCAACATAAGCAGTATAATCATTATTAGTAATAGCTGTTTCCATAGCAGCTCTCGCTGTATTATTTAATACCATCGCATGAAACTGTGTCTGAGTCATTTTTCCTTCCATAGGAGTTCATTTCGCTGCAGCTACATAGGCGGTATAATCACCATTTTTAATGGCAGTTTCTACTGCTACTCATTTCTGGTGCAAAGAAACCGTAGTATTAAACTGATCCTGTGTCATCATAGCATTGGTATATGCAGTAGTGTAGGCAGTATAATCATTATTCTCTATAGCAGTTTGGATAGCTTGCATATTCGTAGGATTTCAGAGCCCAATCCACATATTAGGTCATCCCTTCATTCATCTGCCCTTCATTTTTCCTTCTTGCTTGCCTGATCAATCAAAACCATCAAACATGTTTTGTGGTCCACCAAGAAGATCTTGCATCATAGGCATATCGCTTTGTTCTGTAAAAGACGGCGAAGTACTTGCGAAAGTTACCGCGCTTGTCAGTAATACCAGACCAGCGACGCTTGATACTAACATTGCATTTTTTTTCATTGTGTTTCATAAAAGAATAAAAGTTCCGCGTGACGCAAGGAGTATACTGATGGACCTTAAATTAACATTAAATACAAAAAGCCAGCTCGGAAGCTGACTTTCTTTAATATGTCTAGAGAGAAATGATTATCTGCGTTTAGCTGCAGCTCGTCCTGTTACTTTCTTAACATCTTTTTTAACTTCTTTCTTGATTGCTTTAACGACCTTCTTTGCCTTCTTAACATCTTTTTTGATCTCTTTCTTGATTGCTTTCACATCTTTTTTGACTGCTGCTTTAATTTTCTTAACATCTTTTTTAACGGTCTTTACAGCCTTTTTAACAACTTTTTTAACAGTTGGTTTAGTTACTTTTTTTGTTACCTTTTTTTTTGCGATTTTTTTTGCCATCTAGAATATAATAAAAATAAAAAATGATCTTACTCAAGATATATTCTCTTGGCAAATAATTACAAGTGAATCATATGTATTTAAGCAACCTTTTTTAGTTTCTTGGTTATCGCATCACCAAAGAGTCTGAATGCTTTTCTTTGTTCTTTCTCGTAGATGGTCGGGACAGCCAAAGTTTTCATACAGGTTGCACATCTGAGGTCTGGAATATCTTTTAATTCGTTAAACTGTAAATCAATCACAGATTCCGGAGAAAAAATTCTATCCAGATACAATCTGAGTAGAACTCATGGCCCATCTTTTTGATAGACTAAGACATGGCTTCAGCAGGCTCTACAGGAGATGTCAAAGAGGCGAGAATAGCCTCATCTCGCAGACTTAAATTTATAATTACCAGCTAAATAATTATTTAACAAGAAACTTCAATTCTTAGCTAGAAATTATAACTTCGACGTTTGAAAACCATCAAAAATAATCAGGTTTTCACGGCGTCTCAGTTATCTTTTTTTATACTCAACCACCAAAAAAACAAGCATGCCTGTCCGATAGACAACTGAAACGAAGTTTTTTTGGATGATTGAGTTATACAAACGACTTTAGAAATCTTAAATCTCTGTACTACGTTTGAAAATTAAGTATCTAAAGTCGTTTGTATATCGTCAAAAAATGCATTCGTTTTAGAAAGAATATAAAACAGGGAATGAAAAATTATTGTATTGTTGAGAAAAAATATATATAGGTTTATTCCAAAATCTTCAAATACGCTAAGACATTAGGATGAAGCGATGTCGTGAAATATTTAGCCACTTCACTCGGCTTGATCCATTTAATTTCTACAAAACTATCTGCAGCTTTTGCTTCTCCCCCAAGAATGGTACAGAGATAATAGATAGACAAAAACTCTCTTTTTTCTGGGTAGGTTTTTGCGAAAACAATCNNNNTCGTTTCCACATTCGTATCTAGTCATGTTTTTGTTTTGATTTCATCTCTCAGATAGTGTTCTATCTCTTCTTCGTAACCAAGGCTTCATCACGGAAAACATCGAGTCAACGTAGAAAGATAGGGATCGTTCTCCCTTCTTCCAATGAGAATCATCTTAGTTTTTGGATCATACACGATGCCCAATGCATTAACCAAGAAGACTCATTTCTCAAATTGTGCTCGATCCATGATAAAATGGGTTATGGATAAAAACCTTACAAAGTATTTTCGAATGATTGAAGTTTTTGAGAGAAGTTAGCGTTAGTTTTAGTACCATGCAATAAATCGAACATATATCCAAAGAATGAATGTACACAATCTTCATTCTTATCAGTGTTAATGGTACATGATGTTTGTGCTGCTACAGGACATGAAGTCAAAACGCCTCCACAGTATTCATAAATAGTATGGTTTTTATAATAGTCATTCCAAAAAACGTTTTTTAATTCCTTCACAACAGCTCAGTTCTTGATATAAACAATACTTGCACTAACACCATCATTTCATCCTATTTTAACTCCAAGATAGCCATCCTTAAATTGCTTAATATTTTTATACATATAATAAGATTCCATCTTAGCATCATCTACAATAAATTCTACTTTGGATGCATCAAAACTACTGATTGCTTCTTGCACATTTCCTGTTTCAAGAGTGTTTCATGTTACTATAGTACTTCCTGTTGTTACAGGAGTTTCCGTCGTAGAAACGGTAAAGCTACATCAGCTAAGGACACCAAGACCAAGCATAATAGAAGCTAAAGCAGAAAGTTTTCTCATAAGAAAGAAGATAAAGGAATAAAAGAAACTATATTTTTTTGTTTCTACAGGTTCGTATCTTTTACGATACCACCTTGAGTACATCCATTGAGCTTATTATTTGCTACAGCATAATCTCGATACTTTTGCATAACAGTGGCTTTGGTGTAGGTGACCGGCCATTTTTCCAAGATACCTTTCATGACAATCATGGTGCTACAAAGCGCCAACTTTGTTGGACTTGTAGATGAACCAATCAATGCACTTGCATAGGCAGTTCTGAAATAAGGATATAACTCGTTACTATAACTTACATAGCTAAATTTTACATCTTTGCTTGTCATAAGAGGAACATTGTATTTAGTAATCAATGCTTTTAACATATCTCCCATATGCAAAGCAGTTCCTACAGGCGCAGGTGGGGTAGTCGTGGTATCCGTCGTAGTTGTGGTAGTTACATCGCTATTGCCTTGAACCCCACTAAAGAGATCTACAATATCTGTACTTGTTTGTCAACTATCAATAACATTTCCTTCTCCAGAGAGAATGTATGTATTTGCACTATCTGTTATAGGATCAAAGAAAAGGCTAGAAGCAGTAATATTTTGCATGACATATTCCTTGAGGGAAACATTTACAGTAAGGAAAGAATATTGATATCCGAAAATAATAATCCCAAGTGCCAAGAAGAAGAATAACAACTTTGTTCCCGTCAATGAGAGATATCTTCTCAAACTCTTCGTAAACAAGCAAATGAAGAATAATAAGATAAGCGCAATTATGGATGCTCCAATAAGCCTATACCCAAATCCACTTCCCATCAAAAGAATATAAGAAATGAGTCCAAGGATAATGCCGAGAAATCATTTTCGAGCGCCACCTTTTTTACTAGATTTTTTGATAATAGGTTCATGATGATGTGGTTGAAAAAGGGTTTCCTTCTCTTCATGCATAGCTTCCTTGTGAGGAGCTTCTTTGTGATGTTTTTCACTTTTACTATCCATAGCTTTAGCCACCAAAAGAATAATAAGAATACAGACTAAGTTGATAAGTGCCAAAATAAGCATATTTGGTTCTTGTCGTAATAACCACACAAATATAGGTTGGACCACGAAAAAATAGAGAGAAAACAATAAGAAGAGATTTTTCTTCATGTGAAAGATAAGAAAGAGTAAAATAGGCTTCACTAACGTGGAATATGATGGGGCTACTATAGCTAAATCTTGCCAATTTTCAAGAGGAAAAGCTTCCAAAATCAGCTAGGGCAAATATTTGCAAAAATAGCAAAAAACAGTACAATTATACTAAGCGTCTACGAGAACCTAAATCCTACATACATGGGAGGTGATACGGGAATTCAGTCAACAAAAAGAATAGGTAATGACGCTTAGGATATACTAAACTCAGTAAACTCAATAAGCTCAGTAAATTCAAATTTAAGCTTGTGTTTAGTATAAAGGGAATAGATTTTATCTCAATAGTGCCCACCATTTATGAAAAAATTTCTTCTTATCTCTATGATTTTTACTTGCTTTAGCTCAGCTCGGGCGCTCCAAATTCCTCAAACAGAGAATTATATCTTAAATGATAATGCTCAGCAAGTGCTCAACACTCAAGGAGTCAATGATCCTATCAGAGATGGAGCTTTTCGAGTCGTAGACTCCAATGGAGCTGGTGCAGGATCTGGGGAATTACAAGGAATCGTAGGTCCAAATGGTCAGATTACTGATCATACCAGTGCACAAAATCAGACCCTTCAATTAGTCAAAAATATCATCAATTACGTACTTGGCTTCTTGGCTTTAGTCGCACTTGTGTATTTGATATACAATGGCTTCCTTATTCTAACGGCCGGCGGTGACGATACACAGTACAAGAAGGGAATAGCATCACTTAAATTTGCAATCATCGCCATCGTGGGAATTGGTGCGAGCTGGCTCATTGTCAGTATGATCTTTAAGGTTCTAAGTATTATTATTTAATTATTAGCTTATCATCGATGCGTAAATTACTCCTTTCAATTAGCATTATACTCACTCTCGGCATCGCCTACAATTTTGTCTCAGCACAGACAGAACCATTTCCTTATGATATCAATTCTCAGACACAGTTGACCAGTCAGAATGAACCGACAAATATCTCCGAAGTTATCAAAGCTGATTCGCTCACGCCAACAACTAGTCTAATGTCGAGATTAACAAGCTTTTTTAGAGTCTCTGGGACCTCGTATAATCCAGACAATACCGGAAATCCAGCCATTAATTATATCAAACGATTACTCAATATTGTTCTCGCATTAGTGAGTTTTATTTCATTGGTATTGATTATCTTTGCATTTTATCTAATCTTTTTTGGCAAAGAAGAAGAAGCATTCAAAAAGGCAAAAAAAATTCTGACCGGCGTCGCGATTGCACTCGCTATCATGGGGTTGTCTTGGATTATCGTGAGTTTCTTTTTCAACGTCTTTAGTACCGTAGCATAACTATTTTATCTTAACATATTCACATGGCATTTGATTTTATCTCAGCAACGAAGGTACAAAAATCTAGACCGTCCAACATGTTCAACACGGAAACGATGTTACCTATTTCTGAAATCAAAAACGATACCATGATTTTGAAAGACTGATGATTGAGAGCAATCTTGAAAGTCAGTGGTCTCAATATGGATCTCAAAAACTTCGACGAACAACAAATTATCCTCGAACAATACAAAAAATTTCTCAATGGAATGGATTTTCCTATCCAAATTATTGTCCGCAATACGTATCTAGATTTATCAGACTATCTAAACTACGTCAAAAAAAATGTAGCCGTGATAGAAAATACCACCCTCCAAAAGCAAGGTGAAGCGTACTTCGATTTTCTGCAAAATATTGATATGCAGCAAGGATTAATTTTTACCAAAGAATTTTATATCGTGGTGCCTTACTACGAAGCAGAAAATGATAACAGCCAGGTCAAAAAATCTCGATGGGAAAAGTTTCTCAACGTCCTCCAAGCCAAAGATAGTGTAGAAAAAATTGTCGGCAGATATAGATCGTTTCTCAAAGGTAAGAGAGCATTAGAAACAAGATGTGGACTGATAGCTGATGGTCTTGGCTCTATGAGTATAGATGTAGAAAGAGTAGGAACCTCAGATATTATTTCGCTATTATTCCGTTGTTACAACCCATTGATTCATAGCTCAGAGTCTAAAATGGCTTAACCCGCTTTGCTCGAATGGAAGATTGATAATTGAAGATTGAAAATTTCAAATTCATCATCCATCATCCATCTTCCATTTTCCATCTTCAATGTTTTAAAAATCTCCCGATCATGAAAGATTTTTTTAATTTTCCGCATACTACAAACAAAGATTGATTTTTTCAAGGAAATCCGTAGTCTAAAGTCATAAAAAAACAATAAAAGCTTATGAATAAAGAAGAACCAAAAGAAAGAAACGATTACGTTTCTACTTTAGAAAAATGTAAAACATTGGCTGATATCGCCATAAAGCCGGGTGAATTCTATTCGGTGTTGACCATTCTTGATGGTCACCTCATCCGTTATGTAGTGGTTATACATAAAGATGGCTACATACGGAGCCCTGCCACTAAAGAGCCCATTGAACCAAAAGATTGCTTCGATCCAATCCTAGTATCAGCTTTTGATGCCAAGTATCATCTTGCACCATATGAATTTATGTTATGTAACTTACATAATGCAGGCAGTGCAGGGAAATACATCAGCCAATTAGGAAATTTGACGAAATTTCGAAAGCAGTACATCAAAGAATGACAATGTATGTTTATAAAAAATCCTGTTTCGTTTGTAGAGGCAGGATTTTTTTTATATCGTGTCATGTCGACGAACATAGTGAGGAGAAATCTCCCGGTAGCTTACATAGGATTCCTCACAGCGTTCGGAATGACAAGTAATATTAATACAAAACCAAATCTACATTATATTTCTTCGCTTTACAATAGTCCAAACATTTCGCTTCCAGTTCTTCGCATCTTGTCACTCGCTCTTGCTTGCCTTCTTTTCTCGCTATCATTTGTTCATATCGGGCTTTTCTTCTCTGGATTTCTTGTAATGATGCAATGCTAACGACTTCATCATTTGTAAGCGCAAAGCCAGCACAGTTGATTCCCATGTCAGTAGGGGACTGGTATTTGACCATGTAATTTTTGTGCGTAACAATTTTTTTCGCAATACTCATCACGATAGGGAATGCTTCAATATCCCTATTATAATTTACCGAATCAATTTTGTATGCTTTTTTGTGCAATTCATCCATTTGATTGAAATCGCCGATATCAGCAGTTGCAGCTTCGTAGGCTAAATTCACTGGATGATTCAAAGGCAGGTTCCAGATTGGGAATGTTTCGTATTTCGCATAGCCAGATTTTACTTCTATTTCGTGGTCGAGGTAGATTTGACCCAGACAGGTAGACATTTTTCCACTGTCGGAAGCTGCTCCCGTGACCAAGATCAGATTTTTAGTTAACGGAATATGATCATCTTTCCCAAATCCATCTTCACTAAGCACATTATCTACATTAAAGGGATAGCCATTAATTTTATATCTTTCTCGTACTCTATAATTTTTTCTCTGAAATTCTTTCTCAAATTCCAACACCACATCAAACATATATTCTACATCAATCGCATTGATCACCAGGTGTGGTCTGATACCTATGTTTGTCTCAATATTTCTCATCATATGTCGTACATAGGTTTTGAAGTCGGTTTCTTGATTACTCAATTGTCTATTTTCGATAATATCTTTTGCTCTGACGCAAAAAAGTACTTCTGCTTGATCTTTGAGTGAGGTAAAAATAAGTCTCTTAGATTCAGCATTAAAACCAGGCAATACTCTGGCTGCGTGCATATCGGACATAAACTTTCCGCCTATCTCCAAATATAATCTTCCACCACCAAAATTACTGATTCTGTCGAGGATTTTCTCCTTTTGTAGTCTCAGATACTTTTCGCCATCAAATCCGAATTTCTTGAATGGCAGGGTTTCACTAGAATTGATCTTATTCATTTTGTTTTGGGCAAGATAAATAGCTCGACCACCAATAAAAATTGCAAAGCGATTTTTTTGGATGTGAGAGCAATACCGGCGATTTGAGAAACGAGTAAGTACGAATAAAGAGAAGTAATTGCTGTTTTCGAAAACAGTCGGTATAGTACTTAATTATAGTCACTTTTTCACTTGTTTGCAATTTAGGGCAAAACCAGACATCATCTTGAATATCAAAAGAAAATATTATAGGCAAAAGCGATTGACTTTTGATGTTAAATATATAAAAAACAAACATATAACTTTTATATGTTATCGTAGATTATGAGAAAAATAAACATCAAGGCAGCAAAAGGAGGCAATCAGGCCACAGAAACACATAATCAAGGAAATCAAGTTAGAGTACGCACAACTCAATTTGAACAAAATATCAAAAATATGATCGAGTTGATTGCAGGAATCCTTAATTTGCCACCTCTCAGTATAGAGAAATCACTCAAGACAGGAGGATTAAAAAAATTAGGAGAATACAAAACATTATTATTAAGTGCCAAAGATATTATAACAGATGATGTTCGTCCTGCCATTACTACCATCAAGCGTATAGAGAAAATAGTATCGCCAATAGAAGAAATGATAGCTATAATGAAAGCTTTGGAACCAGTAAAAGAATAATACCAAAAAACTATGCCACATGATTTCACTCACGCATAGTTTTTTCTTATTTTTGAAATTTATTAATCCATTTTATAATTCTTCCCAAAAGCATTCCAGGGAAGCTGTACATGAAGCTCCGGAAACTTATTCAAAAACCGTTGGACGAAGGTATTGGAATTTGGTCAGGGGAAATAACGATACCTGTTTTTATGAGGATATGCTGAGATGGTATTGTGTACAAATTCTACCATTTTGTGCGCTTGAGAATGTTCTTTACCACTGATCTTATACAATATTTTTCATACGTATCTAGGATGGCTTGTCCATCAAAAGATACTATCTCATTCAAGAGGCGCTTGACCATCAACATGGATAAATCATAAATCTATGTTCTTAGTATCTTGAGTACTGTGTACTTGATATTTGTGTATGGTGTTATCAGGAGTAACGGTAATAATCCATGGATGGATAGCAAAACTCAAGGGAAAAGCAACGGGAGAATAACAAACAAAAAAATTCCACATATTTGCATCTATTTCTTGATATATATCTTTTTTCATAGAAATGGGATGAGTGAAATAAAGAGTCTTTATTTTTCCACTACTTTTCCATCTTCCAATCTGATAATTTCATCAGCGAATTGCAAGATGTTCTGATCGTGCTCAATCATCAAAATAGTATCTCATTTATCCAAAAATTCTTTCATCACTCTCAATAATTTTTCTATATCTTCAAAGTGCAATCCTACTGTTGGTTCATCCAAGAAGTACATCGTGTGTCCTTTGTAACTTTTCAACAAATGCTTTACGAGCTTCAATCTCTGGCTTTCTCCACCAGAAAGTGTGTGAGCAGGTTGACCCATTCTGAGATATCATAATCCGATGTCGCACATCAGTTGTAACTCTTCTTTGATATGATCGATTTCATGAAATAATTCTAATGCGTCAGAAACATACATTTCCAAAATTTCGGTTATCGTTTTCCCTCTCCATTTGATCGCGAGAATCTCTGGCTTATATCTCAGTCCATGACAGAGATCACAGGGGATATAGGTATCAGGCAAAAATTGCAATTCAACTTTTTTATATCCATACCCATCACAGGCAGGGCAGGCTCACTTCTTGGAATTGAAACTAAAGAAGCTAGATGAAAATCATAAATATTTACTCTCACTGGTTCACGCAAACAGATTTCTAATATGATCAAAAGTTCCAATAAAGGTGGCTGGACAGGATCTCGGAGTCTTGCCAATGCTCGTCTGGTCTACATAAATCACGTTCTTGATGTCGTCATGTCATTGGATTGTATCTATTGCTAAGTCTTTGTAGAATTCTTGTAAAGCGATATTTTTTAAACTATCGTATTCTTGTTTCTGCATGACGGGCGCCGCCAAAATATCTTGCCGAGTCCATCCTTTCTTCAACAACTGCAACCTGATGTAACTCTGGATAAATTTTTCTTTTTCCTGCAAAAATCTAAAGAGAGTAGTATACATCAGCGTGGTTTTCCCAGCTCCGGAAGGTCAGGTAATGATAGTAAAACTTCCGAGTCTAATCTTCACATCAATACTCTGTAGATTATATTTTGCAGCTTTTCTGATGGTGACATATTTATTACTTGGTTTATGTTCGAAGTTTATCTTCACTTTTTTCTTGCCCGTCAAATAGTGAGCAGTGAGACAATCCGATTTTAAAAACTCTTCATAGGGACCATTAAACATCACATTACCACCGAAGTCACCAGCTCCGGGGCCGATTTCCACGATCCAGTCAGATGCTCTCATAAATTCTTCATTATGCTCGACGACAATAATCGTGTTTCCCATTTCCTGCAATTTTCTAATCGCAATAATTGCTCTCTTGATTTCTCTTTCATCCAATCCAATCGTTGGCTCATCAAGAACATAGACGATTCCTGTTAATTTATTTCCTAGTTGTTTCGCTAGTCTCAACCTTTGAATTTCTCAACCCGAAAGTGTATCCATTCATCTATGGAGACTGAGATATCACAGTCATAATTCTTGAATCGTCTTCGCTCTATCGATCAATGGATTCAAAATTCTATTGGTCAATAATTTATCTTTTCCAGAATCAGCATTAAATTGATCCAAGAAGGCAATGAGATCATTGAGCTTCATCTGCTGCAAGTCAGCGATATTTACCTTAGACGAAAGAGGATAGACTAAAGATCAAAGATTTCCTTTTGTCTTTCATCTTTCATCTTTTGTCTTTGATCCAAGTGTTAAAAACACGTTTAAACTTTCTTTCTTTAATCTCGCACCATTACATTCAGGACACACTGTCATATCAAGCATCACTTGAAAATCGACGGTCAGTAATCACTTCGCATATTGATCTTTAATAATTTCTTCTATCCCTTTGTAATACATACTAATAAATTTTCCTCCATAATTTACTCTAATCAATTCTTCATCACCAAAAAGCACGACATGTTGAAATCGTTCTGGTAAATCCTTCCAGAGTTGTTCCATGCCGACGCTATATTTCTGGGCTAATTTTGTCAATAATCACTGTCCAAGATTGGAATCTCTCCAAGGTACAATAGCCTTCAGATACGGACTAAAAGGATCCAATATTTTATCAAAATCTACCTGCAAAATTTCTCCGATACCATGACAAACGGGGCAAGCGCCTTCTTGTCTATTGGGTGAGAAATGTTGTGGCGTAAATTCTGGATACGTAACATTACATTCAGGACAATACATCTTGTCGGTAAACCGTCTTATAGTCTTCAGGTCTATCAAGTCTTCAGGTCCATCAAGTCATCAAGTCGTTATTCATTCGACTTTAGAGACTTTGGACTTTATAGACTTTACAGACTTCTTCGGCTTTACAGACTCTGTTATGTATATACCAAACTTTTTCGCTTCCCCCAATATTTTAATAATATCTTCTTTCAATCTTCCAATCTTTTGTTCTTCTACGGTGACACGATCGTAGATTCAGAAAATGTTTAATGGATAGTATTCTTCTGGCACATTTGGTGTTTCCAAATAGAAATATTCTATTGGTTCCAGGGCATTTGGCTTCTGGGCTCTCTGCTTTTTTCCCAGCGACTAATAAGTAACGAGTAAATCATTTCCCTTTCTCTACTTTATTTCTATTTTTCTTCACAAACTCATTCAAATCTTCTTTGCTTTCCAACATGCCAGATTCTTGCAACAAATATATTTTCTGATCTCCATAATCGTCCTCTATACTTTTCATGATCTGCTCGATCGTCTGCGGTTTGATTATCTTCCCGCAGCTATAACAGTAGGTATCACCAAGCTTCGCAAACAGCAGTCTGAGATAGTCATCTATTTCTGTCAGTGTTCACACTGAGCTTCTTGAATTTCCTACTCTTTTGTTTTGTTCGATGGCTATCGCCGGCGATAAGCCACTACAATAATCAATCTCTGGTCTTTCTCATAAATTGAAAAACTGTCTAAGATAACTGCTCAGCGATTCAATATATCTAAACTGACCTTCCTTATAAATAGTATCAAAGGCAAGGGAAGACTTCCCACTTCCAGAGACTCCCGTGATGGTGATCAGTTTATTTTTGGGTAATTCCAGATCAATATTCCTGAGATTATGTGTTCTCACTCATTGGAATACAATCTGATTTCCTAACGATTGCATCATGGTTTGTTCTACGGATTTCTTTGGCATAAAAATGAATAATAGAGAAATAAAGAGTTTATCTTTGGTTGGAGATGGCTAAGCAGTATACATAGATACGCTATCTATGGATAATCATATCTTCTTTTGGAAACCTTACTTTGGCAAGATGTGCATAAATATCATCAGAAGATCTATATCCAACGGGGATGATCAAAGTGGCAGTTAGCCCAAGTGCATCTAGTCATAAGACTTCATTATATTTCTCTGGATAAAATCACTCCATAGGACATGCATCGATACCCATCTCGGCACAAGTGAGGAGTAAAAATCACATTGCGATATATGCTTGTTTTTGATTCCATGTTCTAATCTCTTCATCAGTTTTATAGGAGATTGTTTCTTTTATCTTTTGTAAATATTTTTCAGCTTTTGAGAATTGTTCGGATTCTGTCTGATCAGGAATCTTTCTGGTAGCAACCAGGTTTTGAATGTACTCATCCATATCACTCTCCTTCATTCAGGTTTTAGTTGCTATAACAATGAGATCAGAAGCATCAGTAACTTGTGCTTGATCTAGAGCATGTTTTTTGAGCTCACGTCTTAAATTAGCATCGGTGATATGAATAAATTTCCATGGTTGAAATCCAAATGCAGAGGGAGCTAATCTTAATGATTCAAATAAAATATCAAGATCCTGTTGTGGAATTTTTTTTGTAGGATCAAATTTTTTGGTAGCATAACGTCGATGTAATGCTTCAACGATAGTAGTGTTATCCATAATGAAAATTATAATAATAAAGATTATGATGCGACTTCTTTGAGTAACGCTAAAATAGTTTTTTGTGCATCTTTCCAGGACTTATCATCAGTGATTTCTAGAAAGATATCAGCTTCTTTGGGACTAGGCGCTTCAAAACAAGCGCTTTGTCTATTGAGAAGTAAGTCTTTGAAATTAGCAGATTTGGTAAGACATTTTTTGGAACGAGAAGTTGTGTGTATACGATCTAACAATATTTCCAGTGGCCAATTAAAATAAACCATAATAGTCTTCCTTCTAGCCTTATGTGCAACGCCACTAGCTTCCTTTCTAATGGCTTTTGTAGAGTTGGCATTAGTGAGAACAACAGGTAATGTGCTTTGTACTGCATGAGTGAACACTCATTGAAAGACTGCTTTCTTGAGATAAAATCACTGAGCAAGTTCATTATTTTTTCTATTATATTCAGTAGCATAGAGGTCTCCATAATTGTCTTTGAGAAATTCTGCTATTACATCAGAATCAATGAGACAACAATGTTTCAGTTTCTTTTTTAATTCTCATCAGAAAGTTGTTTTCCCTGAATGAGTTTTTCCAACGGTCATGATAACATATTGCATGCTGTTGAGCGAATAAGATAAAACTATAATTTTCATTCTTTGAGTAATTCTATTGCTGATTTTCCACCTTGTATCTTCAAAATAGGTCTCTTCTCACCAGAGAAATAATCGTAAATTCTTTCTACTTGTTTGGGAACAGTATTGGCGGGTAAATGTTGGTGATCCAAAAAAGTAATTTGATCAGCTTCTTCATTGAGTGTTATTTCTCAACCAATTACCTCACAGATAAATTGGAATGCTATCTCGTCTTTATTTGCCTTACTATATACACCCAAAAGTTCTTGTATCTGAACATCTAATCACGTTTCTTCTTTGACTTCACGAATGACTGCATCTCGAGGGCTCTCTCAGGATTCAACTTTTCATCAAGGTAAGTTCCATACATCGTAATCTCTTCTATGACAAAAAAGTATTTCATTCTTCTCATTAAAGATAATCGCAAATGTGCCGATACTAAACATGAAGGTTTTCTTACAGAATTAAATATGACGTAGGCCTGCCTGCCGGTAGGCAGGGGCGAATAGTATTCGCCTGGGAGTTTGATAAACGCCCCTACAAAACTTTTGATTCTTCTATATATATAAATCTCTCGACTTCCTTTCCATCTATCATTGCTTTCTCTTGCCATACGCTTAGTGGTCTAGCTCGAAGACTTGGATTTCTCTGTTCATCGAGATGATTGTAAATAACTATATCTTCACCAGTTTCTGTATGTTTCGCTATGCCAATCACTTCGCAAAGTGATCATTTATAGTGACGATATTTGCCGAGTTGCATGTATTTTGGTGGAATAGAATAAAAGAATTGTATGAACAACGAATGAGAAATTATGAATTAAGAATTATGAATTGCGGAGGTCTTGGTTTATCGAAAATTCCTAATTCCTAATAGTCGAAGACCTTAATTATTAATTCGATGCTTCTTTGCTTGTGATCACTAGTATGTATTCCCAAGTTCCCACTGGAGTGTCTTCAAAAACTTTGGCACAACACCATATCTTGTCGCTCCAGAATAAGCATCGCCATAGCCATCATACACATACTTTGGTGCAATAGGTTGTACAATATTTCCAGAAATTATTCCGCCGTTATACAATGCCGAGTGATTTATCAATCCTGTCCAGTTGATTCAGGTGTACGTGAGAGAGATTCAGAGTTTGGTTTTGTACTGCTGTCGTTTCGCCTTGGAAAAATCTATAAAGTCTTGCACGGTTTGCACAAAAAGATTTTCATTAATCTGTCCAGTGCCATAATCTTTACTCAAGATTTGAAATGGTCCATCTCCATTGTTAGGCAAATAATATCCGCAATTGGATTCTCTATATCGAGTCGCCATCGTTAATGCGGTAGGAAAATTGTTAGCAAAGCTGATGGTATCGAGGAGATTATATCGGCCAGTACAATTGTCTGGTACGCTAATATCTTTGATCCCTGTCATATAAGCCGCAAGAAATTCTTGCTTGCCAGTCCTCGAAGCTTGTTTGGCTTTAGCCTTTTCATTTAAAATCGGCAGATACATAGCATTGGCTAATTCCTTCAAAACATAGCTCAATCTTTCATCGCTAACAAACATTGGCATCAATGTCTTGAGCTGCGTGTAATAATCTCGTTTATCTTTGACATTGCCACTGGTGATCTGATTTAATTGCGTCTTGAGCGCTTGCGTCATAGACAAAATATCTGGGGTAGGTGAATAGGCGTTCACCTGAGTTCGTAGCATCAACGAAGCAGTTCATACAAACACTGCAGTCAGTATCTTTTTCATTTTTACGAAAAAAAACAAATAAATGAGCCGCAGAAAGTTCAATAAAGAACTTTCACGACGATTTTATCTATACTTCTATAGATAAAAAATGCATCCTCCAGTATAAGATTATCCAGAAAGCTTGCAACGGGAAATAGTATATGATGAGACTTTTATAGATTACTCTGTACCCGCATAATAGACATTATTCATGAGTTGGTCATAGGTTGGTGGGTTTTTGTCTTTATCCCAAGTCTTTTTGCTGGCAGCATTTCCTCACATCAGTTCATGAACTTTTCGGCGATTTTTCTTTGTAGCTGTATCACCATCTTTACCCTTACCTAGAAAGGTATCGATATCTCAGGTATACTCAGTTCATCGGCCATCAGTACCAGCTTTGATCGTATTCTTATAAGTATCAAACCATTTCTTCATTCTTGTTCTCCAAGCACCGCTACTAACTCCCATATACAATCATTCTCCTATATCTCCACTGGCTTTGCTTCTCGAAGTGTTCCAGAAAGCATCAGGATTGCCACTTGCGATGTCCTTATCAAGTTCTTTGAAATCTGTATCTGTCCATGCTCCACCAAGTCCCAATTTGCGTCTTAAATTATTTTGAAATTCTTTCTCTGCAGTAGTAAATCTTCAAGACTTTCGATTGCTATCCAAGCCAAATCCTTCAGCATATTTTTTGGTAACTTCACTGCTAGTATCAACTACATTATTAAATGATCTTCATCAGATGACAGGCGCCGTCTTGGCATAATCTTCCACAAATTTGGTAAGTGGTTTCATGACATCTTGGATAGGTCCAGAGCCAGAAGTCAGCGACATTTTGATCAATTCCCATACCAAGAAGATCGTCAAGAAAAAGAGAATCATATCAGCAAAGATAGATTTGCCAGCGTCAGCTGTGCCATTACCCAAAAAGAGATTATCAACCATAGTTACGGAACTAACTCATTCTATAGTGAGATTAGCTGTCTTGGTACTTGGTTGGAATGAGAGAGAGACTCCATTGACAGGTTCAGGATTGGATCAGCTCATGATGTTTTGCATACTAACCACAAGGATCAAAATCAGTGACATCATAGCCATAAACATTACTGGCTTAAACACGAGGTCCAGTAAACTAGAAAGACTGAGATATTTGGTGATTCATTTATTACCTCCTGGCATCTTGTGATCTTTGAATACTTGGAATAAGACAATAAACGGTGACGTAATAATAAATATTCGCAGAAACGCTACCCTCACAATATTTGCTATCAGGAGTAATAAGAGCGCAATCGTATATATCGCGAGTACTACCGTTTTGAGAGAGAAATCAATTGCTAGAGTTTTCGTTGTCTGGGAACTATTTTGTCCCATATATTCATAAAATCTAAAGACACTTGATCCCAGAAAAATAAGTGGTCAGCCAAGAGAATTGGCACTAGGCATCAATGAATTCAATATTTCTTGATCTGTCATAGGATTCGGCGTATCGTTATTGCTACCATTTTCTATTGAGACAGGATTCGCTGAATGTCCATCGATATTGATATTCGTATGTTTAATAAGACTCACTTCCGTAGTCATACGAGATTTAAATTCAGCATTTCCTTGCATGAAAGAAATAGGAAACGATCCAATCGCTGACACCGCAACGGTCGAAACATCTACCAACGCTCACATCATAAATCGGCTCGCTTGGATAAGGATTCCAGCAATCAGTGTCTTGGTAATCAATCATTTGATATCGAGATCTTTTTTATCGACAAGATTTTTGATTAACGATCCAAGCAAAAAAGCTATAAGCAAAAAGTTAGCAAAATTTTTCATAATATTCCAAATTTTTCGCAGATAGATATCCATATGTAGTGCAGCGCCAAATACCCAATCATTAGTCATCATCTTACCAGCTAACGCAGCAAGGACAACTCGTCATCGTGACATGATAGAGATGAAACTTTGCAAAATACTTTGGACGCCATCCAGTGTAGCTCCACTCGTCTGTGTCTGTTGTGCAAAAACGGGAACAGAGAAAAAACAAGAAACCACCAAAATGACTGACACATATGTTCGTCGTGTCTTGCGTTTGCGTGTATGGATTGCTCTTGCTTGATTGGTCTGCATGCACGGAGGGAGAGATAAAGATTATGGAGTCGGAGGTGTAGTTGTTTTATTGATGACATAATTAGCACCAGATTTGGTGATAGTAAAGGTAGTTCCATCAACGGTAGTTTCGTATTTGTCATTTAATGTAAAGTATTGTTTTACTAGATCTATTGTATCAGGTTTTGCGAGATTAGCTTGAATGGTTGCATCGGTTTCATCTTTCTTTGCTATGGTAAATTTAGTCTCAAGTTGTGCTTTTGCGATAGCTTTATATCATGTAGTATCAGTAGCGTTTCATCGAATAGCAATCAAAGAAGCTTTCTTTGCTGTCCCATCAGCATATAGGGCTGTATTGGTATTAGTCATAATTGCATTATAGATAGCAGTTCCATTGGTATTTACTGCAGCTGCCATATCAGTAACTCCAGCATTAGTAAGAGCGGTTTTTGCTTCTTCTGGAGTTGTAGGTTTAGCATTTACAATGCTAGTAATCTTATCTGTAGTAAGCGTATTTTCTGATCCAGGTTGAGGGAATTTTTCATCAATGAAGGCTTGGACAGCTTTAGTATCTCTATCCATTCTTCTCTGCATAATCAATCCAGGAGATCCATTTTTTCCAAGTAGGTTACCAGCTTCGTTCGCGATACTACCGACACCAGCTCTAGTGCCTCCTGGCATAGGAACGATAGGCAAGGTAGACATAAATCCAGAACCAAAGGTTTCAATCTGCTGACCAAACTTTTTTCCAATAGAATTAGATTTGATAGCTGCGAAGACAAGTGCTCGCATCAGTCAGAGAGAAATCAAGTTGACGATAATCCAAGAGAACCAGTCGAGACTGCCTCATCGATTGAAATTTGTTAAAGACATTTCACTTCCTCATACGAGATATTTTTGTGATCATCCGTCAGATGGTAATTTTTGTATAGTGGGAGAAAGCGCAGTGGATATAGAGGTATCGCTTCCTGTCTTAGGCGTGAAGGTATTGATCAGTGTCGTGATAAATATTACTGCTAGGCTGAGCGCAAAGACCGTGGCCACTGGCGCAAAGATGACAGAGAAAATATTTGAAAGTTTAAGATCTTCTGCTAGAGAAAAATCTTTGGGTAACTTAATTGTATCTTTGAATGTTTCTAGTAAGACAATAAACGGCGATGCCGCAATTACCAACCAGAGAAATCATATTCTAATAATTAGAACTACTGCCAGCGCAAGCAATGGGAAGAAGAGCATAAGTGCAAATCAAGTTCTGATAATCATCTCTCCAGTAATTTTTCCAAAACTATCGGTACCCGAATCAGATATTTCTGCAAAATTAAGTAAAGAGGAATAAATCATGACCATAGGTCAGACAAATCATTTGGACTTAGTAACGATATCTGCAAGCATCATTGCTGGCGTATTAGCAAACCATACAGCACCAGAATCTTTACTCGCATTAAATGAAGATCAAGCGTACACGTCGATAATTTGGCCACCTGAAATAAGTGTTGTTATAATGGAAGGATCGATACTAAATGTTCAATCAAGAAATCATTGGTAGGTAGCTCAATTTCCTTGGCCTACGAAATAATTATTGAGTCCTGTTTCATCAAAAAACATAATCATGTTGCCACCAAAGACACATTTTCACATCTCAGTTCCGCTCAGCTGTCTTCTTCATATAATATATCTCGCAGATTCTGTATCATTTGCATTGTTCGAGAGTTTACATGCAGCTAATTTATGCGGTCAAGCACTATAGGTCAGAGAAATAACATCTCATTTATCGTTAAGATTCTGGATTTTGTTGAGATCTATATTGGCATCGACAGCGAGAATTTTTTTCTGTCAGAGATCGGTAGTTTTCAATACACTCAGAGGAAGTCAGCCAACAGCATAGGTGGCTACTGTAGAAACATCTATCGTAGCGGCCAAAAGAAATCGACTCGCTTGGATAAGGATTCCAGCAATCAATGTTTTTTTTATCAGGCCAAGTGGCGACTTTCCATCCTTGAGTGTGCCCATACCTGAATTGGTAAAGATACTTTTGAGGATGGCGACCAGGACCAGGAATCCCATCGTAAAGTTAGCAAAGTTTTTCATAATATTCCAAAACTTCCATAGGGGAAGATCAAGATGAAACATTGATCCATACACCAATGTATTGTCCATCGCCCATCCAGCAATCACGAGTAATGGCCAGAGGAGAATATACACAACTTTGAGAATTAGATCTAGTAATTCGACCAATCACATTTTATCTATGAGGGGAGTATTGGCTGGAGTAGTGGTTCATTGGACATTTGTTTGTTGAGCATGAACTTCGGCAGTACCAACATTACCTTGAAAGAATAGTCCAGAAAGCGCAAATATAGCCAAAAAGCCGACAATTTTCTTGGTCATTCTAGATCGTTTTCGTGGAAGAAATATTTTGAGGTATTTCATGTAATGTTTTCACAGCTAAAACTATTATCTCATCAAGTATATCCCAGATGAAGAAAATTACCAAAAAAATACCCTATTCCAGCTTCTAAACACTTGCATATTAGCTAAAAATGTATATAGATATAAAAATAAGTAACCGGGAATCAGGAATCTGGAATCGGGAACTTGTTTTACCTTCAGACTTGTCTACCGGCAGGCAGGTAAACCGTTTCCAGGTAAACCGATAAACCAGCTTTTTACTCCTATTAATTCGTTTATTTATGCTACTTATAAATATATCAAGTGATAAAGTCGCTTTGGACGATGGAAATCGCCAAGAAAGACTCGATCGTAATGGCATCGAAGATGTTTTGGGTCCAACCTTGCTTGATTGGCACAAGTCTTCCCCATTTCAAGACGTATTTCTTATCAACGGACCGGGTGGATTTACTAATTTGCGTGTCTGAACCCTGATGTTAAACATGCTCAATGCTGTTGCTGAACCAAAAATACAGATTTTTTCCGTAGATAAATTGACTTTATTCGCACATCTTGTTGAGCAAAAGGTTTTGCCTGCTATCTGAGCTATCTATTTATGACAAAAACATAACATCTGGCTGACCGACTTCACGACCAACCCACCAACGACGAAAGAGATCAAAATCTCCGAATTGCCTGCGGATGTTTTCCTAGACGAAGTCTGTGATCAGTATCGACCAAACTGAACAGAAAATATGATTCATTTTAGTAATCAGAAAGATAAACTCTTCGTTACTTACCAAGATAAAAAACATGAAATTATTATCCAAGACTTAAATATCAAACCGACTGTTCATGTCGAGGCAGATTATATGATAGAACCAGTCCTAAATTAAGGTTGAGAAGTTGAAGCCTTCGGCTGTTGAAAGGTTGAGAGTTATTCAAGAAAACAATGTAATAATTAATGTACCTCCTTTATTTGAAAGGAGGAGGTATCCGCATTGCGGATGGAGGATTTTAATTCGGAGCTTAACGTTTTCTCTTAAAAATATTTTATTCCTTTTAAATCATTTATGAAAAAACAAGAATCAATTCTAGCGATAGACCGATGAACTAAGTATGTCGGACTTGCCTACAAAAATACTGATGCCGCAGTAGTATTTCCTATCGGATACTTATTGAATGATCAGATGATTTATTTCAACATTGCTGATTTGATTGTGAGATATCATGTTGTCAAAATCATGATCGGCCGACCAAGTAAACAGACCGATATCCAAGAAAAAATACATAAATTTATGGAAGGACTGAGTCGAAACATCGATAGAGAAAATATCGAGATCCAATATGTCGAAGAAGATTATACGAGCGTCCAGTCAGGAGATATTATGTCGGCTTCTGCGAAAGAACTCTGACTCGGATGAGATTTCAAAAAAAATGCTGCTGAAGATACCATCAGTGCAATGCTTATTCTCGAGAGAGGATTGAAAGCGTAAGGTGCTTGTATATGCACATATACTTTTCTGAAAAATAAAAAAATAACCACTTGCAAAGAAATAATAAAACAATAAATAGCTAATATACATGTAAAAAACAACGTTATGGGATGGAAAAACAACAGAGGGACCAGGAGAAACAAAAAGAAGTACAATTCGGCTGATTTGTATACAGCTCAGCACGAATATCTACAATCTCCTGTGGACAGAGAAAGAGAAACAATCCTCAATCTTTGGCTCCAAAACAAAATCACTTTTGAAGAATGCTTTTCTGGCAGGACATTAAAAGCGATCGTATCTTAAGACAATCCAGTAATAACCTAGAGGTGGCCTAACGGCCATCTCGCTTCTTTTATTGTATTTTCATCAATTCGATTCACACAGTTTTCTCCTCGCGCATCATTCCACGATCATAATTTTGCCCCATTTCTTTGTTTACTGGTAGCTGAAAAAGTACAAGCAGATGCTCTTTCTTTGCTTGTTGGAGTTGTTTCACTTGCTGTTCATTTAAGGCGAGAAAATCAGAAAACACGACGATGGCGCGCCCGCCGTGGCGGGTAAATCTTCATTTATTCGTAGATATATGTCCAAGAACTTCAGAAAGATATGTGTGATATTTGGTAGATTGCTTTTTTACTATAGCAGATAATTTTATCATGAGATCAATCGCTTTCTCGTAATTTTTTCCCACCACAAGTTCACGAAGCTTCGTAGATTTCCATAATCGTCCACTGGTTTCTGGGTAGAGGAGGGTCAAGGTCGCACCGTAGGTTTTGGCATACAAAATAATATCTGAAAACATCTCACGCACGACGTCCACATTTCTCTTGCCTTGCATCTTTCCATTCCGATTGTAATTCACATCCAAAAAAATATCTATCGCAATGGCTTTCTCTTGCTGATACACATTACTATAGAGTTGTTGATGTTTGGCTGTTGTCTTCCAATTAATCGTCTTGGCACTATCGCCAGGTGTATACGGTCTCACATCAGTCACTTCTGTTCCAAGTCCAGAAAAGATACTCTGGAACTGGCCAAAGTACTTGCCTGCAATAAGCTTTTTTGGGTCGAGGGAGAATGGGTGGTACATTGGAGAGAAGGAT
>JAPLUV010000017.1:0-628 GCA_026397395.1 candidate division SR1 bacterium | reverse complement strand
TCTTAGGAAAATATACTACTGTGTATTCATTTTCTGTATTGGGATCTTCAATAAAATTGACAAAATTTTTGAGTTTTGAATAGTGAGTTATTTGATCTCTCAGTACAACTAGATTTTGAATCCAATTAATTCTTTCTTTCTCAAAAAGATCATGCCATTCTTTTAATCATTTATTATCTAATTCTTTTAATATTGATCATCCTGCTATCTTTCAGGCTTCATCTCATGAATGTTTGAAACTTCTAAAACTTTTGAGGCAGGGGATATAATCTTTTAGAAAAGTTATAATTAAATCTAAATTACTTTTAATTTGAAATAAGAATGACTCTGTTTCATATATTAGAATATGATTTTCATGTTCATAATTAACTCAAGCTCAAGTAGATCTTTCTCAATTCTTATATTGTTCAAAGACAATATTAAATTCCTGTAATATTGTTTTTAAATGGTAAGAAGCTGCGTATGCCTTATGTTTACAATTAAGGAAGGCTTCATTTCTATCAATATTATTGTATGAAGAAAAAATATTTTCTATCTTTTCGTCATAATATCTTTCATCAACTAATCACATCGTACAAATTACTCTTCCCGGCTGATCTGTCCATTTCTCTCAATCCCAGGTTTTATA
>JAPLUV010000002.1 GCA_026397395.1 candidate division SR1 bacterium | reverse complement strand
TTGAGCGCTTGCATGGATTGAAGATATTCGAGTTCAATATCGTGTACTTTTTTTTCTCCCTTACTAATAGCATCTCCTACGCTCATATAAAATTTTCCTCTTTCATCTTCGTGAATATACAAAGGGATAATATCATGTCAGGGGAATCTATTTTCTTTGGCAAACGTATGTGCTAATTTTGCTTCTCTTACTCTTCCACTTTTTTCTACAATTCTTTCATTCATTCAATTGTAGGAAAAATTTTGCCATCAAGACTCGTACATATAGGTATCTTCATACGGAGAAATTCGGATATTATTTTCTGCAATTTTTGGATCAGCAAAACTTTTTTTATTTTTTTTGACATAGTTCTCTTTCATATCGAGTGGTAATTTTCTTCCCGCATCAGCATACACCTTGATACGTCATGCATTAAATGGCGCCTGAAGAACTGAACTAATTCCGTTAACGACATTCCCCACGATACCACCAAGATTATAATGATTAATTAATTGTACGGGTATGATTCCAATTCCCTGCTTCTGGAGATATTTTTTGGTGAGAAAAAAATCTTGCTCGGGAAGTAATTTTTTGGATCTAATATGATTTGCACAAAATAATGCATATTTTCCTTCTGCATTTTCTGCTTTCACTTTTGCCAAAATACCATGGGGATCAATCACTTCGATACTATCTCCAAATGGGCCTATTTTTTCATGAGATATTCATAGTTCTTCCATAGATTATGGAAAGCAAGTAAAGCTATGCTATAAGTATATCCAGAACTCTTTTAAAAGCAAAAAAAATCTGCCTTTGGTGGACAGATTGGCTTGATAATTATTGTTGACTTTTTCCTTGTTTTTATTATATTCATGTTCTAAACTAAAAACTAGTATCATGAATAAAACTTCTTACTTTATGTTTTGTTTTTATAAAACATTTTGTTTTTGTGACATTAAACAACTCCCGCAGGACAATCCAGGATGGGAAAATCTATCCCGAGTAGAGCTCAAAAATCTCCTTCCAGATGATGAAAAAGAGCTATACAAGCACTGCCAAATCAATGCATTGATTTCAAGAACCGACGACCACTTCGTGGTGATCTCATTATTGCAGAAGAAAATCGGAAAAATGAGAAAAGCAGCTATTACAAAATACATAGCTACTGTGTATCAAGGCTCTGTTGAATTCAAAGAGTAGTGGTATTAAAGTATTATCTTATATTGAACGATAACTTCGTTTTGTATGGGAATAGTACTTTTTTTCTTTTTTTCTCAGTTTATGATACAGTTTAAACAGGTTGTACAAGACAGGATTCAATACGAGGTCGTAGGAGCCATACTGTTCAATTTTGATTCAGCCTAAAGATTCTTTGAATTCGCTGACACTGGTGAGGTGATGTTTGGGGAAACCGGTAGGCGCGCCTCCCATCAAATCGCAGTACAAGAAGCCGTTGTCTCTCGCTCGGGAAAACATTTTGTATTTGAGGTAATGATGTGATCAGATATTTCAAAATTTCCTATCGCTAAATCCATAGAGGTAGATGATATTTTTTTCGTCGTATAAGCATACATTTCCTGAGACGATTTCTCAGCCGATAGTAGCGACAAATAGGTTGCCACGCCCATTTTGGGTGATCTAACCATTTGTCGTAAAAACTTTTGTACTGATCTGGTGGCGCCATGCCAAATTCTATCTTCTTGCCAAACGCCTTCCTGATGCGTTGTCTTGCACTAGCATTCATTTCCATAAGCAAGGTTTCATCAGGTTTGGAGAGATCGATAATGATATTACTATTTGGCATATTTTCTCTAAATGCGACCTTGAGGTTGTAATGTTTACAAATAAATTTCTGTAAATTGAGTCTCATATGCTTCATATCGTCAGGGAAACTTTCTGATCTATGGGAGACATTTTCGAAGCTAATCATCTCGTTGATAATGCCGAGCTGGAGCATGATATTGGTATTTTTTTTGCTTAATTCTTTTTTGACTCTCTGGAGTTCTTGTTTTACATAGTCCTTGTCACTTGGCAATTCCACACCCATAATTTGTATCCACTGTGATTTGATTGGTCAGAATTTTTTATCTTTGATTAATGCAAAATACTCTTTACCAAAAATACTGATCGTCATGCTTGGGCGTCTATATACGATTGTTTGGATGTCTTTTCGAAGCTGGGATTGATAAAGATTGTACATTTTGCAAATGGAGAATTGAGAATTGAAAATTGAAAATTTATGCTGTGTTTTATATATATTTAGAGAAAAATAGCAATTGCATTTGTTCTATTCTTGTTTTTTCAGCCTATTTCCTTATAGTTGTCCGCATTCATTTGGTGAATGATGAAAAAAAATATTTTATTAATGCCCTTGAAGAGATGAAAAGATGAATGAAAAGATGGATAAAAGGGATAGTGATTGTTCTGGTTACTTGTTGCCTCGTGTATCTGATTGGTATCTTCCTCCTATGATATCTGATTAATAATGGATTTACCAATGCCACATCAGACATTATAAAGATTGGAACGAGTATTCCAATTACTATTCCTGCCTCAAATACACAAGTATATGCGTATCTCGCTCAACATCCTGAAGATACACAAGCAGTATATGCAGCATATGGCTATCTTAATGGGACATGAAATAATTCTACAGGGTGGTTTCCTCCTGATGTAGCTGCTGATGTTGGATTTAGCTTTATTTTGGATGGAATACAGACCAGAAAAGTTTTTCTCGACACCGTCAAAAAAGAATCCGAGAAATTAGGGATAGATTATCAGCTGGTACTGTCTTCGTTGCTCTGAGAACAAATTAGAATAGCGAGTAAATGAGTAAGAGGAGATCTGAAAGACATTATTCTTCATTCCACTCCTACGCTTTTCCGTTCCTATAATGTTTCTTTGGGCGTTGGATGAATTAAAATTAGCACGGCCAAGAAAATAGCTAGGGATGCAAAGCTTTATGGCTATGGGGAAGTTTTTTGAGCTACCAGTGGTCAAGATCTTACTACATTACTCACCACGAGTGATTATTGGCAAGCACTTTATCCAACCTATTTGGTAAAGAATATTATCACAAGATGGCAATTATCCTGATATGATATATCTCACAATCCTGGCGTAGTAGGCACTCTCTATAACATGGGAAATGCAAACGACAAGCTC
>JAPLUV010000023.1:100371-113809 GCA_026397395.1 candidate division SR1 bacterium | reverse complement strand
TATCTTGTATTGCAAGAAATCTTCTATATCTTTGGCTTAGCTTTTATTTTTTTTCTTTTTCTTATGTTTAGAGAATTTGCTCATTTCCTTATCCAATATAATGTCGTTGGTATTGCTGTCGGATTACTTATCGCAACGAAGGCTGGAGAACTGGTTAAATGATTGATCGATGATCTCATTACTCCATTGATTCTTAGTCCTGTGCTCAAAAGATTGAAACTAAAAAATATAGAAGAATTGTCCTATAGATGAATTCTCTATGGGAAAGTTATCTCTACAAGTATAGATTTTCTTATTACTGCGTTCTTGATTTTCTTGGTAATCAGATATGCAAATCTTTCCGTCATCTCAGCTCCTATTAAGTAATCCCATCGTCTACTCGTCATTCCGGCGTTAAGTTTTGCAGCCGGAATCTTATTGTTTACAGTAAAAAGACTTATCTGACATATGTTTCCGTAGGATATACTTTTACCATGCTCTTTTATTGGTGCCTCCGGGCGGGGGCCCTACGGGGTGTTACTTTTTGCTTCCGGGTCAAATAGTAACCAAAAACCCCTCGTCGCCATTAGACAATATCTGTGGTTTCCTTGTTTCATGTTTTGTTTTCCATTAGCCTACTCGGGCTTCTTTTCTTGTTGGTAGATTAATGGCGACACCTTTGTGGGCTGGTTTGTTTTTGGAAAAATTAATCTACTGCTTTTTTCAATGACAGAAGTTGGCTTTTTTGTTCGCTAGAAAGCGATTTATTTTTAAGCAGTAATTGTAAGTTATTTTGTAAAATCTGACTCAATGCACTTTTGACGGTCTGGTATCTTTTTTTCTCGTCTGATCATTCGTTGAGTTCTTTATCTCGTCGAAGTTGCATCTCAGCAATTGCGAGTTTTATGTCTTCATCAGTAGTATTCTGTACCTGAGCAAAGGTGCTTTCTGGCATGTATTGGACTATCAATTGGACAAGGTCTTTGATTGGTGTTCGGAGTTCTCGATTTTCTATAAATTGATCAATAAAGTTATCATAAAATAAGGCCGCGGCAAGCATCGATCTATCAATCTGATATTTGTCTTCTACTTTTTTTCTTGGTGCAGAATATCTTCCTTCATCTGTACTAAATTTTCTATATTGCTGGTAGGTGACTTCAAATTGACTATGCATCAAATCTGCCATGGTTTGGACATAATGCTGTTGGAGCGAGACATTATTAATGTTTTGAATCAATCCAAACATCAGATTCAGAATTTTATTTTTATCTATAGGAGAGGAAAAGTCTTTGGTTTCTTTTAATCTCTGAAATGTCGCGACAAATCAATCCTGGGCCTCTTGCATGCTTTGTTGCAAAATTTCTTTTCCATTTCCTACATTAGCGACATCGTCACAATCTTTGTATGGTGAGGGTAAGGTTATCTTCTTGGGGAAAATACTATTCTGATAGGCAACATTCAATGCCCTGAGCGTGGCTTCTTGACCTGCATCGTCATTATCAAAAAGTAAGAATACATTTTCTGTATATCTTTTGATTAGTTTCAAATGTTCATTAGTTAAAGCCGTCCCACAGGTTGCGACGCCTATTGGCATACCAAGTCTATGTAATGCAATCACATCCATTTGTCCTTCGACGATGATGATGCTATTGTATTCTTTGATATGTTGTTTTACAATATTTAGTCAGTAGAGGAGTTTGGATTTCTCAAATGCTTTATGCTCAGAACTATTTAGATATTTGGGTTTATCTTGTGGATTGATCACTCTCGCACTAAAGCCGACAACGTTATTCATGAGGTCGTAAATAGGGAAGGTAATTCTGTGTTTGAAGAATCCGTACGCTTCACCCGTCTGTCATTTTTTTGCCAAAGATGCTTCGATCATATCGGTATCACTAAAGCCTTTGGATCTCAGATATTGGAGGAGCGAGTAGTGACTATCTGGCGCGTAACCGATACCAAAATTGTCTATCGTTTCCTGATCGAGTTTTCTTTCTTCTTTGACATAGGTCGTTGCAAGGACAGAATTTTTCAACTCATCTACAAAAAATTGCTGAGCGAGTTTATGGATACGCTTGATTTTCTCTTTGCCATCTGCGTATGCTTGGTCGTTAAACTTTTCACTCTGATATTTGGTCATATCGATATTTGCCGTCTTGGCCAATTCTTTTACGGTATCTCGGAAATCGATTCTTTCTATCTCTTGGACAAAGGTAATTACATTTCATCCTTTCCCACAGCCAAAACATTTGAAGATTTGCTTGCTGGGAGAGACCATAAATGATGGCGTTTTCTCATTATGAAAAGGACAACAAGCGGTAAAATTCGCTCCAGCTCTCTTGAGAGGAACGTATTTGCTGACAATGTCTACAATGTCGATATTATTAAGAATTTCATCGGTTATTTGCGACATATTTGCTTCCTTGTGTTCTAAAAAACATTTTTTCTGACTCTAGTCTACGTTTTTGCTTGCTTTTCTCAACGGGAAGTTTGGATGAACGACTTGTTTGCTATGCAAAATAAAAATATTGTAAAAAGATCAAGTAGAACCTGATCCTTTTTTAGCAATAATTCTTACAATAATGCCGGCTATAATCATAGATGTTCCCATCCAAAATGCATAGCTACTGATACTATGATCCCAAGGAAAGATAATCCCTTTTTCATAGATAGCACCTAAAATGCTTCCTATCATTATTACTGCTCCCATAGTCACCGTAATTGCGATAACTTTTTTTACTTTTGTACTTTTAGATTGTTTCTTGCTGCCAGTCATTTCTTTATCAATTATTTTGCCCATAATTGCCTCAAAAATAACTACAAGTACAGCCATCCCACATCCACCTGTCCATAGCAAAAAGAACACTTTTGCAGGTACGTCTGTATGGTGCTTGTCTGGATTAAGTACTTCCATAAAGAATAATAGCATTCCCATAGCCGATATTATGACTGCGATTGCAATTGCTTGATTTATTCTTCTTTCTATTAATGCGATTTTGTCTTCTGTGTATTTCATACTTTTTTGTTTTTAAGATTTACTCCTTATATAGATATATTGTCAATAAAGTCAAGTTTTCATTGAAAATCGGTGATAGAAGAGTATATTTGTTGTTGTTTTATATTTTCATCTTTATCTATGGATATTACCCAAATACAATCACTTCAAAACCAATTAGCTCCTTATCATGGAGCTCTTTTGCTTGCTAATATTGCCGAGCTTGAAAAAAATGATTTACTTGCTGTGCTTGGTTCTGGATATGAACATTTGACGGTGACCAAAGCTCGTAAGACATTATTGGACAATCTCAGTGCAGAATCCATTATTTTACAGATGGGGAAATTTCAAGCTGCACTGAAAAATAAGACAATTACTCGTGGAGCCTGAAGATTAGATGAGAATAAAAGAAAAGAACTCTTTAAGGATTATAAACTTTATGAATTATTGGAACTAGCATTCTCTCCGGCGATTCATTATTTTACTATTCCTGATGAGGCATTTAAAGCGAATAAAGGCAAAGAAAGAGCCTTATATCTTAATGCAATTGATGCGATGATCATTGATCCATCGACTGTCCCTTTATCAAGTCTAGAAACGCTTGGTATCAAACAATTGGATCCTGATTGCCAAAATCTCAAAGAAGTCTTCAAAAAGATGGTAAGTCTCAAATATATCAACGGAGATAAAACAGTCTATACGCCGACGATCAATACCTACGCTGGGAAGTTTATTACCTTTTCATCTCATTCAGTTGTTTTTCCTGTAGAGGGGAATGCTACACAAGGTGAGACAAGAAAAGAAGATATCCGTACCCAAATGGCTGTCTATCCCAATTTGTTCTCTATGCTCAGAAGAGAGTGACATATTTTGGATGGCGTAACACAAAAGAAGGCTGAATATCAGGATATCAAGAAAGAACTTATTGCGATGATTAATGAAATTGATCGATCTCAGAAATGTTACGGAGCAAGCGTTCCTTTCCAGGTTCAGTGAATTATTATGGATATAGATAATGCCACTAATGCTAAGGTTGTAGCTCAAAAGATATATAAGCTCTACAAAGTTCATGGGAATAATAATGTCACTGACAAAAAACTTTTGGAATCGGCGATTACCTGATTTACCAAGAGAATTGGTCAGTTGATTGGCATCTCTGCTCATGTACAATTGCATGCACTTGCTTTGGAAGATGAATTGGAAGATCAGCAATCTGATATCGAGAGTTTTCATGCACAGGCTAAACATGCACTATTAGAAGATGAACATATGACGGTAGGAAGCTATAGCAAACTTCTTTTTGCTTTTGAAAATTATGCTAAGCATCACGCCAAATATCTCAAAGAACCTTTTCTCAGTTTTGATAAACAAATTGCTCGTATCTTTGGAACTATTACAGATATCAAAAGGCAAGATCCTGAAACTTTTGCCCAAAAAGCAAACTTTGTTGTTAGTTTACAGAGGCAATTTTTGGATGCATATATACTAGAACATAAGTATAAGGAATGACTTGTATCAGCTCAAGAACTAGCTATTCATTTTGCTACTCCCTCAGATGACTATCTTTCTAGTCGTTATCCTGTATTGTATAAACAATTATTCGATGATATCGATGCGCAACACAAGCAATTTTCTTCTGAATTTAGCTATGATGAAATTACTCAGTTTTTTGCTGAGCTCAAAGATATAGATTGGTTGGGAACAAAATTAGCTACTCTCCAGGAAGAAATTCCCTCTAGATAATTTACTTTATATAATATAAGAAACAATTTTCTCTGCTGAGCTTGCTTGCAATTGCTTGAATATCTGCAAGCTTCAACGCTTTGTATTTTTTCAAAATTTCTTCAAGTGTCTCTATCTTATTATAGATAAGAAATTGTTCACCTAGGAAACTTGCTATCTCGTCAGATGATTCGATGCCCATTTGGATCTGACCTTCATTATAGCCGATAGCATTATCAAATTCTTCTTGCGTAATGTCGCCATTTGCGACGCGAGCTATTTCTTCAAATATTTTTTCTAGTCCAAAATCAAATCTTTCTTTATCGATACCCGCTCTGATGAGAAAAATTCCGTTATCTTGGTTACTCATGTGTTGTGCTTTGATATAGTAACAAAGGCCTTGTTTTGCTCTGATGTTTTGAAATAATCTAGAAGACATATTTCCTCCGAGAATAGTAGCCAAAACGCTTGCTGCGTATCTCTGTTCATCGTCTCCCGCAAATCCGGGTGCGGAGATAACTAGGTGGTTTTGTTCTGTCTTTTTATCATAGAAAGCAATTTTGTCTGCGGGTAGGGTTTGTACAAAAGGAGGTTTGCTGATTCTTTTTTGTGTGGGCAGTGTCCCAAAGGTTTCCTCTAATTGTTTGGAGAGTGCTGCTTCGTCAGCTATCTTACCAGCAATGACAATAATAAGGTTATCTTTGGCATAGAGATCAGCTTGATGAGCAAGAAGTTTTTCTTGATTAAATGATTTAATATTTGCTTCTGTTCCAATGGTTGCTCGTCCATAACTAGTATCTCAAAAGTAATATTCTTGCCATTTTTGCATCACAAGTGCTGTAGGACTGTCTTCGTACATTTTCAACTCTTGAATGACAACGCCTTTTTCTCTTTCCAATTCTTCTTTGGGAAATGCAGGATGGATCATCATATCTCCGAGAACATCGATTGCTTTGCTAATAAACTCTGGAGCGCATTTTACATAATAGCCAGCATATTCGTCGCCAGTATAGGCGTTGAATTCTCCACCAAATTTGTCTACTGCTTCTGCGACATCTTTGGATGTGGGATATTTTTTTCCTCCTTTGAAAAATAGGTGTTCTAAGAAGTGGCTAATACCATTATTATCTCTGGTTTCATAAATGCTGCCTGCCTTACAAACTACTTCTATAGTAGTCGAATTGGCGTCTATCATAGGAGCGAAGATGGTCTGAATCCCAGCGGTGGACGTAATTTTGTATTTCATATATACAATTCAAAATATAAAAAGCAGAAGCTAGCTTATGGATTCCATGAAAATTTCCAAGCTAAAAAATAATCTACTTGTTTATCGATTGTATTGACAAATTAGAAAAAAAGTGTATAATGCTGTCAGATTTAATTTCTTACTCCCTTTATGAAATTACAATCAAACAAAAACACAATCGTTATTTCAAGTATGACTTTCTGCTTAGCATGTCTTAGTTTTTGTGCCCCTGCGTTTGCTTCGTATTCATCCATTCCGGATGAATCTTTTTCGCCATCTGCCGATACTGTTGTAGCTGTTGATGGACAGAAAAGTTTAGCAGATTTTGGTCAGGTACTTGGACAGAGATTAGTTGGGGTTTGGCAGGAGGTTCGTGGATTAGTAGACGGACGTCAGGTGGGACAGCCTGTTTCATCATTTTCTTCGTCGTCTGTTAGCACTAATTCCAATGCTATCGATTTGGAATCTTTGTTTCGTTCTGGTGTTCAGGTGAATAATTACTTCACGGATATCAATGGCCACGATCATGCTTCATACATTAATCTTTTGGCAAAGGAGGGGATTGTTGCTTGAAATTGAGGAAAATTTTATCCTAATAATTATCTTCGTACCTATGACTTTATCAAGATGGTGGTAGATCTCTATCGCTTGAAGGTTGGTTACAGTCTTAGTGGTGAAGATGGATTGTCTCTTATTGGAGCTCTTTCAGGTGATGATAGTTTGCCAAGTAGATATGTGGCTACAGCATTACATTTATGATTTTTATCTCACATAGATGCTATTAATTTTCAGAGCTTTATTAGCTCAGAAGAGGCTATACAAATTTTGACTAATGTCGCCTATGAATTTAGTGGTATGGTTCGTGTTTTGCAAATGGACCGTAAGGAAATACTTCCTAGATATGAGGCCGCTGAATATTTAGTAATATCATTTGATATAAGTCCTGAGGGCATGCTTTTGTATCAATCTGGAGCACAGGTAGTCCAGACTCCTTTTATAGATACCTTTGGTAATTCGTATCAAGGCGCTATTTCTACCCTTGCTGGACTTGGTATTGTGACCACAGATATGTCTAAATTCTATCCTAACAACTATCTTCATCGTTATGATTTTGTCATTATGCTTGTTAATTCTCTTCTTTCAGCTCGTGGAAAAACATTGTCGCCTGAGTATGTTTCTGGTTTTGCATCTCCATACGTCGATGTACGTTCGGCTTCTTATGCTCCCTTTGTTTATTATGCGTATGATAATGGCTTGCTCAACTTTCTTACGGTAAACAAAAGAGGTCAGGATTATTTTTTACCAGAAAATCTGATTACCAAACATGAAATATATACGATTCTTGCTAAAGCGCTACATACATCGTTTACCTATAATATTGCAAAAGCTGATAAAGAGTATATGACAAGATGAGAATTTGCTCAAGTGGTTGTAGATCTCTTTGGATTGAAATTACCAGAAAAAGAAGTTACCACGCCATCTACAACAACATCGAGTGGTAGTTGAGGGCTTCTGGATCAACTTTCAACCTTGTTGCAGATCAAACAACTGCTCGCTAAATTATAAATAAGTAATCGCTCTCTTGTGGGGGCGATTCTTTTCCTCTCTTTTTTCCTCTCTTTTGCTGGAATATGATTGTAATAAAATGACTTTTTTTTGATACATCCTACTTCAAAAATATGTTTCAATCTTTTTGATTGAAGGATGGATGAAAATTTTGGGACACTAAAATTTTGACAAAAAACAGAATTTCCTTATACTTATAGAGAAATCTTTATTTATCCATCGATTATTAATGAGAAATCCACTTCATCATGTCGTTCATCACGTTGTTCATCATGCTAAGAAGCTTCGTGATCATATTCATAAACACCATAAAAAATATCTTTTGGGTATATTTGGTGGTTTTGCTGTAGCCAAAATGTTTATGCTCTTTGTGGCTTGAGTAGAAATGATTCATTATAGTTTCAATACTTTTGCTTCTAATGAAACTGGTTGTGTAATGACTGGTCAAACCTATATATCAGGTACTCAATCTTGTACTACGATTTCAGGTATCCTTACGTGAGGTAGCGAAGTCTGTGTTGTTACTCAGGAATGATATTATACAGGTGGTACTTTAGATGAAAATCAAGAATTAACAGGTAGAACATACGTAGCTCCTGTGGAGTCCTGTAGTATGACTGGACAAACTATGACTGAAGATACTCAAGAATGTATTCCTGTTGATGGATATTGGACTGGAGGAACTTTACTTTGTCCGGAAACTGGTAGTGTTCAATTATTAAGTCTTGAATCAACTGGTGATTTGGTATGTGAATCTGCTGACATTCAATGGAATTCTCCCTTATCCTGATCATTTGATAAATGACCTCTTTCTTTAGCTTGGTCATATCTTACGACTGATTGTACTATGACAGGTAATGTACAATTATTTACTCTGCAATTATATGATCATAATAAGAAATGGATTTCTTTAGCTACGATTAGCTCGTTAGCAACCGGATATACTTTTGATTCTTTATTGCTCTCAGGTTATACTAATTCTTCTGGTCTAGTCACTTCAGGTATGTATACGGTAACTAATGCGAGCGGTATAGTATTGTTTACTGGTGTCACTACGTGAACATATACTAATTTTGCTACGGGGTATCAAGTAAGATTGCTTGATAATAATGGAGCCGTATTGAGTCTAGGAAATATCTTTGCTATTGATAACAAAGCGCCTGTATTGTCTTCATCTATATTAAGTTCTTCTGATGCAGTTGCTTGAATCGTTGGTTTGCATGATGTAGTCACTTTGACTTTTGTGGCTAATGAAGAATTGTCTTGATTGACAGTTTTGATTTGAGGAACGTGAGCTACTTTGACAGAAAAAAATGGTCTAACTTATACGTATACACAAATATTGAATTCTGGTTTTACTCAAGGAGTAATTTCGTATTCGGTTGTGGCTACGGATCTCGCTGGGAATACTGGTCTTGTTTCTGGAACAGGTTTGACTTTTGATAAAACAGCTCCTGTTGTCTCTTCTCTGTTGTTTACAGGGACTATTGATTCATGATTAACGCTATCTTTTGTAACATCAGAAAATGCTCGTTTTGCTATTACTTATGGGCAGAGTGGTGATGTTTCCAAATATTGGACATGTACTGAGTATACAACAGGTCATGACTATCTTTTTACATGAATAGTAGCCAACGCAAGATATTTATTCAGACTTCAGGCAGAAGATGTGGTAGCAAACCGTGTGATCTATTCTGGTTCTTTTGTCATGAGTTCTGCGTGAGTAGTTAGTTTTGATTATGGAATATTTACAGAACAAGTGACTACAGGAACACTTCTTGTCCTCACTAATATTCTCAAAGAAGAAATTAATAAGTTTAATACTTGTAAGTCAGGGCTTGTCTATACGGGCATTACTTTAAATATTAATAAAAATGCATATATCTTACATATGCCATCTTTTACTAAGTCGTATGTCAAACAAGTGGTGAATGCCTTTTCACTTCTTATCCTGGATAAGGTAGAAAAGAATCAGAAACTGACTAAGGCAGAAGTTACAGAAATTACAGATAAATTTGATAACTTCCTTATTATCTTGAAACTCATCAGAGATGATGATAATGCTTGTAAACAAAATCTTTCCAACTATCATATCTCTCAATTCAAGCAAGCCTTGCATGAGTATGGAATCTATTTTCAATAGTATTGAGTACAAAAAAATAACTCTGGGATAAGCACCTGGAGTTTTTTTTATATTTCGGTAATTTGCTAATTCGTACATTCTTTCAGAGAAAGTTCTCTTTCTTCCTCCGAAATTTTTTGGATGTCTATCATAGTATATGATGATAAACCAAGTTGGTCGATGAATTTAGGCCGTTCGATCACAATGTAGTCATGTTCGTGCATTTGAGCCAGAATTCATTTTTGTACCACATCTTCGTAAGATTCTAATCTATACATGTCGATGTGGAGGAGTTTTTTTTCGTATATATTTATATATGCATACGTAGGACTTTGAACGAGATGATCATCGATGCCTAGTCATCTAGCAAATCCTTTGGTAAGTAAGGTTTTGCCTGCTCAGAGATCTCATTGAATCAGAAGAATTTTATGGTCTTTTGCTAATGCTATTCAGAGTTCTAGCATGGCTTCTGGAGAAGATATTTTCATAGAAGTGTGTTCAAATAAAAATATTTTTTGATGGAGGATAAAAAAGTAATGTTATCTATGTGTTGTAGGGGCGAATATCATTCGCCTATAGGCGTTTACTAAACGCCCCTACGTTCTTCTCTTTTTTATCCATAAAATTGTCTTCTTACTTGTTTTTTATACAGAAAAATTTATCTATATCAACATTTATTCCCTTGGTTTTTGATATGAAATTATTTGTGATAGATTGATCCTGATTTCTCTATAGAGCCTATTATGCATTTCCTCCTTTGATGGATAAAGACGGGCACAATACCAATGTTGTCTATGGCTTTTTTCGTATGATGTTCAAGGTCTTTCAAGAGAAGCCTGACTATCTAGTCATTGCTCGAGACGCTCCCGTCAAAACAATTAGACATGAAACGTTCCCAGAATACAAAGCTAATCGTAAAAAAATGGATGATGATTTTCGTCATCAAATTCCTGTTACCAAAGAAATCGTTGCAGAACTATGAATCCCGTATCTTTCTGTAGATGGGTATGAAGCGGATGACATTATTGCGAGTATCGTAAGGAAGCATCAGGATGGGTCAGATATCCTTATCGATATCTATTCTTCTGACAAAGACTTGAAACAATTACTACAACAAAATGTTCTTGCTGTAGATCCACTCAAAGGAATAACAATTGATCCCAAATTGTTTTTGCAGGAGTTTATGTTTGAACCGAAATATATTTTGGATTACCTCGCATTGACAGGGGATAGTGCAGATAATATTAAATGAATCGCTGGTATCGGTCCCAAACAGGCTTCTGATTTGATAAAAAAATATCAAGATCTAGATTGAATTTATACACATATAGATGAGATTACTGGCTGATTGAAACAGAAATTGATTGACGGAAAAGAAGACGCGTATTGGAGCAAAGATTTAATTCAACTTCATACGGTGCCGGGAGTCGAAACGATGACTTTGGATCAGTTTGTGTTACCTTTGGACTTCAACAAGATGAAAGAGATATTAGTGAAAAGATATGGATTTCATTCTTTTGAGAAAGTTATTGATGAGATGAAAAAGAAGATGGAGAGCCCTGTGCAGATGTGACTATTTTAGTTTTTTTTGATATAGTATGACAATATTGATTACCTGAGGACTTGGCTATATCGGATCTCATACTGCGGTAGTATTTGCGAATGCATGATATGATGTAGTAATTGTGGATAATCTATCCAATACTGATATTGGAGTGCTTGAAAAAATTAATACTTTGGTTCCCAAACCAGTCACTTTTTACCAATGTGATTTGAGAGATAAAATTGGTTTATCAAAAATTTTTGATGTGAATAAAATAGATGGAGTGATTCATTTTGCTGCATTTAAAGCAGTAGGGGAGAGTTGTGAAAAACCATTTCTGTATTATGATAACAATATCGGGGGAGGTAACTGTTTGTATGAAACTATGCAAACATATGGAGTCAGAAAAGTTGTATTTTCATCCAGCTGTACGGTGTATAATACTGTGGATAACCAGCCACCTTATGATGAATCCACCTCTCTCAAGACGATCAATCCTTATGGTTCTACCAAACTTATTGCTGAGATTATTTTGCAGGATTTATCTACCCATCTAGGTTTCCAGACTATCGCGTTGAGATATTTCAATCCTATCGGAGCTCATCCTAGTGGAGTTATTGGAGAAAATCCTGGTGGGGTACCAAGTAATTTGCTTCCCTATATTTATGGTGTGTTACTCTGAACCTATGAGCATCTTTCTGTTTGGTGAGATGATTATCCCACTCCAGATGGTACATGTGTCAGAGATTATTTACATGTTATGGATTTGGCAGAAGCTCATTTGAAGACATATGAACTATTGAAAATGAAAGATGAGTGAAAATCTTTTGATGTAATCAATCTTGGAACAGGCGAATGAACAAGTGTTATGGAAATGATTCAGCTTACAGAAAAAGCTACCTGAAAGAAATTGCCATATAAACTATGCCCCAAGAGAGCAGGGGATGCAACAAGTGTCTATGCTAATCCCCAAAAAGCCCACGATGTTTTATGACGAAAAGCTACAAGAAGTGTAGAAGATGCCATTAGAGATTGATGGAAGTTTATCCAATCGCAGTAGCTGCTTTTGTAATGCTAAATTAGTTGTAAATATTTGGAAAATATGTATTACCGTTTTAGTTTTTATTTGTGTAGGTTTTGTTATGAAATTCAAACGATTATTATTTTTCCTTGTGTTTTTTGCAGTGCCTACATTTGCTTATCAGCAACAGGGATTCCCTCAATATCAAGAAAATTGATCTGCTGTTGATTTCGTTTGTACTAGTCAATGTGCGATACTTTTGGATGCAGGATCTGAAGTAGACGCTCTTCATGTAGCAGGGCAACTTCAATGACAGGGAACATTTGGCTATGGCTTTCTCGTGTGACAACAGGTTGCGCCTGGAGGATCGCTTCAGATTAATGGTGGAGGCATGCTGAATACTGATTTTGTATTCTCTCAAAGCCCAATTTTTGCTCAGCTCCCTGCTGGTTATCGTATCGTTATTTTAGTCAATGGGAATATTCAGTGATCACAGGTATCATTTCAAACAAGTAGCTATTCTTTATCTCAACGTATAGGGAAATGATGGAATGATTTTCGGAAGATGGAACCTATGACACCTTATAGTATTAATTTGAGATATGGAGTCCAGATTCTAGGTACTTCTATAGTACAATATGGATATATTATTTTTCTCCTTGCAGCTCTGTATATATTGGCTTTTGGCAAATGAAATAAACACAAAAAATTTCGTACCATCTTTTTCTTAGGAATAGGCATCTTTTTGTTTATAGGATTCAGAAATTTGATTACCTATACCTGAATTGTAAATCAATGACTTCAAACGTATACCTACCAAACTATGGAAAATAAAACGTACTTTGATCTCTGAGATTATATCCCATTTACAGATAAAATAAGGAAGACATTGGGATTAGATGAAGGAAAAAAATCATGTACCATAGCTATACATAGTGCTCAAGATCGGCCCTTTATTCCTCATTGGGAAAATCTTTATCTTAAACCTTGTACTGTTGTTTTGACCGGTTCAGAAGCTGATTATGTCATCTATTATAAGAAACCTATATCTAGTTGAGATCTACAAAAACCTGTTCTTGTGAATTTCAATGGAAGTTATCTTTTACAAAATAAATAAATCTGAATGTTTGAAACATCGTTTGTACTCTTCATCAAAGCATTGTTGTATAATATTGTTCTTCCCCTTATACCAGGCATCCTTTTCTTGTGGATATTTTTTGGTAAAAAGTTTGAATGAATATTAT
>JAPLUV010000023.1:23809-100344 GCA_026397395.1 candidate division SR1 bacterium | reverse complement strand
ATATTATTGTATATTTTGTGATGGTTCGTTGGTGTATGAGTTGTTGCCTTTAGTCTCTTTAATTTGCAATTTATTCATTTTGGAGTGGGTATAGGTGCATATATGATTATTCTATGTATTCTGATTGCCGCTTTTGTAGGGAAAGTCTTGTATAAGAAAGAATCTTTCCATCACTATGTGTCTGTGTTGAAGATAAAAAATATCATTCCTCAAATTAAGAAATCGTTTTTTTGACTATCTCAGATAGAAAAAATATTTACGATAGTATGTGGTGGTATGGGCATACTCTTCTTGATATTAACTTTTATTCGCGTCACTAATTTCCCTACCTATGGAGATGATAGTTTTGGTAATCGAAATGGTCCTGCATACAATATTTACCAGGACGGATGAGTAAAAATATTTTGAAAAGAAAATGAAATCCTTGGTAGAGGAAGACTTTGATACCCTATATATATAGGTGTATATAAAGCTAATGTCAGCTATTTTATTGGCTCTTTTGACGATGTATATATCAATCTTCGACAATGGTTAGTGTTTTTGGGTATGGTGTTATTTATTTTTACGATTACTTTTGCCAAGACAAAAAATATCTTTTATTCATTTCTTCCTATTGGATTAGTTGTGTCTCTACCCCTAATCTTTTTTCATTCTGCTGATTGATATATGGAACTTCCATGTGCTGTATATTCACTTATTACTCTATGGGCGTTTTGGAAATTCTTGGAGGAGAAAGACTATGATTATATATCTTTAGCTTTGCTGCTTGGATTTGTTCTGTCTCATATCAAAAATGATTGATTATTGTGATATTTCGCTGGTATACTTATTTCTTTTGTTGCTATTCTCGTGGCATCTAAACAATTGTTACCCATGATAGTCGGCTTTGTTAAGAAAAAATCAGTACTTCGATCATCTCTATTCTATGGAATATTCTTTTTTGTTCCATTTTTGTTTGTTAAATGATATTATCATTTGTGATTTAATCAGGCAGTAACTACTAATTGAGGCCTAGGAATATCTTCTACGATTCATCCTGAAATATTTTCTGTTTTTAAGCCCATATTTTTTACTATGGATAATTATAATGTCATATTAATATTAGTACTTTTGCTTTGAGTCTTTTGATACTATTATAAAAAACGTAGTTTGAATGATTTGTTTTTGCTCCTTACTCCTTTCATTATATTTTTGATTTTTGTCTTAGTATTCCTTCTCACAGAGAGCTATATTGTCGCAATGAATCAGACTACTATCAATAGGGTATTTACTATGACTTTTTTAATCATATTATCGTTTACTGGACTATTATTTTATAAGCAACATACTGATGCATAGAAAACAATCCTTTGGAACTAATAAACTTTCATTATTAGATAGAATCTTGTATCGTCTCAGAATATTTCAGCTTCAAAAACATTGTGATTTTAATGAAAAGATTATAGTGGATGTGTGATGTTGATATAATGCCATATTTCTAGGATATCTACAAAATAAATTTATGCCAAAAAAGTTGATAGCTTTTGATATAAATCTTAATGTTCCCTTTTTATATGAGAAGTGAATATCTCCTTTTAAGTCTGACTTGAATCAATGATTTGTTTTGCCGGAGCAGCCCGATATGATTTTATGCACTGCGGTTTTGGAACATTTGGATAAACCTATGATATTTCTTGAATATGCATATAAAAATTTAAAAAAATGAGGTTGTCTTGTGCTAACAACTCCTAGTATACGATCTAAACCAGTCTTAGAATTTCTTGCATTTAGGCTTAAATTGATAAGTGCTGTGGAAATACATGATCATAAACAATACTATACCAAAGAGATTCTTGTGGATTATCTTCAAAGAGCTTGATTTGAAAAACACAATATCCATCACCATTATTTTGAGTTTTGTATGAATAATTTTGTTTTAGTAAGAAAATAATATTATGGAATTTATAAAAACATTATTTCAATACAAATTTATTAGATATTCTCTTGGCTGAGTATTGGCTGCTCTTTTTGATTTATTCCTGTTGTATATATGTACAGATATTATTCATATATATTACTTGTATTCTGCTATGATAGCTTTTATTTTTAGTGTAACGTTTGCTTATCTCTTTCAAAAATATATTACTTTTAAAAATTTTTCAAAAAAACATTTATCACAAGGATCTTTATTTTTCTTATTTCAGCTGATAGGACAAGTTCTTTATATGTCTATGCTGCGGGTAGGTGTTGATGGCCTTCATACTTATTATATCATGGTTGCTATTTTAGCTAAATGAATAGTATTTCTACGAAATTATATATCAAATCATTATTTTAATTTTAAACAATAAACCCAAATGAAACAGAAAATTTCTCGTATTGTTCTCCGGATTGCAGATGATTATTGGCTACTCATACTATCATTATTAGCTATTCTGTTTATAGTTTTGAAATGATGCACTATGACAATTACTCACGATGAGGCTACTACTTATCTTTATGTAGTAAGATTCCCTCGATCTGATATATTCCATTATACTACGCCTCTTGCAGCAAATAACCATCTGCTAAATACGTTACTTATAAAAATATCAACCTGAATGTTTTGACTTTCTGAATTTACTGTCCGTATTCCTGCTCTTCTGGGTGGTGTTTTGTATATTGTTTCTAGCTATCTTATAGCGAGAACCTTCATCGCTGATAAAAAAATTATTGCAAAAATAGGCCTATTCTTTCTCTTGTCTAATCCTTTCTTGCTTGATTTCCTTGTTGTGGCTCGTGGTTATGCATTGTGACTCTGATGTATGATGTTATGAATGTATTTTACCATATTATTTTTGAAGAGCGAGAATCATAAACGATTAAAATATGTTATTGGTAGTATGTTATTTTTTAGTCTGAGTGCGCTGGCTAATCTTTCATTTCTTAATGTTTTTCTATCTAATCTGGGGGTTCTGCTTTTAGTGTGATTTCAAAAATATTTTGTACATTCCAAAAAGATAAAAAATATTCGTTCAATATTTTGATGTTCGGTCATCTTTTCTATAATACTTTTCCTTATTTATAATCAGCCCATAAAACATTTGTCTGCCTGACATGATCTTTACTTCTGATGATCTACGTGATTTTGGGCGGATACTGTCAATAGCCTTGTTACCCAAACTTTATATCTCAAGGAGTATAGTCCCTATGTCTCTATATTTATAAAAATCCTCGTTGTTTTTTTCTTTATCTTTTGAGGTTATATTACCTATCAATATCTACAGTCTCTGTATTTTAAAAAAATCAAGGATTATCTGAGTAATATCTCAATGGTACGACTCTTTTTGGTTATCTGTATCCTTTCTGTAGTATTACAACATATTTTGTTGTGAACCTTGTTTGTAGTAGAGAGAGGCGCTTTGTTTTTTGTCCCCATATTTTACTTACTTATTTTATTTATCTTTGATTATGCCTATAAATATCTTGTAAAATATGTGTCTTATGTGAAAACCTTGGGTATTGTTATGATTCTTTTTATTTCAATCCATTTGATTAATTCTCTACAGTTACACTATGTCCCTATTTGGAAATATGATCTCAATACCAGAAGCTTCATGACGGACTATGTCATTAAAAATGAAGATCAACTTAAAAAATTTGCTCCTGTAATATTAGGGATAAATTGGCTCTTTGAACCAAGCATAAATTTTTATATACTCATGTATAATCTTACTGGTTTTGTTGCCCCTGTGGATAGATCTTGACCCTTTAAACCAGCACATCTTTATTATCTTAATGAAAGTGGTGGAGATTGAGGATATAATGAACTTTCTCAAAAAGTTCCTTTAACCGTCTTATGGAAATACCCTGATTCCAATACCTATGTTGCCGTAATCAAACAATAAAATATTCCTTTTTATATATTAAATATTGTGCCAATGAAACTTTCTATTATTGTACCAGCGTATAATGAAGAAAAAACTATCCATCTTATTCTAGATAAGATAAGAGATGTAAAGCTTATTAACAATATTGAAAAAGAAGTATTGATAATAAATGATTTCTCAAGGGATAATACGGAATCGACCATTCATGATTATATGCATAGGAATCCTGAGCTCTCTATTAGTTATTATAAACATGAATTTAATAAATGAAAATGAGCTGCCTTACATACAGGATCTGCTACTTCAACCTCTATTGGATGGATTTGCTGATGTGGTGTATGGTTCTAGATTTATGTGAGGAAACCCGCATAGAATACTGTTTTTTTGGCATACTGTAGGGAATAGATTCTTGACATTTTTGAGTAATATATTTTCTAATCAAAATCTTAGTGATATGGAAACGTGCTATAAATTATTTAAATCTGATATTATCAAAAAAGTTCATCTCAAAGAAAATAGATTTTGATTTGAACCTGAAGTTACTCAGAAGATCGCTCGTGATAAAAATATAAGGGTGTATGAGGTTGGTATTTCTTATTATGGAAGGACCTATTTAGAATGAAAAAAAATCGGTCCAAAGGATTGATTTAGAGCTATTTGGTGTGTATTGAAATATTGATTATTTAGAGCTAAATAAATTTTACAACTTTATTGTATCTTTATGTCGAAAATATTGGTTATAGGTGATATTATGCTTGATAAGTATTCTTATGGTCTTGTAAAAAGATTAAATCCAGAATGACCAAGTCAATTATTAAATGTTGATCGAGAAGAATATAAATTGGGATGAGCTGCTAATGTTGCTGCTAATGTTGCTAGTCTTAATAGTGACGTAGAGCTTATTGGTGCTATAGGCAAAGATGATTATGGTAAAAGATTTGAACTATTATGTCAAGAAAACCATGTTCATCTCAATCCTGTTGTTTTATGAATCCCAACTATTACTAAACAGAGATTTATAGAGACAACTTATCAGCAGCAACTATTGAGAGTAGATTATGAAGAGAGATGTAGTATGTCCCATCAGGATAATGAAATGGTTTTTTCCTTGCTTCAAAAGATTTCTCCTCAATATATAGTCTTTTCGGATTATAATAAATGAATGATAACTAAAGAACTTGTTGACTGAGTAAAACGCTATGCTCAGGAACATGATGTAAAAATATTTGTTGATACTAAGCCCTCAAATCTTCACCTTTTTGAAGACGTTTATCTTGTTAAACCAAATCTCAAAGAGTTCCGTCAAATGGTAGGATATGAGGAATTGCCCAATACGGATGAAGCAATCAAAGAATATGGATTGCAGTTTGTCGCTCAGCATAAAACCAATCTTGTTATTACGAGATGAAATAAATGAGCAACGCTTATTACCAAAGATGGGGAATTTTACTCTCTTCCCACTAAGGTAAAACAAGTCTTTGATGTGACATGAGCTTGAGATACTTTTTTGGCTGCTATTGTCTATGCTCTTGCTCATGGGCAAGATCTTAAATCTGCCGTAGAACTTGGTAATAGAGCAAGTGGTATTGTTGTAGGAAAACTTGGTACCTCTACAGTTACTCCAGAAGAATTGGCTATTTAATTCCTATACGATAGATATGAATCTTACACAATATTTTGATGAGTCTGCAGATGTCAAAAAGATATTCATTGGACACAATGAGATAATTTTGCAACAAGCTATTGAGATGATAACAACTTGTTTGCAGTCATGATCCAAAATTTTGATAGCGTGAAATGGATGAAGCGCCGCAGACGCTCAACATCGAGCTGCAGAGTTTATGTGAAGATATAAATTGGAGAGAACTCCGTTTCCTACTATTGCTCTGACCACGGATACATCATATCTGACTGCTGTCGCGAATGACTACGGATTTGAGCATGTCTTTGCTAGACAGGTTGACTGACTTGCCAAACAGGGAGATGTTTTTATCGGAATCTCTACAAGTGGCAATTCAGATAATATTATCAAGGCGCTGGATGTCTGTACAACAAAATGAATCAAAACTATTGCTCTCCTTGGTAAATGAGGTGGTAAAATCAAAGATATGGTTGATATAGCCCTTGTTGTACCATCGGATAATACCCCTAGGATCCAAGAATGTCATCAAACTATTTATCACACCATTTGTGAAGTGGTGGAAATTAACCTTACTAACTCATGAATGTAAAACTCTTAAGATTTTTCGATAGATATATTATGGGATTTTTTATTCTTATCCTTTTCTGGTTGAAATACTTTTTTCTCGGCAAGAAAGAAAAAATTATTCATCGTCCCCAGAAAATTCTTATTATTCGTTTGTGGGCATTGGGAAGTAGTATACTTACTTTCCCTATGATTAAACAGCTTGAAGATTATTATGGTAAAGATGTTCAATATGATCTTTTGGCTAGTTCTAGAAATATGTGAGTATTTAAACATCAGTGATATTTTCATGCTATATATAATTTATTCTCTTGGAAAGATATCTTTAATCTCCTATGTGGTTTCAAAACATATGACATAGTTGTTGATGCAGAAGAATATTTTTTTGTTTCTGCCTTATTTGCTTTATGGACAGGGAAAATCACTATATGATATACTAATATTTGCGTAAGAAACCTTGCTTATAACTGTGGCATTATGTACAACGATAAACAGCATTCTCTCTTGACAGCATTAGACCTCATACAAAATATATGAGTCCCCTGTGTGATTCCACAACGTATGGAACCACTGAAATATTCAGACAAGGATACTCGCAAGGTTGATACATTCCTATCTGAGATTCCCTGAAAACTTATCTGTATGCATACGGGAGGAGCTGAGACTGCTAAGGAAAGAGCCTGGCCAACACATAAACGGGTGGCTTTGATCAAAGAATTAATAAAAAAGCATGACGATATCTTGATTATCCTGTCTTGAACCCACTTTGAAAAGCAGGTAGTCCAAACAATTGTTGATTCATTAGACGATATGGAAAGCAAAAAGGTGAAGAATATCTGTGGTATGTTTAATTTATATGAGTTTGCATATTTATTACAAAAATGTACATTAATGATATCCAATGATACGTGACCTATGCATTTGGGTGCCGCTATGTGAGTTAAAACTATAGGGCTCTTTGGCCCTGAATTACCCAATAAGTTTGGTCCATGGCCTTTGGATAAGAATGTTGGACTATATAAATGAGATGGCAATGCTTGTATTAAGGTTCATTTGGCAATATGGAGAAAAGATACACATTATTGGGTAGATAAAATTACCGTAGATGATGTGTTAGCCCATTTACACAGTTTGTAACATTCTATGTTGTAGTTTTTATTTGTAGTATTGTGCATGGATTATAAAGATTATGCTGTATGACATTCAGGGGACAGCTTCCGGTTTAAGGCTAACTAAGCATAACCTCATAGATATATTATTAAAAAAATATATTCATCATTCATCAAATATTCCAAAGATATTAAGTGTCGGTTGTTGAACTGGTGATGATTTGGCTATTATCAAAAAATATTGAGAAATATATGTGATTGATGTAGATAAAAATGCCTTATTATTGATTGATGATACTATCTGTCAAAAAAAAATCTTATGAGATGCATGCAGTATGCCTTTTATTGATGGATATTTTGATTATATCGTTTGCTTTGATGTTTTGGAACATATACAAGAAGACTGATTGGCTATTAAGGAGATATATCGTACGCTTAAAAAATGATGAATACTACTCATTATCGTTCCTGCTTTCCAATCGATATATAGTAGTCATGACAAGAAGTTAGATCATTATAGAAGGTATAGTATGAAGGGAATAAGGAGATTGACAAACATGTTTGATAAAAAAAACTTCTTTTATTGGAATAGTTTACTGTTTCCTTTAGTTGCTCTATCTAGAATAATTAAAAAAAATGCTAGTCCAAAAGTGGATACTATGAATTATAATCCTGTATTGAGTGCTCTATTAACTTTTGTTATGAAATTTGATAATTTTCTCATAAAGAGATCTCTTTCGATGCCTTTTGGACTGAGTATTGTTTGAATATGTAAGAAATAATTTTATTTTATTATTCTATTATTATGAAAATAGGTATTATCGCTCCATTCTACAATGAAGAGAAGAATCTTCCTATTTTTTATGAAGAGATGATGAAGACTATCCAAAAAATAGGAAATCCAGACTATGAACTACTTTTTATTAATGATGGTTCCAAGGATGCCTCTCTAGAGGTTGCTTTGAATCTTCAAAAAAAGGATGATAAAATCAAAATTATTGATTTTAGTAGAAACTTTTGACATGACATTGCTATAAAGGCGGGTATAGATCATATAGATGGGGACCTTAATGTTATTATTGATACTGATTTACAGGATCATCCAAGTGTAGTTGTTGACTTATATAATAAAATTGTTTCTGAAAATCTTGATATGGTATATGTGAGGAAGATTGATCATTGGTGATTTTTGAGAAGAACCTTTACCAATGTTTTTTATTCTTTGATAGCTAAACTTTCAGATATTCCTATTCCCAAGAAAGTTGGAGATTTTAGAATAATGAAGAAGTCTGTATTGCATTCCCTACAAAGAATACAAGAAAAATCTCTTTATATGAAATGATTGTACGCTTGGACATGATTTAAAACATGAGAAATTCTTTATCAAAGACCACCCAGAACACAATGAGAATCTTATTATAGCTTTATGAGATTATTCTCTTTGGCTTTTGATGGTATTTTTGCTTTTTCGACAGTCCCATTGAGACTTGCTACTATATTATGAGTCATATTTTCTATACTAGGATTTATTTTGGGTATATATTATTTGATTGTTAAACTGCTAGATCCTTCTTTTTATGTTCTTGGAATCCCCACAATTATTGTTATGCTATCTTTGATAGGAGGAATGATCTTATTGGTTTTGTGAATTATGTGAGAATATATTGGTAGAATATATAAAGAAACTAAAAATAGACCTTTATATACGATCAAAAACATATATGAGTAAAACTTTTATGTATAAGGTTATAAGGTTTTGAATTAATGGAGTAGTTATGACGATAGGCACCTATGTTTTGATAAAACTTTTGATGGCTTTGTCCTTGTGATATATATTTGCCTCTATCATAAGTACATGAACGATGATTCTTGTAAATTATCTTACGTCAACAAGATTTGTGTTTAAGTCGAAAAAATCTTGGGAAAGTGCTGTTCATTTCCTTGTATCTCAATGATTAGCGTTTCTTGTTTTTAATGCTGTTAATTATGCCTTTTTTACGTCATGATTTAACAAAAATTATTGTTTTATCGCTGCAATGATGTGTAGTATTCTCATTAACTTTGTCTATAATAATTTTATCACTTTTAGAAAATAATCCATGACTCTCTTGAAAAAATTTTTCAGAAAAAATGCCGTGGTAAAGATTATTGTGCTTGTAATATTTGCCTTAATTTTATACTATTTTTTTACCGTATGATATAGGGCTGATGAGTCAGCACATATGATGTTCTGAAAGCTTGTGGCATGATGATATAGACCATTCATCGATTTTTGGGAATCCCATGGTGATATTTTTTGGTATCTTGTTGCTGGTGCACTTAAAATATGAATTCCAAGTAAAGTATTTGCTATATGATTTAGACTCTCTACCTTTGTGGCCTATGTAGTTATCATTGTTGCTGTAATAAAACAATTTGTAAAAAGAAGAGATAAGCTTCTTTTTGTAGTGAGCGAAAGTATTAATATTCGACATATGCTCCTCATAGCTTCTGTTTTAGGGATTACATTGACTTATAGTGCACTCATTCCTGATACCTTAATGATACTTTTTTCTCTTCTCTGATTGTGTTTTCTCGTAAAATGAAATATCAAAAACCATATTATTGCATGATTATTACTTTCCTTTTCTCTCTTATGTGTCCAAAAGGTTCTCTTTGTTCTTCCTCTTCTGTATATATTGAGTCTAGAAAAGGATTTTCTGAAAAACTATAAAAAGGTTCTGATCCATCGAATTATCTCCTGATTAACTATGGTAATATTCCTTTCTATTTATGTGCTCATACGTTATAGCGGATATACAACTAATGAATTACGAATTGTTAAGGAATCTCTCTTTGGTATAAATAACCTGGTCCATACACCATTCAATCTTTATACATTTTTTACGGGATTTAAATGATGAGGGATTAACAATCTTTGCTATTTATTGCCATGAATATTGTTTCTCATCTTTTCTAAGAAAAAAGCTTCTCGAGTTATTATTATCTATATGACCATTCAATTAGCATTGATGAGCTACCTTTTGGGGCTGATGCCCAAAATGATTGATAGATATTTTTTTCCTTTCTTTGCCTTGGTACCTATATTCTTTAGATATGACTTATTAAGGAAACATGTGGTAGTTAAATCTATTTCTATATTTTTTCTCTTCCTCTTGGTATATATCACTATGACCTTAAGTGGACAATGGAATGCTCTTCTTATGACGGGTCATGATGCTGTGTATACTATGTTTTCCCAGGACTATGCAAAGCATACACCTATATTTTATGAAAATTACGCTTTTAGAGAGGCATATGATAATGATTTTTGGCTCCAAAAGTTTGCTTCTGATCGTAACCTTCTTAAAACATATGATTACGATATAAATTTTAGACTAATGTATGATATCTCTTTTACAAAAATTAACACATTACCACATCTTAAATATCAGTTTTCTATTGGTTCGACCGCAGAAATCGTGCTCAAAGAATATCCGCATGTTTATGATATGTGGTCTTGATGTGATTATAGTATAAAAACATGAACATACGATCAGATGATTAATGATTCATGATATTCCCGTCCACCTATAAATTGTGTTCCCTTAGTTCAAGATATTATGACTTTATTCAACTATAATCAAAATATATTATGAAAATAGCCATACTCATAGACTGATGGAACCCTCCTGTATTTTGATGATGACAGGTGCATGTCCAATATCTCTCTGATCTTCTAGTCAAAAATCATGATTGCAAGGTAGATCTCTTTGTAAGGAAACTTATCTGAGATGATAATAAAGCTTATGCAAAGGATGAAACTCACTTGTGATGAAAATTACGTATCTTTAGAATTGGTCCTATGACGAGATTTTTCAATACCTTTTGAAGAATTACTTCTCTCGCTTTCACTACTTTTTTCCTTTTCTATAAATCATTAAGAGAGAACTATGATATTATCCATGCACATGCGTATGTCAGCTGATTCCCTGCCAAGATAGTCTGATTTCTTCTTAGAATACCAGTTATCTATACTGTTCACGGAACTATGTGACTGGATGCACATAGAAAAGGCATCCTTGCTAAGATAGAGAGGTGGTTAATATGTGGGATAAAATACGATCTTGAGCTGTCAGTTTCTCATAGAATATTTGACTATAAAAATGTGAATAAAAATATTATGGTAATGCATAATGGTGTTGATGTCCAAAAGTTTGAGTCTGTTTCTGTGAATACCAAATATCCGGGCATTAACTTCCTCTATGTGGGAAGAGTAGACCGGCAAAAATGACATAAATATCTGATAGAATGACTTGGAATGATTGATAAGTCTTTATTGAGAGAAAGATGATTTATGTTTAATTTTGTCTGAGATGGGGAGCTCCTTCCTGAGATAAAAGAAATGACTCATAGGTTGGGATTAGATGATTTTATAAGGTTTAAGTGAAAAATCTTCTGAGATGAACTGATAGAGGAGTATAAGAAAAATACCATATTTATTCTCCCTTCGCTTGCAGAATGACAACCATTGACGGTTTTGGAGGCATTTGCAAGTAAGCTTCCTGTTATTGCAACAGATGTTGGGGATAATACATATTTTATCAAAAATGATGAGAATGGATATTTGGTCCCTTCAGCAGACGCTAAGGCGCTTAAAAATGTTGTGGAAAAATTTCTTCATCTCCCTATTTCTTCGTATCAACATATGTGAAATAATTGATACGATTTAATAGTCAATAACTACACTTGGGATATTGTCGTTGGTAAAATATATGAACAATATTTATCTCTCATTAAATAATGATTTTATTGTTTTAATTTTTATATGAAAATAAATCTAGGGTGCTGAAGAAGCATCATGAAATGATATGTAAATGTCGATTGTATTCCAGGACCATGAGTAGATCAGGTTTTTGATTTGGATATTTATCCTCGACCACTAGCAACTGATCAGATCGATGAATATTTTTGTGATAATATTCTCGAACATTTGGATTATGACAAAACTATTAGAGAGATTCATAGAACACTTAAAAAATGATGATTGGTCATTATCAAGGTCCCTTATTTTTCTAATCCATGAGCTTTTTTTGCTGATCATAAATGTTTTTTTAATTATGATTCTTACAATAAATTCTGCAACAATATTTGATCTACAACGGATATGCAAGAGCCACTATTCGAGATGGCGCATAGAAAAATCACTTTCTTATACGAGTATAAAAAGTGACTTATTAAATATTTGCTATGCATATTTTATGCATTGCCAAAATTGTTCTATATGATAAATCCTAGATTGTATATATGGTTGTTAAGTTATTTTTTCCCAGCCTCTGAAATCCATTGGAAGCTTAAAAAGATATAATGATCTCTCTTGTCCTATTTTATCCCAGCCAACTCTAGTGTCTTAATTATTTTCTCTATAGGTATGTACATATCTCTATCCATTTCCATCTTACGATTATCCTTTATCGATTTTCCCAAGAGATAATAGTAATCTAATTCACATGCATTCGCTATACAATAATAATGTCCTCGAACTGTTTTTTCATGAAATATTTCTATTATTTTGGTTCATTCCTTGCAGAATACAGCATTAGTAAGAGCCGCTCCATGGATCCCTATTATTATTTCTGCAGAATTAAATAATTCTGCCTGTTCTTTTATTGATAAATTATCTAGGCTATCATATTTTATAAACCCAAATTTATGAAGATATGATGAAATTTCTTCATCATTGATAACTTTTCTATTGGTTATCCTACTTATATAGAGTCTTTTTCCAGTTTTTTTTGGCTTATGATCTTCAAGAAATGTGTTTTTAAGAAAATCTATTGCTCGTTTTGGTATATTCCCATGTATAGTTGTTGTACTTCATAGAATAAGATTTTCTGCCTCTATATATGCAGTTTTTTTTGCTATGATTATTTGTTCCTCTTTTATCCCCAGAGCATTGATAGCTTCCTTATGAAAGGGGAATGAATAATCAGTAATATACTTATCTATTTTAAATCATGATTTCTGGAATAGGTGGTATTTTGGTAATCCAAAGATTAATCGATGATGGTAGTTCTTAAACGTGTCGTCTCATGATAAAACAGCAAGATTCTCATGTATCTTCGTAGCTTTTCATAAATATATCTTGTATGTATAATAGTTTGTGTCAGTGTTAAATCATTTATATCATGCAGAATCTCGTAGAATCTTATAGTCGGGAGTTATGTTGGTGTACGTTCAAATTACTTTTCATTCGGGAATATTTACTACGAACTGTTCATGCTGTGGCTCACTGATATATTTCAGTAGAGTAGGGTGGATTCTTTTTTCTATGGTTTTTGGTAACTTCTTGTTCACTTGATTTGGAGGGTATATTTCTTTATAGATAGCTTTTTTTGCTGAAACAACATTCGTGTTGTATCTTTCATACCGTTGTTTCGTTGGTTTATCTCGTACGCTTGGTGGTCAAAACTGAAATTGTCAGAAAGAAAATATTCTAAATATTTTAATGCAGTGGTGATATATCTTCGCCAAAAAGATGGCTGCTTTCCAGAGTAAGTGAGATCTAACATATTTTATAAAGAGTTCTTTAATCTTTCTAGTCATTATCTCATTTATTTAAAACTTAATAACACAATAGCATTGTTTCGAATCGTGGATTTCTTGGGCAATAATTTCTTATTTTAAATTTATATCACAATCCCCAACTTTCTATAAGTGGTTTTATCTCGAAGTAATCTTTGCCTTTATGATATATGCTAATTAACAAAATTGGCTTATATTTTCTTATAGTTTCTTCTGTTCATAAAATAGCATCATATTCACTTCATTCGACATCATATTTTATTAATCATGGATTTATATTGTATTCTTTAATAAGGCTGTCTATTGTATCAATCTGGATGCTGCAATCTCCTTCTGAATCAATATAACTTGATGGTCAATCTTTTTTTATTTTTAAAATTCCTTTGGCTTTTCATACTCACTTTTTGATGGGAATAATCTTTCATCCTATATTATTAAGTTTTATTGTTTTTAGTGCTAATTCGAAATTCTCTTCCATGGGTTCTAGACAATAACATTTATTTATATTTAATTCTTTAGTAAACATGAGGGAACTATCTCATATGTATCATCCACAATCTACTACATCCTTGCCTTTAACATATTCTTTTAATCACTCTATATCATGTATCCCATGATTATAGTAAAATGTAGATTCTCCAAATCACTCTTTTATTGGTAAAATATAGTTTTTTTTTATCTTTTCTATCTGACGATCTATTTTGTTGATGAGTCTTCTATCTATTCACAGAAAATGTTTACTTAAAAATTTCCCCTTTCTCTCCAAAACATACTTTCTCATTCTCATCTCTTTCTTTACTATCTCTTTAGACTCTTGATCCATGTTTGATGTTAGTCTACTAATCTGTTCCTTATTCTCTATATATCATGTGAATGATTTGGATAGTTGATAAACAAATCCATCTGCATTATTTGCTATATAAGGGAAAAAATTATCATACATTTTCAGGAACCGTTTTGAATTATTTAATCATAACTTTTTTACTACAAAGATTAATAATTTTCAGAGTTTTTTCATTTTTTGCTATTGAAAGTATTAAAGCTTAAGAGTGATATAATATCATCTTTAATTGTAAATGCAATATATTTATTCTTTGGTAATGTGCTCAAATATCCTATAAATGCCACTTACGGTTTTATCTCGTTTAAATTTTTTTATATGTTTCATTCATTTTTCTACGATGGATGTATAATATTCTCTATTTTCCACAAGCTTTTCTATCCTATCTAAAAATGTATCGATTTTTCTAGGTAGGCATAGGCCTCAATCTCATGATATCTCATTTAAACATGAGTTGTCATTGAAAATTATCGGTATCCCATGAACCATAGACTCTAATGGTGTGAATCAAAATCAATCTCCTGTAGAAATATAAATACATAGAAACGCTTTTGAAAACAATTCATCTTTTTCTTTATTTGATATAGTCTTTTGTATAATATCTATTTGTTTCGATTCTTTTAGATTAAAATATTTTCCTGAAGGTTTGAAGAATATTATTTTTTTTGTTAATCCTTTTTCTAATATTCTTTTGGCAAGTTTATCCATAAAATCATCATAAAATGCATGACAAAAGGGGAAGAGTATATAATTGTTTTCTTTATCATCTATTTTACTTCATTGCTCATGATCGATTCATCGGTTTATTACGTTAATATGCTTCTCTTTATTTTTAAAATAGTATTTGATTAAATTCTCTTTTGTGTATTCAGAAGGACAAATTATCTCGTCTGCATTTGCATTCGATAATTGATCGATATTTAAACTATAAAAGTATGGCCATATACTTATTATTCCATAGGTTTTTATATTATAGAAAAATTTCTTTATTCCATGGTGTTTTTTTCGTCATTCAATGTCGTGGATTACACATATATATTTACATACTTTTATCAGAGGAAGGTACTGATCCAGCGTAAATAAAATGTCTATTTTATGTCTCTTCAATAAGAAAATTTGAAAAAAAAATCTGTAAAAAAGATAATTAACTCATTTGGTTATGATTATCTTTATATTATCTCTATTCTCAAACATATTCTTGTTCTTTACCTCTCTGTTTGAAAAAAGAAAAAAATTATAATCTTTATTTTCAACGACTCTATCAATGATATTCTTTGTCACTATGCCATATCATGATAATGTATCATAATGAGATATATCTATTCATATATTTTTCATTTTTTAGGAATTATATCTAAATTTTTTTATATGCATGTATTGATATGTCCTGAAATTCCTTTGGCTTATTTTTGTTTAGATAGTTAGATGAAATTTGATAATCAAATCAACTGTTTTCTATCATCTGTAAAAACTCTGATAAATGATTTGGGGATTCTTCTATGTTGTGGTGGTATTCTATGAGTATTTCATTGATTTTATTTAGACAATTGTTCTTGTATAAATCCCTAAAAACTATAGTTTCAGCTCATTCTATGTCAATCTTTAATATATCTATATGTAGATTGTTATTTTTGATAAATTCTGATAATGAAATTGTATTTACGGTTGTTTTCTTCACATTGGAACGTTTTTCGTTTATGCTCATTTGTAACCCTACTGTTTCGTTGGTAAAAAAGTCTATTTCCCCTTTTTTGTCTGTTACTGCTACGTTGAATATTGATATATCTTTTAGGTTTCTATATTTAATGTTTTTTTCTAATATATGGAATGCTTTCATGTCTGGTTCAAAAGCATAGATATGGCTCTCTCTAAATATATTTTTAAAATAAATACTGGTAAATCCCATATTAGCTCATATATCTAGAATTATTGGCTTTTTGTAATCATAATATGGTTCGTATTCGTTTTTTATAAATATTTCTCAATATAAAAAAAAGTTTATACCAAAGGATGATCAATATATTTTTTTACCTCAGAAATATATAGTTTTTATGTTTAGAATTCTCAGTATCGGATATAGAATAAGATATAAAATATACAAAAAAAATAAACCGATTTTTGTTAGAAATCTTAATCTTGACCTAAATAAATAGAATATGTTTAGAATATAACTGAATATAATATACATTTGTATTGATGATTAATTATATAAAATCTTTTTTTTGTATCTCTAATAGAAAATGTATTTCAGATGATGGAAAAATATAGCAAAAAAATCTTTCATATATTTTTGGACATAGATTTATTATGAAATCTGGTAGTATGCTGTATCGTTTTGATTGCATGAAATTATTATTATTGTTCGAGAAAAAATGAATTTTATACTTTTTAAGTACTATGTTGTCTTTCTTGAGAAAGCTATTCCCATGAAATCATGAAAAAGAGTTGCTATTAAACAGTCTTACGTGTGTGGGGTCTGCCCAAAAATTTGTACATGTAAAATATGGTACTATTATTTTGATTTGGCATCATTTTTTTGCTATCCTAATAAACTCTTCCATAATCCCTGTCAGATTTATTGTATGTTCTAGTACCATAGCACAATATATCTCTTCAAATATATCGTTATTGAATGGATAGGGAAAATCTTCTATATCGTGGAGGATATCTACTCCTGGTAGTTTTATTTTATCAATGTTAATATATCATTTTTTTATATCGTTTCAACAACCTAAATTAAGTTTCATGTTAATATATTTTTTTAAAAAATAAGAATCTCATTCCTCATATGGTATATCATATACACCTTAGTGTCATTACTATTGGGATATAGAAAAGATGGCTTATCTTTTTTTCTTTAATGGCTCTTTCTATTGTCTTGGCGATTATAAATCAGACAGACATCAGCAATATCAATATAGGTATATATTTGTATTCTTTTAGATGGATTAAAAAGCTTATGCATGTTACAAGAACTATTATTAGGAATATAACCAAATATATGTATTTTCCAAAATAATATTTTAATTGCTCTTTATTGTATAGAGATGCTCAAACCCGTATACTATGTTTAAATATTTCTTTAAAACTTTCAGGATTATTGTGATATATTATTGCTTCAGGAACCATTAGTCATGTTCAATGACTTGTAAGATTATCGTCTCCATATCATTTACTTACATCAAATCATCATCGTTCTATGAACTTAGATTTGAGTATCGCTCTAAATATTCCACTTCTGTTGTTTTGTGGATCGTATAGTCACCTAATTGATCAAAATGCCGTTGAAATAGGATTTTCTAAATTTCCTACGTATTCGTATCCATGTGATGTTCCGAGCTCTTCTCCATTTACTATTGGCCTAATAAGTTCCTCAACTAATTTTTTGTCAAAATACATATCCGCATCTACAAAGATTATTATGTCTCCTTTTGCTACTTTTGCTCATCGATTTCTTGCTCTTCCTGGACCTCAATGTTTTTGATGAAGAATAGATAGCTTAAGTTTGTCTTTATATCATTCTGCTATCGATATTGTACTGTCTTTACTACCATCGTCAATCAAGATTACTTCAAAATCTCTAAATGTTTGAACTAACAAACTATTTAAACATCTTGCTATATAACGTTGTTCGTTATACATAGGAATAACTATTGAAATTATTTTATCCATCGCTTGTCTTAATCTTTCTAAATTTTAATATATCTTGTATGGTACTTTTAAATATTAATATGCTTTTATAATTTATACCTAAAATGTATAGATAATATATAATAGTAATCAACATTAAATACAACAGATTTTTGTATCTGTAAGAATCTTGTAAGATAAAGATTTTGTCTTTAAAATAATAGAAAATCAAACAAATAGCTATCATTCGAAATACGTTTATCCCTATATATTTTCGACTGATCTTTATGCTTTTATCCCTATTTATCAGCCTAAAGCTTAATATGCAAAGCAGTATTCGCGATATGTTGAGAGTAAATACTACTCAGATTAATCAAATGGTCTTTACTGCAATGAAATTTAATATAATATTAATAATTAGTGTGGTGAAAATTATCTTTGCTCTTTCTTTTACTTTCCCCATTCAAGCTAAAAATCAGAAGTTAATGCTGAACAATATATTGAATACCAAAAATAATGCTGAATATTGTAGTAATATTCATGAATATATAAACTTTTCTCCGAAGAGCGTAGTAACTATTTCTTTTCAAAATACTATGAATAATCCAGATATGCTTATAGCAAACACTGAAAAATATTTGTAAAATAGATTTTTTAATAATATAAGTTTGTCATTTTGTCCCTTTGCCATCAATTCTGTCGTAAGTGGGAAAAGATATACCAACAAAGGCCCTGTTATAATACTAAAAGATAGTATTAAACTTAGGTAGTTTGCATAATATCATGCTGCTTGAGGTCCTAGAAAATAAATAACAAATTGTTGATCGATCTGTGATAATAATACAGCTATATTTGTTCCTATAAATACCCATAGTGCATATTTAGATTGCTTCTTAATGAGATTAATATCTCGCTCTATCACTCACTTATTTAAAGTATATCTATACTTCTTTAAAAAAATTATGAAAGATATCGCTAAAGATGCTAGTGTTCATATTATCCGTGCCCGTGTAAAATTTGTAATGTTTAAGATCCCTAATCAAAAAAAACAAAGAGTAAATGCTAGCGTGCTATATACTTTGATGAATTCCATAAGTTTGGATTGTATAATATCCTGAAATGAACTATATATGGAATATATCATATTATGAAAAATGATGCTTAGAAAGTAAATGCAAAATATTTTTATAATATGTATAGATTCCGGTGAGTGAAAGTAATTTACTGCCAAATAATTTGCTCAAAAGAATAGGAATAAAGCAATAATTATTCAGCTTATGGCCTGTATTACCAGCGTAAAATATATGCTGGTCTTATATGCATTATATTGTTTTGTAATCCAATATTTGGGAAGATGATATTGTAATGCTTCTGTAAATCCTAAATCATGATAGGTGGCAATGATCCCCATAAAACTTAGTATACTGTAAATGATTCCTACATCTTGGACACTGATAGTATTAGAAATAAATGCTCTTATAATATATCCAGCTGGTCAAATAAATAATGTAAAAAAATATAACCAGAATCCTTTTTTGATTAGCTTTTGTCCTAATGGCTGGTCTGCTAATAATTCTCAATCCATATGTTTCTCTGTTAGATAAACCTTTTGAAATATTCAATAGTGTTTTTTAGTCCCTCTTCTAGTCAAATCTTTGGTTCTCGTCCTAATTTTTCTTTAGCTAATTGGTTGTTTGCTCTTCTTTGTTTAGGATCATCTGATGGAAGTGGCTTGTATATGATATTACTTGTGTTTCCAGGAATAAGTTTTGTTATGGTTTGTGCGAGTTCCTTCATGGTAAACTCAAATTCTGTTCATATATTTACAGGTCAGATGAATCATTGCTCATTATTCATCATTTTGATCATTCACTCTATGAGATCGTCTATATATTGGAAGCTTCTTGTTTGCTCTCCTGTCCCATACATAGTTATGTCTTGGTTTGTTAATGCTTGCATAATAAAATTACTTACGACGCGACCATCCTCTGGATGCATATTTGGTCCGTAGGTATTAAATATTCTTATGATTCTTATATCTACTCCATATTCTCTATGATAATCCATGAATAGTGTTTCTGTTGCTCTTTTCCCTTCATCATAACAGCTTCTGGTGCCTATTGGGTTTACATTTCCTCGGTAGCTTTCTCTTTGTGGATGTTCCAATGGATCTCCATATACTTCTGATGTTGATGTTTGTAGGATTTTTGCTTTTACTTTATTGGCTAGATCCAACATATTTATAGCTCATACAATAGATGTTCTTATTGTCTCTACAGGATTTTTTTGATAATGAATAGGGGATGCTGGGCAGGCAAGATTGTATATCTCATCTACTTGGGCTCGAAATGGTTGTGTAATGTCATGGAGAACAAAAGTAAACCTTGGATTATTTATGATATCATATATATTGTTTTTTGTTCCCGTAAAAAGATTATCTAGACAGATGACTTCGTGTCATTGATCTAATAATTTCTTACAAAGGTGAGATCATATAAATCCTGCTCATCCGGTGACTAAAATCTTTTTCATACTGGTTTCATCGTTATATATAAAACATGTATTTTCTATTTCCCTAAGGTCAAGATTTCTTTCTTATATCAATTTGTTATCAAAAAATCAACCACTTCCTGGATGTCTTCCTTAGGAGTTGATGCTCCACCAGTAACTGCTATCGTTTCATTCTCAAAAAGTTCTTTTTTTTGTAGCTGCATTACGTCGGCGAGCGATTCTCCGAATATGGTCTGTTTGTTGCTTTTTATTCAGATTTCGTAGAGTTCTCTTCCGTTGTTGCTTTCTTTCCCTCCTATTACTACGAGCGTTTTGAACTTATTAATATTGTCTATAATGACTTGTTGTCTTTCATATGTTGCTTTGCATATGTCAGAAGGGGCAGGAAATATAGCATTACTATACTTTTTCCTAATGATCTCAAAAATCTCTTTCGTCTTTTGGTAATTTAAGGTTGTTTGTGACAATATACCAATTTTTTCTTTTTTGTCTATTTGGGGAATATTTTTGCTGTTGTCAAAAACATATATGTTGACGTTGTGAGAGAGGAGGTATTCTACTATATTTTTTCCTTCTTGATGATGATATTTCCCTACATAAAAAAATGTTGTAATCCCATCTTTGAGGTAGGCATCGGCTTCTCTGTAAATTTTGGTCACAAATGGACATTCCAGATTAAATACATGTTCAAATTTTTTCTCTGCTTGTGATATAATCACTCTATTTGTCCCATGGGCAGAAAACACTATGATTGCATCTTGATCATATACATCATAAATAGATTGGACAAAACGAACTCATAGGTCCTTTAAATATTTGCTTATCCTTGGATTATGTACTAATTCATGGATGCAATATATTTTTTTCTTAGGATTGTCTGCTATTAGCTTTTCTAGTTCTTGTATAGATTTTTGTACGCCAAAACAAAAGCTGGATGGCTGAAGATAATATACGGTCTTCATATAATTTTATGCTAGAAGATAAATCTAGCTATAAGTGTATTTTTATCTGGTGAAAAAACAAGAAGAACTAAAAACAATGAATCTTTTCTTCTGTCTTTTTACAAAATCCATCTCTCCTATTTGCATCATATAAAATTTTCTTTATCCATATGCTCTATGAGTGTATCTAGATAAAAATCTCATCCATCGGGAGCCATTATTGCTCATTTAAGCCCTTTCTTGTTTTGGAGATATTGTTCTGCTCATGTAAAAATAGCTCCTGATGAAATCCCTACGAAATATCCTTCGTCCAAATAACTTTGTACCCCATGTATCACACAAGGATCAAACTTTACATCTATAATCTCATCTATAATATTCTTATGTTCTTCATAGAATGGAATCACAATATCTGTGGCTTTAAAATTTCTTAATCATTCAATTCTATCCAGGGGGTTTATAGCAATAATTTTGATATCTGGGAACTTTTCTTTGAGATATTTCCCTGCTCATAAAATAGTTCCTGATGTTCATAATCCTGCTACGAAAAAATCTATTTTTCCTAGTTTTTCTGCTATATATGGCCCTGTTAGATGATAATGTGCTCGAAAATTAGCATAATTCCCGAACTGATCTGGTAAAAAGTATTTCCCTGGGTTGTCTCTATCTATTTGATCTCTTAATTTAATCCCTATATCTGTCGTTCCATCTATTTCTATCGTTTCAGCTCCGTATGATTCTATAAGCCTTTTTTTGCAAGTAGATGTTGTCTTTGGCATGATTATTTGTACTTTCAGATTAAATAAGTTTCATAAATATGCTAAAGCGATGGCAGTATTCCCACTGGATGCCTCTAGGATAATTTTATTATCATCCAAAAGTCACTTTTCATAAGCGTCTTTTAATATCCGATAAACCGTTTTTACCTTTACGGATCCAACTATATTATATTTTTCTAGAAGCGAATATACTTCATTGTCTTTTATATTTTTTATTTGTACTATAGGTACAGTTTTAATGAGTCATTGAATATCCAATTTCATGATTTGTAAAAATTAATAAATTAAAAAATCTAAAATACCTCTACTTCTTCAACACGAATCATCTCGATGTACTATTTTTTGGAGCTTACTCATTCCTTATTTGCTTACATATAAAAAAACTTTTGATAAAAAAACTTCTGAAGTTCTTCCAGAAGCATGAGTTTATTCATCTTTTTTGCTTATCTAGAAAAACCTTTGTTCGTGGCACAAAGTTTTACAACAAGAGGTTTCTCTGAATATTTTTGTAGACATAATCTATACTATGATGCTAAATCCATCTTAAATATCATTAATTTACTCTCTATTGCAAGACTTATTTAAACTATTTATGAATTTTGTTTTCAATGTTATTAATCTGTTTTAAATACATATTTTATTTCCTTGTATATATCTCCTCAAATTTCAATTTTTTTGGTCCCTGATGCTATTCCTCATCGTTTTTGATAAAATGCATCTCATTTACTTCATGATAATGTTCGTAAATATACATCTCTTGGTCTTATTTTTTTACAGAACTCATTGAATAATTGAGATCATATTCATTCTCTTTGACATTCTGGATTTACATAAAATGCATATACTTCTTTTGAGCTTATCTCATCTCTATCACGAGGTTCTCAACCATAAATAAATCATTTTATTAGGCCATCTCTTTCACTTACTAGAAAAATATTAGCATTCATTCTTATGATGTTTTTGTAACTTTGTATGCGTTCGGTAGAAGATGTTAAAGTATCGAGATATTTTTCTGATATTATCCCTTTATATCATTCTTTTCGTGCTTTTACACGAATATTACTTATTTGTTCGGCATCTTCTTCTGTCGCATTTTTAATCTTGTTATAGGAAGTTGCTTTTGCTTTGTGGATAGAATTTCCCATTTATACGATATTATTTCATAAAAATTTTAGAGTATTTCTATAGCTAATTTTTCATTTAGTTTCTTCATCTAATGTGTTGAGTAAATCAATATTCTCCTTATAAGATCATTGATACTCTGGATAAGATATATATGGATAATCACTTCCTCGCATTAGATTTTCTTTGTATTTTTCCACAAACATCTTGAAGCAATCTTCTGTATTTTTGTAATTTATATCTAGTATCCTTTCCAATCTCTCCTTGTCCTTGTAAGATGCTGATAAATTACATATTGCATAGAAAGGTGATGTGTCGATAAACAGGTTTCATGGCATTCAGTTTTTGTCGTATCTATCCCAAAACTTTTTTTCGAATCTTCCCATGTGGGCTATACTAAAATTTATTTCTGCATGTTTTTCAACGGCATCCAAAACGTGGCTAGCTAGCCATTTGTCTTTACGAATTCAAGTATGTAGTAAGACAGGTAGTTTGGCATCTTTTAGAAACGGCATAATGGTGGGATTGTCTATATCAGCTATATTTACATCTAAGGTTTGGCAATGAAACTTTACTCCATAAAGAGGATCTTTCTTTAATTGCTGTTCAGCTAATTTTATCTGCTCTTTTATTTTCTTCCTTGTATCTATAATTCGGAATGGTAGCAAAATATTGCTAATATCATAAGCTTTCTTCAGCTTTAATAGACTGATATTATCTTGCCCATATGGAATATTATTAATAGCAGCTGTTTCTTCGTGAGAAGTATTATTTTCATCGAAACTCAATCCTCAATGTGGTTCAGGCGAACAAATCGCTTTTTGAACTCAGTGAGTATTTAGTATATTTATTAAATCTTGGGTATTCGAAACATAGCTATACGCTTTCTTCGTATCTTTATATTCTCATATATGACAATGGGAGTCGATTATCATCTCTTGCTATTATAGATAAATCTATTTGCCATCTGAATGTGCTATTTTCATTGCTTCATGATAACTCGAATCATTTGCTATGTCCAGATGTTCTATTTTATCTAGAGCATCTTCTTTATCTATTATTCATCGTCTTACTCTTTCCGATAAATATCATATGATTTGTGGAAGATCTTTGCATATATCATTATATGAATAGTTTTGTTTTTCGACCAAGTTTCTTAGTACGGTTCAGGGAATCAGACAGTCAGTATCATATCATCCACATCAAGGGTTCTCTCGTGGGATCTGATTATCGTTAAGGTAATTTTTATTAGATTCCTTGTCCATTCAAAATGCTAAACCTCCTCTTAATACCGTAAATTCTGGCTTTTCTCGTAAAATAGAATATCTCCCTAGTCTTTTGTTAAACTTTGGAGTATCTCAGCCGGTGATGAGTGTATCTTCATTATAAAGGTCCATAATACGCCTATAGTTACTGTCTATAATCTTGTTACATGTAGGTCCACAAGGTAACATGTTTTGTTGAATACATTCACTGTATAATTTGATATTCTCTTTCTCTCCAGATTGTTTGTTCTTAATATCTATCCAGGTGTGTTGATTCTCGAGTTCTTCAAATTTTATTATATTATCTATGTTTTTATATGCTTGATTTCACTTGTAGCCATGATCGACAGTGAAACAAAATAGTTGAATAAGGCGGTTTTTACATTCCTGATTTAATTTGTGTAATACAACAGTACTATCAAGTCATCAAGAATAAGCAAAAAGAACTTTTTTTCTCTCTTTGAGAAAAGCATCCATTTCCTCTCCAAATATTGGTGACTTTTGAAGTAATTGATACATGTCTCATTGTATATCTATACACGCATCACACGTGGCAGATGTGCCAGTATCGCTTTCTATTGGGGCTAAACAGTTTTCACATTGTTTCATCATACATTCTGATTATTATGTAAAAAGGTATCTTTATAGCATTTGGGATCTGAACCATTTAATTTTCCTGTCGATTTATATGCTCTTCATCTACATCATCCACAATATGAAAGAAACTGACATCATTTACATTTCCCTTCAAACTTATCTCTTTGTCTGAATGTATTAAAAATAGTTGATTTTAGTCGGATATCTTTCAAATCTTGTGTGAAGATATTTCATGCCTCAATTCTTAGAAATGGACAAGGAAAGACTTTCCCAGAAAAGCTAACTATACAGGCTGCTACTCCTGCTGTACATCCTCATTTGTTCCCTGCATAGTCCATTTTTTTTGTCTCATCACGTATAGCGACTAAAGGGCTTCCATAGCGTAATATCTTTCATGCTTGGTATAGTTTGTACAAAAGTCATTCTACTTGGAAGAATTCTTTATCATCCAATAGATCTTGATCCGTTAATCTATGCATGGGAATACAAATATTGAAAGCTATCGGAATACCTGAATCATTAGCATTTTTGACCATATCTTCTATGTGATTTTTGTTTTTTTTATGAATACTGGAGAACAGATAACATTTTATTCAATGTGATTTCAAAAACATTGCGCGTTTGAGATTGTCATCTCATCTTTTGCGTATTGAATCGCTATAATCGTAACTAAGATGAATGAGATCAAACGCCTTTATTTTATTTAGATTCATTTCATTTATATATGTTCCGTTGGTTTGTAATACAACGCGATAGTCTCATTTATTTTTTTTTATGAGGTCTACTACTTTGTCAAACTGTTTATATAACATTGCTTCTCCGCCAGAAATTACAACCGTTCTAACTCAATTCTCTTTTGCAAAAATAAGTAATTCTTCAATCTTTTGGATGGGAAGATCTCCTTTTTTTTCTTCACGATTGTAACAGTGTTTACAATCTAGATTACAATGAGACGTTATCTCTATTTCCAATAAATGAAGCCCCAATTTCGCAGCGGATGTCTTTTTCATGAGTTTTTTTATCGTTTAAAAGTCTCCATGCTAAACATCAAGAATAACATTTGTGTTTTTTTATGCAGTCTGAGCAACCTCTATCTGGTCACTTATAAATTAGCTCTCTAAATTTTTTGAATCAGGCTCCATCTGTCCATATTTTGTGGATATCATCTTTTAGTATGTTTCAACAGTAAAACTCACTATTTTGGAAATACACACATGGATATACAGATCATTTGTAGTTCACTATTAGTTTGAATTTTCCTGCGGCACAATCGGGGAGCGGAACCTTCTCTTCGTAGTTATCTATTCCTTTCCCTATTAGATGTTTCATTCCATGTCTAAATTTTATTTTATCTGTCGGTATAGTTCTTAAAAATTTAAAATACGAATCTATCGTTTGGTGGCGTTTTTTGTCTGTATCCTGGATTTTTTGCTTATCAATCTCTAGATTGAAGGCGATATAATCAGTAGCTAATTTTTGATGATTGTGGTAGATTGTATCAATATGGTCAATATTCTCCTCTGTGATTATACAGTTTATTCATATAATGGTTTCCGCTTTTTTTGCTTTTTTGAATTTTTCAAGAGTTTCCATCAGTCTTTCGTAATTTCATATTCTTCCTGTGATTTTATCATGAATATCTTTCGTTCAATGGATGGAAAAAACAACTTCATCAAAATATTGAAACTTATATTTAGTTATATCAATCAATCAGGTCGTATTTATGATTATCCTTTTTATTCAAATATCTTTGATAAAAGAAATAAGCTCATTGAGATCTTTGTATAAAAAAACTTCTCAACCACTTAAGTTTACTCCTGTTACTCATATCTTTACCAATTGAGTTATAATATACTTCCAATCAGCCAAATCTAAATCTATAAATCCTGTTTTGATATTACATCAATTAAAACAAAACGTACAGCTTTGTACACAATTATTGGTTACATATAACTGAGCAAATTCTGGCTTTTTAATCGCTAGATCAAAAAGCTCGTTATACTCAAATCAATTGATACAATTACTTTCTTTCATCTTCTAGAATATTTTTTTGAATTAAATATGAATAAAATTCTGCTGGAATATCCTTTTGGCTATTGTTTTTATTATTTTCTAAAATCTTTCTAATCCGATTTTTACTCTTGTTTCTAAAAAAGTAGTAATTGTAGTTCAGATAAACAACAATAATGTCTTTCTTTTCTGTCCATGAGATACTTTTTGATAGCTTATACATTTTTTTGGTTTACATCTTTTAAAAAGGCTAGTATCTATTATTACTAGCCTTCTCTAAACTAGTCTCCATTACACATACACCCATTCTTTTCGAATTCGTCTACATCCATCGTCCACTCGTTTACTTGTTCTGTCTCTTTTTTCATTTCATTTTCCATTTATCTATGTATAAGAGATAAAAAAACTTGAGTTTTAAAGACTTTTCTTTGTCTTGATTTCTATTTATTAAGAAATAGATTATATCATTATTTTTCTCGTCTTAAGAAGTGGTATCTAAATTATTATGTCTCGATCTGTTTCTCCTCCTTTGTCTTGCAATCCAATTCATAACTCTTTTAACTCTTCTCTTATCTGATCCGCTGTTGTATATTCCTTTTTGATTTTTGCTTGATTCCTTTGATTGATTTTTTCAGTTATAAATCCATCATCAATATTTTTTTCTTTTAAAAAGTTTTTTTTATAGGAATCTACATATTCTTTTGGGTCATCATCAAATATTCTTATAACATCTGTTATCTTGGTTAGTTTCTCTCTAAAACTACTTAGCGTGTATATCTTATCTTGATCTGGGATCTTCTTTGAAGTCATTAATTCGTTCATTTCTGAAAATATATTCGACAAAGCTCCCAATACTTTTGGGAAGTTAAAATTTTCATTCATAGCATTTACAAAATCACTTTCTAAATTATGAATTTGTTCTCAAATGAGCTGATCCTTTCCTCATGCGACATCTTTATTCTGCGATAAAAAGTCGTCAATCATATTTAATGATTTGTAAAAATAATAGACTCTCTTACTCGCAATTTTGAACATTTCAGGATTGAAATCCATTGGCGTAGCTAAGTTGTATGATAGGATGACGTAGCGAATAATGTCCGCGTTGTAGTCGTTTAAAGCGTCTTTTATTGTTAGAAAGTTTCCTAAGCTTTTTCCCATTTTTTGTCCATTTACGTTTACCATTCAATTATGAACCCAATATTTAGAAAATTGTTTTCACGAAAATGCTTCACTTTGAGCAATTTCGTTTTCATGGTGAGGAAACATGATATCTAATCATCATCCATGAATATCAATACTTTCTCATAAATATTTATTGGCTAACACTGAACATTCTATATGCCAGCCTGGTCTTCCTTTTCATCGAGGAGACTCCCACGAAGGCTCTCCTTCTTTTGCAGGTTTTCGTAAACTAAAATCAACCTGATTCCTTTTGTTTGGACTATTCTCGTTGGATATTAAATCTTCCACTTTTCTGTTTGAAAGTTTGCCGTAGTCTTCGACTTTTAAAACATCAAAAAGTACCTCACCGTTACTTACATATCCATATCCTTTAGTAATTAATGTCTCTATATACTTTATTATTTCTGGTATGTGCTCGGTAACTTTTGGTTCTACATCTGCTTCATTTACTTTTATTCTTTTAAGATCATTTTTAGATTCATTGATGTAATACTCTGATATTGATGAACATTCTTTATCTTCTTTGATTGCCCTATTAATTATTTTATCATCAATATCTGTGTAATTTCTTACATAGGTAACATCATATCATGAATATTTTAGATAATTTCTTATGATATCAAAAGACATTGCCTGTCTGGCATGCCCAATATGGGCTTCATCATACACAGTTATTCAACAAGCATACATTTTTAATTTATTTGGTTCTAATGGAACAAAATCTTCCATACTATTTGATAGAGTGTTATATATCTTTAGTTTCAAACTTCAGTTTTGCACTTTTTTTTCTTGATTTTTATTCTCTGTGATTACTTCTGATGTCTTTTGCATGAGCATATATTTAAAATATAAAAATTCTTAAATAAACAGTCTATATTTTTTCATCCATTATCGTTAATACTGAGTTATTCATCTTACTCATCCCTATTTTGGTAATTTTTCATAGATTTTTTATGCTTTCTTCGGCTGTTTTCCCTATAATTCAATCGTTGGAAGTTACATGGTATCATTCAATTGCTTTTAACGCAGATACGATAGAACATTCTACGGCTGTGTTTATTTTGTTCGCACATCATAACTTTGCTCAGTCGCATAATATTCATGCAATGTCAGATATTAAATTGTTTATTGCATTGGTAATCGTTTCAATATTTCTATCGGTTCTTTGGTATGCAATCGCTCCAGTAGCTCATAACCCTGCTGCGACAGCGCATCAACACATTGCAGATAATTTTCCTGTGAAACATTTTACATAAGAATTTAATAAATGAGAAAAGGCTATGCTTTCGTATATAATCCTTTCGTCAATGGATTCTCCAGTTATCTCCAAAGGTACATTTTTCCCATAAAGATAGGGGACTAGTATGGAAATTATTCATTGATTTCAGCTTCCACCACTGCTCATTACTGGCATATTTATTCATGACATTCTTGCATCAGTTGCTCTTGTTGTTAATATTTTTATTTTCCCTATTATGTCATCTGTTAATAATCACTTTTTTGTTAAAGCATCTAGAGATGCTCACACTCCTTTGTATTCCACCTCTTTATTTGCCATTGCTAAGTTCATCTCTATTCATTTTTTAATATATTCAATATCATTCTCGTCGATTGCTTTAGCCATCTCGATTAATTCGTTTATTGATGAATTTTTAAGTATCTCTTCGTAATAATTTTGATCATTTACTGTCTCATCATATTGGATATTGTATAAGGGGATTTCTTTATCTCTTGAAATAATGTTGATGAGATTGGTATGAGTGTTCCTTATTGTTGAGCTAACATTCTCACCGTTTTTTAGATGTGCATTTGCTTCTATAAAGAGCTCTTTTTCTTCCTTGTTGATTGCTATGTTAACTATCCTTTTTTTTACCATTTCTTTTGCTTTTTCTATATCAGAAGCTGTTATGTCTTTCAAAACTTCTAGTTTCCCTTCATAATTTCCTCCTATAATTCCTAATGCTGCTGCTATCTCTAATCATTTTTCTCATTGAGAATTTGGAATATATACTCAAATCGCATTTTTATATAATTCTCAATTTACTTGGATGTTTAAGTTTTCTATATCTGATATATTATCAATGTATTTCTTGAGCGCACTGGTTGCATATGCTACAGAGATTGGTTCTGTGCATCACATTGCAGGATTTACATTCGATTTTATAACTTCTTTGTACACATTGTAGGTCATTGTGTCATCTGTCTAACTAAAAGGATGCTTTATTCAAATTAATATTTTTCCCGACGCGGTCTTTTTATGCTTACAAAAAAAGAAAAAAACGGACAAAACCAAGAAAAATTTCTAGAAATACGAATCTAGCTTCTTACCTAGTAACTTTCTATATCAAAAAGTCTTCTATTCGCAGTTGATAGAGGATTTGGTTATTAATCTCGTGAAATATTATATTTTTTTGACCATAAATACTTTGAAATCGTCTGTATTAAGTTTCATATAAAAATCATATATACTTCACTTACATATCAAAGGGAGTTTTGCACCTGTCTCCTTCTCAATAAGGGAGATAATCGGAATAACAATCTTGCCTAGCATTTCGTTCTTGTTCTTGCTATAACTAGATACCTCCAATTCATTGTTTCCTACATCTTTGCCAATATTGTCTAATAGTTTTCCTAGAATGCTAATGGTAGAACTTTGAGAACAAAGATTGACTGATGTTAATTTTTTACCATTGAGATAGATTTTATTGTCTATCCCATCTAATAATAATCATTCTTTGTGAGAATTAATGATTTCATGATAATTTCCTAGGAAACTTTCTCCTTGGTTATTTTTGCAGAATACTTTATCTTTTTGTATATAAGAAGAAAATTTTTTCTCTGAAATATGTTGTTCTATTTTAATCCCATCGTTAGAGATCCCGTCTATTCGTGAAGCGTACGGTACTTCTACATCTGGATATTCAGATTTTAGTTTTTCTATAGCTTCGAAGAAATGCTTTTTATTAGTCCCATCTTTCATTATTACCATACAGTTGTCTCCAATTTTACTAGAATAACTATTCACGATACCTATTTTTTCTTTGTTGTGAGATGTCTCTTCAAAGGATGAAGAAAATTTCTCAATAAACTCAGATGGTTTCTTTTCTAACATATAAAAAAGATATCTCACTCTATTTACAGTATCAATTAGATGATCTATGTTATTAATATCTTCTCCTTCGGTATAGATTTTTTCTAAACTCTCCAAAATCATAACTGTAGATAAAGAGAACATATCTACAAATTGGTTATATATGCCATTTTTCAAAATCTCTATAAAGCGAATATCCTTGGCTAGTTGGGTAATGGGAAGAACGCTCTTTTCTATAAATTCTTGGTATTTTTGAAATTTTTTTTTGTCTAATTGGATCCCTTGTTCAATCTTTTCATATGTCCTCTGTGATCCAGAATAAATTATTGCATAATCAAAAGGAAGATAGTTGTGTTCTTCTACGTCAAACAATGTAGAAAATGGAGTAAATGAGCGATGGAGCCCTTTAACTTCTTCTATGTTAATGTTGTTCTCAAAAGCTTCACAATAAAAGAGTCCTGGTGTATATGACTTGTATAATACATGCATGCCTCCTGACGCGTTGCCATATCTTGTCAACAATGACATTTCTCGTGCTGTGATTTCTATCTCGCGAAAAATATCTGATTTCATAAATTCTTCATAATTTTCCAAGTCTTTGGAGCTAATTTTCCCAACAAATAGATAAAGTGCTGTAGCTAGTACTGCTGTGAATGTTGCTGAAAAAGAAAAAGAATACCGCCTGCCTCATTCTGCAAGAACATTTATATCGATTCCTTGCTCTTTCTTGTTTTCTTTCAAAAAACTTTTTATGTATTCTATGATTTTGGATGTTTCGCCATCCACCATATCGCGAAGCTCTTTGTTCTCAAAATTATGTGCTGTAATATTGTATATGAAAAAATTACTGAAGCATATGTTTCAGTTTTGATTCCCATTTATTCATAGATACATTTTTATCGGTAACTTGAACTTGATACGCATAAATCTGGATACATGTCCAATTCAAGTAGGAGCTAAAGCACCAGTGAAGCATCCACTTATGATTAAGTCATTCTTTGCAAAAAATTCTTCGTAATCGTTTCTAAATTGATTTTGTAGCGACTTGGTATTCATGGGAATTCTATTCTCCATATGTTCTTATCTTGCTAACAGAATAAAGAACTAACTGCAAAAAGTTATATTCATCTCCTGCAAAATGTCAATTATAATTATTAATTGTCTTATTGACCTAGATTTTAAGAAAATATTTGATCTAACAATTCTATACATATGGGCTACTGTTGCTTATTATTTGGTAGTTTGTGCTTTATGGAGTATATTCTCCCATTCTTCTTCTGTTTTGCTATAGGTCGGTGAAGCGAGGTTTTCCAGAATTCTAAATGTTTTCTTTTCTATTTTAATGTTTTTAAATAGTACATCATAATAGAGCTTATCATAGATCTTACTAAAAAAAATCGTTATTTTTGCTATCTCCTTTTCTCTCCTTAGAAAGTTGTGTATAATTTGTTTTATCATTGGAGAAATGTCTCCGTGCTTATGATCATTGATGAATCTACTTACGGATTCAGCTACTTCTGGCTGATCGATGATCTTTGTCATACGTTAGTCGGTGATGATATAAAATCATCCGCTTTTGTAAACTTTCCAAAAAAGAAAAAAACTGACAAAACCAAGAAAATAAGTCTATGAGTATTATATCTTAACGAAAATTAGTTGTCGTTGATTCTGTCTATAATAGCTATAGTGATGTCTGAATGATTGAGCTTAATATAAAATTCATAGATAGATCATTTACAGATGAGTGGTATCTTTTTTCCTATTTCTTTTTCGATCAATTTGATCAGAGGAAGAATAATCTTTCCTGTCATCTCATTTTTGTTCTTACAATATCATGATGCTGGTAGTTCCTTGTTGTGAACTTCTTTCCCAATGTTTTCAATCAATATTTTTAATATCCCTATGGTTGCACTCTGGGAATGAAGACTATCCGAAGTTACTTTTTTCCCATTTACAAATATCTTGTCATTGATGCAATCCAAAACAATATTATGGATCTGCTTCTCTAATAATTCTTCGTAGTCTCACAGAAAGCATTGCCCGTCACTAGATTTGAGTATGTGCTTTCTGGAATCAATAAATTCTGAATAAATATTTTTTTCTATATCTTGCTCGAAATATAGTCATTTGTGTTCGATTCCATCCGTCCAACTGCAGTAAATAAGATCTGTTCCATTAAATTCTTTTTTGGTCTCTTCGACTGCATTCAAAAAGTTTTTTCTAAATCATTCTAATGGCAAAGCGAATCAAATTGTTCCACCCATAATGGTCGTATCATTTGGAAAGAGTCAAAATAAACTGTGGTTTGCTTTGAATTCCTCAGTAAGCTTTCTGACGATGTCCATAAAAAAATTAGAGCTGTTTTTGGTCACATAATTTCATCGTCTAAATTTATTGAGTGCTCATATAAATTCTTTGACTATTTCTTCATTGTATTCACGAGAGTATAATTGAATCATAAGGTGAAATATCTTAATGCTAAGCATTCCCATTACTTTACCATAGAGCGAACTCTCTATCTTGTTGTTGTCGGTATCGATTAGATCTTTATAAAATTTAGGTATTTCCGCATCTTTTAAATTATCAAAATACTTTCAAAAAATATTTTTGAATTCTGGTTTGATGGCATCATTATATGATCCATTTTTTTTGTTACAGGTAACGATTTGTTCCAATAATACAGGTTTTCCAGAATAAATGATTCCATAATCGATAGGAAGATATGGTATCTTTTTCCATCATTCAAACAACTCATTGAATCTGAATGTATATGATTTATTTAGTGAAATAAGTACATTCTCATCTTGTTTTTCTTGGTCTTTGATAATGCTGATGATAGGGTAGTATGATTCAAAAAGAGATGATCTTTTGACAGAGGAGATGATCGTGCCAAAAACAATTTTATCAAAAATAATCCCATCTTTCAGCCAATTGCTGACGGTTTGATCTTCTCTTTTGAGAGCGTCTTCGATGGTGAGATTGTTTATATCATCTATGGTAGAATGATCTATTTTGTTTACTAATCTATTGAGTCCTGTGGCTAGCAAAAATGCTAATATAGATTCAAATCAAAGCCCCATTCATCTTGGTAGTTCAGAAAATATATCTATATTGATGCCATCATAGATATCCAAAATAGCTTTCCGTTCACTATTTATGTGATCGTTGAGATTGTAAAAGTGTGGTGCATATTCCAATGCATTAGTCGTGATGAATTCATCTTGTGTTTTGTCATAATAAGAAATATCATTGATTAGTATCTTTTTGGTATTGCTCTTGCTGATTCCTATATATAAGCGGAGTGGTATCTTTTGTTTGATGGTTATGCCACTATATTCTTTGGAGATATCTCATGCTCGATTCATCAAAAATGGCGCGGATATTACGATTTGATTTTTCTGGAAAAAAGATTCATAAGTTTTTTTAAAACGTTCCTTGAGTTGCTTAGAGTTCATTACACGCTGTAAAAAACTAAAATACATAGGTAGGAATACATCTATTGTTGTAGACAAAAGTATATCATTTTCAAGTAATAATGTCATTGACTTTATTTATCATATATGTATACTACTATGTAGTTAGAAACCAAAATAAAAAGAAACCATGAATAACAAACCAAATTTTTTAGTTAATGGGATTAATACGTTTACGTGTCCAGTACCGTTGGATCTTATAAAGTCTGCGCTTTCTAAAGCATACGATTTCAGAATTAATGATTCTGGGATAGTAACAACGCAGATAGTTTGTACGGATACCCCTTCAGTTATGAAGAGTGTAGTATCCTATAACCTTCCTGCTGTTAGCTTTGACGAACCTGTATCTTATGGTGCAGGTTGTGGCGATATTGGAATCTGGTATATCTTCGATTTCTCCACAGGAATCGTGTATATCGAAGGGGAAGATCTCGCATCTCCTTTTGGTAAGACTGGATAGGATCTCATTACTTACAGCAATGCTATGACCTTTGTATATTGTAGTTTACTACGATTACAGAGGTCATTTCTGTTAAAGAAAAAATCGTCTATCTTTTAATGTTGTTTTGCTGGATTTTTTTACTATATATGAGGAGACAACTTTTCTATTTTATTAAATAAAAATATATACATGAGAATTTCTATCTGATTTTCTGGAGCTGCTGGAAGTGGCGTAAATACGTCAGGACTCTTGCTTGGCCAATTACTTTCCAAGAAAGGATACTCTGTCTTGTGAGACAAAGAATATGCTTCTATTATCAAAGGAGATAATAATGATTTTTTCCTCTATATTTCTGATACGGATTACTTTATTACTCAGACCATAGATTATTTTTTTGCCTTTGATGACTATGCGGTCACGAAAAACACCAATCTATACACGTTGAAACAGGTCGAGAACATCAAAGATCAGACGACCAAATTTAAAAATACCTTTTGCTTCTGAGCTGCATTGAAGCTCTTGTGAATTCCATTTGAAGAAGGAAAACAGAAACTTGCTGAACTCTATTCGGCGGATATCTTGGAACAAAATATTGTGTGCTTACAACAGGGCTATGACTTTCTCGTAGAAAATCCACAGTGGAAAGTAGAAAATTTAGGAGTAGAAAAAAAGTTTATGTTTGGGAATGAAGTCATTGCCAAAGGCGCTATTGCATCATGAATGGATTTCTATGGAGCATATCCTATGACGCCTGCAAGTTCACTTATTGATGTAGTAACAGAAGAATTCCAGAGAATGAACCAGAATATTCCAGAGAATAAAAAAAATGTTTTCTTTCAATGAGAGGATGAGATTGCAGTTAGTATATCCATGCTTGGTGCAAAATTCGCTGGCAAGAGAGCAGCGTGTGGGACGAGTGGATGAGGGTTCGCCTTGATGACGGAAAGTATTTCCTTTTCTAATCAGGCAGAAATTGGTGGACTCTATATTCTCTCTCAACGCGATGGGCCAAGCACAGGTACGCCGACCTTTACCGGTCAGGGCGATTTGAATTATGCATTAAACGCTTCCTTTGGAGATACGTTTCCTATCGTTCTCGCTCCATCAACCTTTGAAGAATCCTATCGTTTGATTGGTAAGGCATTAAACCGATCCGACCAATATCAACATCCTGTCATTTATCTTATTGATAAGCAATTATCTGAATGATATCTTTCCATAGATCCAAAGGCGTTGATTGCGGAAGAAATTAATCGCGGAAAATTATTCACTGGACCAAAATATGAAGGAGACTATAGAAGATATGCAGAGTCAGATGATGGAATTTCACCTTATCTCATCCCCTGAACGGAAAATGGTGAATTTATTACCACCTCATACGAACACGATGAAACTGGTGCGACCAACGAAGATCCGATCATGAAAAAAGCTCAGCAAGACAAAAGAGATAGAAAGTTAGGCACCTTCATCCACCAAGAATTTAATGAAAATTTCTATGGGTATGAAATCATTAATCCTGATGCTGAAGTTTTCTTTATTACCTATGGGGTCAATCGCTATGTCTTGGCTGATTATGTTAAAGATAGAAAAGATTTCGGATTGATTATTATGAAAGTCTTTCAGCCGTTTGATATGAGACTGAAAACATTTTTAGATGAAAAGTGTGCTAAGATTAAATTGCTCACCTTCGTTGAAATGAATGCGTCATGACAGATGCAAGAACGAGTGACAAATAAGTGCTGGCTACATGACAAAAAACGAGAAGGTAAAATTTCTCATCATAGAAAGTATACCTTGTATCCAATCTTCTTGGAAGAAATTCAAGGGAATTAATTATTTATATTCTTTGTGATATAATGAAAATATATTTTGCATGATCTATTAGATGAGGAAGAGAACTCCAAGATACCTATATGGCTATGATAGAGTATTTACATCAACATGGTGAAGTATTGACTGAACATGTGGGGAATCAATATCTCTCAGCGCTATGAGAAAGCATGTCTTCACGTGAAATACATGATAGAGATTTGGCTTGGATTATGGAAGCCGATGTTGTCATCGCTGATGTTACGATTACTAGTCTTGGTGTATGATATGAACTGGGTAGGGCAGTGGAATTACATAAACCGATTCTTTGCCTGTATAATCCAGAAGATGGTAAATCCTTATCTGCGATGATTGATGGATCGCCATCTATAATCGTTAAAAATTATACAACTATAGAAGAAGCAAACTTAGCAATGGCAGAATTCTTACAAACGATATAAAATTTTATTCTTTGTCTCTTGTCTATGAGAACAAATCTAAACAAAATTCAGCGATGTCCAGGATGTGGAAATTTTCTTATCCATGTAGCCATTAAAAATGCATTGAAGCAACTTAATTTGCCCAAACATAAGGTCGTGGTGGTTTCTGGTATTGGCTGTGCGAGTAAGATTCCTCAGTATATTGATAGTTATGGTTGCGAGTCTTTGCACGGCAGATCGCTGGCATTTGCTACTGGGGTGAAACTGGGGAATCCTGATTTGACGGTAATATGTTACTGAGGTGATGGTGATGGATATGGAATTTGACTTGGGCATTTCTTACATTCGTGTAGAAGAAACATAAATCTGACCTACATCGTCGCAAATAACGAAAACTACGGATTGACTACAGGTCAGGCGTCTCCGACGACTCCACTTCACGTCAAAACCAGATCTACCCCAGAAGGAAATGTCTCTTTGCCCTTTGATCCCAATGGTCTTGCTAAGTCTGCTGGTTGTGGCTATTCTGTTCGTATGGTAGACAAAGATTTGCCCTTATTAACCCAGGCAATTGTAGATGGAATATTACATGAGTGATTTTCTCATATAGATGTAGATCAAGCTTGTCCTAGTTGGAGAAGATGGTAATTTTCTAATGGAAAATGGAAGATTGAAAATGGAAAATTACTGGCTATATGCTGACTTTTTCTTTTCTTGATATTTTAAATAAAATAGTTATAGTATTTTTTTCGAAAACAAAAATATTCACTAATACTTATTCTATGGCGGATTTAAGAAAGAAAGACTTAGCTGATTTGATAAAAAAAGCTAAGAAGAACAAGAGTTCCATTGGAGAGGGAGCAGAGCTTTATGACTCTTATATAAAAGAGGCTCAAATTGCATTATCTCAGCTTTCTCGTGGTGAGAAACTCTCTTCATCGCAGAAAGAACTCTACAAGAAATTAGAAGTTGCTTCATTTCCTTGATTGTATCAAGATTCGCAATTTTAGCTCCTTAGGGAGCTTTTTTCTTATCTTGAAAACGAAACGGCTTTTGTTACACTGGAAAAGGTAATGTACTTCGTGTAATGTACTCACTGATGTTCGTGTGATGTGTTGTTTTAAATGGCAAAATCTACGATACATTACAATCAATTACTACACATTACGATTCATAACCATTATTTTATTATATTTCTTGTCTCAATGTTTAAAATCTCTTATTCACCTAATCTGAAATGAGAAGTGACTATTTCTGGAAGTAAGAATGCAGCGTTGCCGATTGTTGCAGCTAATTTTTGTATAGACAACCAGGTAAAGTTGAATAACAAACCAAATATCAAAGACGTTACGTCCATGGAATCACTAGCTCAGACATCCATAGAAAAGTCAGAAAGTTTTTTTGACCTTACAGACGATTTGGCGAAGAAGTTTAGAGCGTCTATTTTGCTTATTCCTTTTGGTTTAGTAAAATATGGAAAGGTAAAATTTGTCGGTAGTGGATGATGTAATATCGGTAAGAGACCGCTGGATAGTTTCGATGATGCATTGAGACAGGCTGGGGTAAAGATGACGCAAGATGAATTTAAAACCTATGAAGTGATAGCTAAACCTAAGAGAAATATTATGATGCAAGAATTTTCTGTCACTGCGATAGAGGCCTTGCTTACCTATTTGGCTTTTGCTAAAGATGTAGATTATGAAATTAATGTGTATCAAATTGCTATAGAACCACATGTGAGAAATCTTATTGATTTCTTGAATAATGCTGGAGCTGATATTCATCTCAATGTAGATCATAGTATTGTTATTAAACCTGGTACGCGCAAGATTGCTAAAAAAGAATTTGAAATTATCTCTGATTATATCGAAGCTGGAACCTATTTTGCTATCGGTGCTGGAGCAGACAATGCAGAATTAACGATTAAGTGATGTCATGTAGATGAATTGTCTTCTATGTATAGTATTGCAAGTAGGATAGGGATAGATTTCAAAATAGTAGATAAACATACGATTCGTGTCTCATCAGCCAATAAGAAAAATTATAAAGCAGTAAAATTGGAAACAAGAATCTATCCTGGTTTCCCTACGGATTTACAATCGATTTTCGGAACCTTACTTACTCAGGCAAGTGGTGTATCCAAGATATTTGAAACTTTGTATGAAGGCAGATTTGGCTACTTATCAGAGTTGCAAAATCTCGGAGCTCATATAGAAATTTTGAATCCCCATGAAGCTATTGTTATCTGACCAGTAAAATTGAAAGGAGAATATGTTTCGAGTACTGATCTGAGATGTGGAGGAGCAATGGTCTTGGCTGGAGTGATGGCACAGGGGACTACATTCATTACTAATGAAGATATTATTGCAAGAGGTTATGATAATATTGTAGAGAAATTGAAAAAGATTGGTGTGAAAATTGAATCCATATAAAACAAGAATTAGGAATGAAGAATTAAGAGTTAGGAATTTCGGAGTCTTTTGTTTATATAAATTTTATTCTTTTAAATATTTTCTCATGAAAAAATTACTTGTATTATCATTAGGTATTTTCGCGTTTAGTTTCCTTAATGTTACGTTGGCAGGTGGAAGTATTGATGTTCCTGTGACAGATCCTAAGTTGGCAGCTTCGTCAATTATGCCTATACAACCACAACCAACATCGCAGTATTCTTTTGATGCAGCAGCAGTTAAAACGCTTGTGGCTAAAGATAATTCATTACTTCAAGTTAATTGCAATGTTTCTGCGATTATGACTGTTTTGGGATTCGGATCTTCTACTCAAAAATTATTTTCTGTAGGCATAGAGGCAAATGGATTTGAATATACTTTTGATATGAAAAATTGTTCTCTTCGAGCTAACAAAGTAAATAATACGTACAATTATTCCAAATCATTGACTGAGCAACAAGCGTTAGATTCTGCCGCAGTATTTATGAAAGACTCTTATCTCAAGGATAAAGTATATTATCAGCTAGGAAAAGCATTTGTTGTCTACAAAAATAGTAATGGGCCAATCTACCCAATGATGAAAGATTCATCTACTACCAATGTCCAAAATGGTTCTGATATCCAAATAGACACCAATGATACTGGTGGTGAGGTTACTCCAGAATATATGTCATTCTCTATTATGTACCCATATATGATCAATGGTCAGGAAGTTCGAGACCAATTTGGGAATAGAATTGGTATCCAATTGGAAGTGTCAGCTGACGGAGTTATGAGTGCAAATGCTAGACTTTTGCTCTTCAAATGAGCCAAAAGAACGTCTGAAAAAATATCTGGAGATGATGCCGTGAGAATATTAAATAATGGAGGTAATTCACCAGCATACAATCAATCTGCTACTATTAAATTGGATGCTCCTCAAAAAGTGTATGTCTTATTCTCTTTATGGAGAAATAATATGAATTACAATTATCTTTCTTCTGGTATTGGATTAAAATCTAATGTCAAAATAGATCAATATGCTCAACAACCATATGCTATGATTTTATCAGACTATAAGATTGGAAATACATCTCAATAATAGTGTAGCGTGTAGAGTTGAAACCAACATTATATAATTTGAACTCTAATCTGAACTATACACTTTTAACTATACACTAATTTATTTTTTGATATATATATGAAAAGAATAAAACGAATAGTAATTTTCACGTTGTTTCTGGATATGATGTGAATGACGATTATGATACCAGCATTTCCTAATTTAGTAACTTATTATCATAGTACTTATTTTATGATTTCCCTTGGAACAACAGTTTTTTCCTTGTTCGGTTTGTTTTCTACACCGATTCTTGGAGCGATTTCTGATAAATATGGGAGAAAAATTGTTCTGCTTGTGTCGGTAATTTCTAGCTTGATAAGCTATGGTATTTTGTGGATCGGTGGAAATATCTGGATGTATTTATTGTCGAGAATTGTAAATGGAGCTGCTGCATGAAATATTAGTTCCATCCAATCTATTCTCAGTGATATTTCAGCTAATCAAAAAGAGCGCAGTGCTAACTTTTGACTTTTCTGAGCAATCTTTGGTGTGTGATTTATTATGGGTCCCGCGATAGGTGGACGACTCCTATGATATGGGATCAAGATGCCGTTTATAGTCAGTTTCTTTTTGTGTTTGTTGAATGTACTCTTTATCATCCGATGATTACCAGAGACGAATAAATTTTTGAATAAAGCTAAAAATATTTCCCTTAATATTGTTACAATTTTCAAGAATATGTTTGTATCCAAGGAGAAGAAAGAATATTTTGTATTTTTTGTTATCAATCTTGCATTGATGATTTATCAGATGTCCTTTGTGCTTTTCCTTAGTGAACGTTTTGGGATGACGGGAGAGGTCAGCGGATATGTCATGGCAATGATTGGCGCCGTGATGATTATCAATCAGTGATTTTTATTGAAATTTTGGCTCAAAACCTTTAGTAATAAATACTTGGTAAGTATTAGTATTCTCTGAATGATATGATGTTATGGCGGAGCTTTCTTTGCTGGCCCGGCTTGGTTGGTTATTACATTTGTTGGTGTAAGTGGTGTCTTTCAGGGTATTTTTCGTCCGGTGTTTCAAAATATGATTCTTGGAGAAAATCAGGATATTGGATTGATAAATGGTAATATGGCTGCGCTTGCTAACCTTGCAAATATTTTCTGACCTCTTATTGGCGGGTATATCATTGATCTTGGAATGTCTCCTTTTAGTATGGTTACCTTGCTGTTGATCGTAGCCTATGTCTATGCGAGAAAATATCTTCATCGTGAGGTGGCTTAGTTTCCCTTGAAATTGTTTACTAAGAACATACATTACTAGTGAATTCAAAATTCTAAATTTTAAATTCTAAATTAGAGAAATGGTTTTACGTCCAGGGTGATTTCCAGAATATAATCCTGCAGAGCAGATTATTTTTGATCAAATCCAAAAAATTATAGAAAAGAATTATATCCAATATGGATATGCACATATTCAAACTCCTGCGGTAGAAGCAAACAGTGTTCTCTTGTCCAAAAATTGAGAAGATGCGGGCAAACAAATTTTTTGACTGTATTGATTGGCACAAGGTAAAGATGACACCAAAGAGTATTCGCTTCACTTTGATCTCACGGTTCCTTTTGCAAGGTATGTCTTGGATCATGAAAATGATATTGTTTTTCCTTTCAAAAGATATCAGATACAGCCGTCTCGAAGAGGGGAGAGAAGTCAGAGAGGTAGATTCAAAGAACTTTGGCAAGCAGATATTGATGTTATTTGGAATGACCAAAATGCTTGATGAGTAGGAAAATATCTATTTTATGACAGTGAAACATTATTTGTCTTATTGAAAACATTAGAGGAAATTAAAACTACCTTTTTGCCAAAAAGAAAAATTTCTATGCATATTAATAATAGATATCTTTTGAGCTGATTTCTTGAACAATTTGCTGTGGATCCTAAACTTATCTATTCACTCTTTGATAGATATTATAAGATCGGACAAGAAAAATTTATAGAAGAATTAGCTATGATTTGATTGTCTACTGTTGAACAAAAGAAGATAATCGCTTTTACAACAACAAAACTTGCAGATTTAACAGAATCTTCAGCTTCTAGTGAAAAATTTGTAAAGTGACTAACAGAGCTCAAGGAAGTCATGAAGCATATTGATTTACTCAATGTGTCATATGATTTCTCTTTTGTATATGATCCTTTTATTGTTAGAGGTTTGGATTATTATACGGGAACAGTTTATGAGGTCTATTTTGATGATGATATGTGACTAGGAAGTATTAGTGGTGGAGGTAGATATGAAAATCTGACTGGTTATATTGATCCCAAGAAGAATTTTTATTCATGAGTAGGATGAAGTATTTGATTGTCTAGGATGACCTTCTTGATCTTGGAAACGATCAAAACTACACAAGCTACTGTTGCTGATTATCTCTTTGTTAATTTTGAATCTACGATTGCTGATATCTATGCTTTGGTGACTACTTTTGTCAATGAAGGAAAAAATATTGAAATATATCCTACTCCAGATAAACTTGCGAAACAATTTGCCTATGCAGATAAGAAATGAATCCCAAATGTTGTGATTTTAGGTGAATGAGAACTGAAAGATAAAATATATAAGATTAAGCATATGAAAACAGGGGAAGAGACTACAGTCAATTTGTAATTAGGATTTTACATAGTACATTATTTATTTGTAATAAAAAAAGTCCGTTCTGGATAAACAGCGCGGTCTTTTTCGTAGAAAATAGAATGATGTTTAGCATGAGGATAAATATCCTCCAATGATTATGGCTGCCCATAAGACCAGTCCTATTATTATCATAAAAGTAACTGGTCGTTTTTCGATAAAATTATGTATATTCATGTTTTTTTCTTGTATATATATAATTCCTTTTTATTTTCAATATTGACTTCTTTTTTTGATCTCTTCTTTGAAGGGATACACTTTTTTTGAAAAAAGATCTGCCGCACAATATGCAACTGATCTTTAATGCGCTCTATGACGTTACGAGCATATTATAATAATGGCAATAATAGATGCTATTGTTATTAATGTTGTTGTCACTGGAGCTTTTTCAAAAAACGTTAACCACCATTTCATATTCGATTTAGTTATATGTTTGGTCTAACATTAGCTATTTCCTCTATTTTTTCAATAGTAAATAGCTTGATTTTGTGCTAAAAGTAACTATAAAGTTACTGATTTTTTATCTATAGAATTTAAAAAATGTTCCTATAGATAAAAACGACGTTAAACTTCTTATGGAAGTTTCGGCGTCTTATTTTAGTTCATACAAAGAACTGATGTCACTTTTGCAATTTATGGTTATTATAGCTGCTGCAGTATTTATCCTCTTTGGGATTGACTTGTATAAGCGCAAGAAGATGAATATTCTCCATTTCATGGTCTTTTTCCTATGATGAGGGGTGGTTATTGCATTTGCTTTCAATCAGTCATTGCTTGATCAATTTGGTAAATTCTTCGGTATAGCAAGAGGTGCTGATTTACTTGTCTATATCTCACTGATTCTCTTATTCTACTTCTATATAGATGTACTGAATAAACATACCAAAGATAAATTTCAGCTTACAAGATTAATCTCTCAAGACGCGATATGGAAGGGATACTTGGTTAACCAGGAATCCATCCAAGCACGAACCAATGCGGATGTCAAAGATCAGTTTGTGTTTAATATTAGAGTATATAATGAAGAAGAAGCTATTGGCAGTGTGATTGATGAAATCATTGCTCATGGATTTTCCAAAATAGTCTTGATCAACGACGGTTCGTCGGACAATTCTTTGTCCGTTTTAGAAAAAAAGAGACAGCAATACCCTGATAAAATGATTATTGTCTTGTCTCATACCATCAATAGAGGCTGATGAGCAGCCAATCAAACATGATACAATTTTATCAAAAAATATGGTGATGAAATGAAAATTCGTCGATTTGTTGGCTTTGACGCTGATGGACAGATGGATATCAAAGATATGGAGGTCTTTATGAAAAGGATATCCCAGAATGAAAAACTGGGTTTGGACTTGGAAAATAAAAAACCTTCGGTGTATCTCGGGTCGAGGTTTGTTCTCGGGGGAAAAGCAGACAATATTCCCACATTTAGAAAAGTTGTTCTTTTCTTTGCTCAGATTGTTACCAAAGTTTTCTATGGAGCAGCTATCTCTGATCCTCATTGTGGCTTACTTCTGACTGAATGCATTATGCTAATGAATTGAATGAACAGATAAAAAGAAATAAATTGAGGTATGAAGAAGTGCCTGTGCATATACGTTATACCGATTATAGTATGCATAGTTCTAGTAAGTGACATAGAAATAAAAATTCGGATAGTTTGAAACTGGGAATAGAAATGATTTATAAGAAAATATTTTTCAGGTAATTATTTTAAATTTTAAACAAGTACACTAATGATAGATTTAAAAAAAGTCCGTGATGATGTTGCGGCCTATAAGCTTATATGCCAGTATAAGGGCAAAGATATTGATGTAGATGGAATTCTTGCTATGGATGAACAGAGAAAAGAGTTTCAACAAAAAGTCGATGGATTGAAATTTCAACAAAGAGAATTAGCAGCCAAGAAAGATTATGATGGTGCTAAGGCGCTGAAAGAAGAAATCCAAGCATTAGAAAAAGAATATGAAGCTATTGTTGCTGAATTGGACAAAAAGCTTTTGACGATGCCAAATACTTCTCTTCATCCAGAAGTACCTATTGGTAAGGATGAATCAGAAAATGTTGTTATGAAAGAATATGGCAATGTACCTATGTTCGATTTTGAGTCTCTAGATCATATGACGCTGATGAAGAAGTATGATATGGTTGATGTGGAAAGAGGAGTGAAACTTGCTTGAGCTCGTAGTTATTTTCTCAAGGGCGATGGTATGCTTCTTGAACAAGCAGTACTTCAATATACTTTGAAAAAACTTGTAGAGAAGTGATTTACCCCACTCAATGTGCCAAATATTGTGAATCCAGAATGCCTTGTTGGTACTGGCTATTTCCCTGGTGGAGAAGAGGATGCCTATTGGATGGAAAGAGATAATCAATGGCTGATTTGAACCTCAGAGATCCCTGTTACTGCCTATCATATGGATGAAATCTTGGAAGAAAAAGACTTGCCCAAGAAATACTGTGGCTATTCTGCGTGTTATCGTAGAGAAGCAGGAACGTACGGAAAAGATACAGCAGGACTGTATAGAGTGCACCAGTTTATGAAAGTAGAACAAGTAGTAATCTTACCAGAAGACGAAAAAATGTCTAATGAATATCATAAGCAAATCTTCCAAAATGCTATGGATATCTTGGATGACCTCAAAGTTCCTTATCGTACTTTGCAACTTTGTAGCTGAGATATGGCTATAGGAAAATACAACTCTCATGATTTGGAATGCTGGATGCCGTCACGTAAGGCATACGGAGAAACGCATTCAGTGACTTCATTTCTCGACTTCCAGGCACGTAGGTTAAATCTCCGTTATCGTGATAGTGAGGGAAAAATGAAATATTGTTACACCATGAACAATACAGCAATTGCAACCCCAAGGATATTAATCGCTTTGATAGAAAATAATCAGCAAAAAGATGGAACGATTAAGATTCCAGATGTGTTGGTGCCGTATATGGGAAAGAAGTTTATTGGAAAATAATATATGACATATATCGAAAGTTCTGTCCTCGTGGCAGAATTTTTGTTATTTATTTGCAATCTTAGGGGAAATTTGTATATTCGTCCTCGCATATCTGGCACCTTGCTAGAGTGGTCCAATAGACGGGTCTGCAAAACCTTGGTTCGCCGGTTCGAATCCGGCAGGTGCCTCCATATCCACTCTGGCTATACAACCAAGCGAATACTATCAAGTTCCGTCACCAAAAGAAGCTTCTTTCATGAAGTTTTTTTTGTTTTCTTTCCATTAACGGGTCTGCTTACCACGGAGTACTCCGTGGCGAATCCAGCAGGTGCCTCCATATCCACTCTGGCTATACAACCAAGCGAATTAGATCAAGTTCCGTCACCAAAAGAAGCTTCTTTCATGAAGTTTTTTTTGTTTTTTCATTAACGGGTCTGCTTACCACGGAGTACTCATTAGCATTGACTTTGTTTGTTAAATAAGTATATTACTTGTGTTTATCCTATAATATATAGATGATGATTCAATCAAAAGTGTCAGAAAGATCTAGTTTGTGATCTAATATTGATGACTTCAAAGTAGCTTTAAAAACAGAATCCTTTTTCAATAGATACCAAGAGCTTTTACAAAATTTTGAAAATTATGATTGAAAATTCATGAATCAGGCTTTTTCTAAATTGAGTAACAATGAATATCTTACTAAGAAAGAAGAATCGCTTTTTGAAAAATTTCTTAATGATCCACAAGTAAATCGTTATGTAATCAATAATATTGAGCAAAAATTAAAAGACAATATTTCTCTTATTCGTTTTTCTTATGAGAAAATGATTGAAGATATAGCAACAATCCCAACCAGAATAGACAATATCAAGACAAATTCTGCTTTATGATTTCATCCAGGTATTCCTGCTGTAGATACATCTGTTATTAATCTAAGCGATAAGGGTCATATAATGTCAGAACTTAGAAAAGATATCCTCCTCGATGAGAATACTTTTGATGTAACTGCTCATAGAACTGCTGTTGATGAAGTAGTTCAAAGTTTATCTAAACATAAAACATATTTGGAAAGTAGAATGAAATATACAAATGCTTTAGCCGAATGTTTGGAAAATATTGTTTGAATACCTTATGGGTGACATATAAAAGTTTTTAAGAAAGATGAAGAAGCTGGCTCTTTGTTTACTTTGAGGAGACTACTTAATATCCAACAAGCAACCCATGAAGTTACCTCATATCTAAAGAGAAAAAACAAGAAAAATCCTTCTCCTAATCCACAGAAAACAATAAATGAAACCACTATTTTGAAAGATTGATCGATGCTTATTATTTCTAGAAATGGTATGAGAATGGAATTCTATGCGTGAGCATGAGCTAAATTTAAGCAAGATTATAATAAAACAGATGCAACTCTTGATACTCAACTAAAATTCTTTCAAAGCCCTATTCTTGGAAAAAAGAAACAATAGAAAAATATTCCTAGTAACATAAAAGTCCTTCAAAAGAGGATTTTTTTTGCCATTTAATTTTATAAATGTTTCATCTCTCTATCCATTTGTCTCTTCGTATCTTTCTCTTTCAAAATCTGCTTCTTTTCTACTTTTCTCATAAGTTTACCGACACCAATTTTGATCTTGATAAAGCCAGTCTTCGTGATGAAAATCTCCAGAGGAATGATAGTGTAGCCAGGTTTGTCAGTCAATGCGCTCATTTTAGCCAATTCTTTTTTGGTTATCAATAATTTTCTCTTTCCTTTGGGTAAATAGCCAGGAACCAGTACGTGAGAGGTTTTTTCGTACAAAGGAATGTCCATATTCAAGATATAGAGCTCTTTGTCTTCAATCCTAATAAAGGCGTCTTTGATGTTTACATGGCTTCCTTTGATTGATTTGACTTCGTGTCAACGCAAAACGATACCGACTTCATATTCCTTGTCGATAGCATAATCGTGGTACACGTGTCTATTCTTAGTTATTAGTTTCATTGAGGTTATTGAGGATAATAAGTGAAACAGTTATTCGTTTATTGGTTATTCGGAATTCGGTCGGACGAATGAACTATTTCCGATTAAACGAATTCCATTTTCTTATTTCCAATTGATTTGTAATCTGCCCATGAAGATATTGATATTTATATTGAGTATTTTCTTCGCTTGGGCGATGTTATTGGATGTGTAGAGATGACCGGTTTGGTTCGTGAATTCTGGAATGCTTTTGTAACCAATTTTGTTCCTATATTTCATTTGGACACCCATGCCTTGAGGAATGTTTATGGTAATATCTTGCACGGCACCTTGGATTTCTATCACTGCGTCTTTGGGAACGTTGTTGATATCCAATACAATTTTGTTGATGCCACCGTGAAGCGTCATTTTATGTCGATTGAGATCCTGTGTGTTTATATTTTCTGTTCCTCGTGCGTTGCGAATATAGATGTTTTGAAAATCTGTTTTGGATGGAGTAAAAAGTGTTAACTGAGAAACAAAATCTTGGAGGAGGTTGAGGGTATTGTTTTCTTGGATAAGAAGAGTTTCCTGACCACCTGTTGTGGATCTGCTCGTGAGCATGTCTCTATCTGATGTTCGCGTGCCTTGGAGATAAGGCGATTTGGTATTACCTTCTAGATCGAGGTTGTTGGCTAGATTTTTGATGCTAATGTTTTCTGATCTATTTCCAGTAATCTCAAATGCAATAGGCTCTGCAAATGTCGTCTTAGTATTTTCATCCAATCCATTATAAATCCTAATAGTGAAAAATCATCCAAATACGCCAAGAAACAAAAGCAGTCCAAATAATTTACCGAATAGTCCTTTATAACTTCGAATTACGATAGTACTAAAGATCACTACAAGAGGGTAGATGATATTTAGTGAAAAATTTCCTATAGTGACTTTGGCAATACCCACGGATTCACCTAGCATCAAGAAGCCAATAACCAAGAGTACAATAATCGTCAATGTTCTGAAAAATCCATGTACTCTTTGTTTTTTGTACACTATTTTTTCTATAATTTGGACATCAGTTTCTGTAGCTTTTTCTTCACTTACTTCAGCTTGTTCGATTGTCTGGGCTGACTCGATTTCGTGTTTGGTTTTTTTGTGATGTACTTTTTTGTCTTTGCTTGGCATGCAATGAAGAAAATAATTAAAATATTATGTCTTCTATTTTTACTCTTTCTTGTTTCATAGAGTCTCTCTCTCTGACGGTTACAGTCCCGTCTTCCACGCTTTGTGGATCTACGGTGATGCAATAAGGAGTTCCGATTTCATCTTGTCTACGATATCTTTTTCCAATTGCTCATCCATCATCGTATTCACATTTGTATTGTTTACTGAGCTTCTTGAAAATATTCTCGGCTATCTCTACTTGTTTCATATCCTTTTTTACTAAAGGGAAGATCGCAAATTTTACTGGGGCTAACTGTTTTGGGAATCTGACTACTACACGAGTTTCTTCGTCTTCTAGTTTTTCTTCATCATAAAACTCTAGCATAGTCACCATTACCTGTCTTCCTAGACCAAAGGAAGCTTCAATACATCGTGGAATATATCTTTTGCCGGTAAAAGGATCTGCATATTGCATACTTTTGCCACTGACTTCTTGGTGTTGGGTGAGATCAAAATTTGTTCTATTGTGGATTCCTTGGATTTCTCCAAATCCTCGTGGATACAAATATTCTACATCGGTTGCTGCCGCAGCATAATGAGCAAGTTTTTCATGATCTTTGAATCTTAGATGCTCTTTATCTATTCAAATAATTTCTGTCCAATAGTTCATACATATATCTTTTCGTTGCTTATATGTTTCCATAGCTTTTTTTTCATCGTCTTCTACAAAATATTCTATTTCCATTTGTTCAAATTCTCTGGTTCTATAGAGAAATTGTCCTGGAGTGATCTCATTCCTAAACGCTTTTCCTATCTGAGCTAATCCAAATGGGATTCTTGCTCTTGTCGTATCCAATACTGCTTTGAAATCAGTGAAGAGTGATTGGCATGTTTCTGGTCTCATATAGACTTTGGATGCATCATTTGCCACTGGACCTAAATGGGTGTCTAGCATGAGATTAAAATTTCTACACTCTGTCCATTCAGCTGTTTTTTTGCTGTCAGGATTATTGGGAATGTTTTTTAGAATAAATTCTCTCATTCCTTCATTCCCTCGAGATTCTGGAGATAAATTTTTTACTCCTAATTTTTTGACTAATGCTTCGTCGTCGAGTCCATCTCTATTTTTTTCGAAGAAATCCTCAATCAGTTTATCCGCACGAAATCTTTGACCAGTTTTTTTGTCATCAATCAATGCATCAGCAAAAGATGCTAAATGTCAGCTAGCTTTCCATGTCGTAGGATGTGCTATAATCGTAGTATCCATAAATAGGATATCATCTCTTTCTTGAGTAAAATGTTTTACCCAAAGGTCTGCAATATTTTTTTTGAGCAAAGATCCGTATGGTCCAAAATCCCAAGCATTTGCCAATCAGCCGTAAATCTCGGAATTTGGATACACAAATCATCTTCTTTTGGCTCGTGATACAATGGTTTCTAGATCAAATGACATGAAAACAGCGTAAAATATCTAAAAGTGGAATACTATTATGTATTTTCTATTGAAAATATAGGAAAATAGGGGAGTTTTGCAATGGAAATAGCTAGTAAAAAAGTGCCTCAATATTTGCCCTTCCTCTTGTTTATTTCAAAGGAGGAAGGACTGCACAAGGTCCTGAGTAAAACGAAGGAAAAAAAGTGCCATTTTTTTTGACATATTTTGATTTGTGGATATAATGTATATATGTAACTGTTTTTCTTTTACAGATAACCCTTTCTACTATGAAATTTCATCACGCTATCCATGCTCATCTCAAGCAACACCACAAAAAATATGTGGGCTGATTGTTTGCAGGATTTGCTGTCGTTAAGATGTTTGTCCTGCTTATTGGATTTTTTAGTATCCTCACTCATTGAGGAACTTTCGCTGATGATGGATATTGTGGCGATGGTATAGTTCAGTGAATAGAAGTCTGTGATAATGGAGAAAACAATGGACAACCATGATATTGTAATGTGTCTTGTGATGGAACTGTTCCTGAGGATAATTGAGATCCTGGACAATGAGGTGGAGATATCTATGGTTGTACTGATCCTGCAGCGATTAATTATGATGTATCAGCAACTATGGATGATGGGAATTGTATGTATGATACTACAGATGTTGATATAATTGACCATTATTATGGGCTAAGTTCTTCATATACGGCTAATCGAACTGGTAATGTTTGTTCTACTGGTGCGATGACAGTGGAGTATATACGACCATGATCTGTCATTCCTCAAACTTTATCAGAAAATACTATCTATGTCTTGCTTTCATGAACTCATATCGTTTGGAGTCAAATAAATATGGCTACCTGTTCAGCTATCATAGGAAGTGGTGATGTGACCATCTATTCTGATGTTGGTCGGTTAGGTGGTATGTTAGCCGCAAGTGCTAAGGAAAATATTATCATCGATCATATTTCCATAGATGGATGGTATGATGGGAATGGTAGTATGCATCCAAATGAATGGAAAAATTATAACGGAATTTTGTTACAAAATCATTCCAATAACAACACTATTAATGATGTGACTATCTACAATAATACGTATCGTGGTGTTTTCGTAGAAAATTCTGATAACAACACGATTACTAATAGTAAATTTCATGACCAGTCGCAATGAGTGGATATCTGGCATGCATTTAATACGAAAGTTAGTGATAGTACATTCTATAATGATACAAATTGAATTAATCTGGTTGATACTCATGCTACTATGATAGATGCTGTCCAAGCATATAATAACCAATATGGTATCATAGCTTCTGAAACTCACAATATGGTAATCAATAATTCTTTATCGTATAACAATAGTGACGCAGGAATTTACTTATTTAATTCAGCTAATAATGCCATCAACAATACCCAAACTTTCAATAGTTATTATGGAATTGTCTTTATGAATTCTAACTCTAATCATAATACGATCAATAATACTCAAATCTATAATAACACCTATGGAATAGAGATGAATAACTCTGCAAACAATGTGCTCAACAATATTTGAGTCTATAATAATCAGCATGCAATAGATACAAATGCAGAAAATAATACCTATTATGGAGACCTAAAGATATTTGGCAATAATGACAACACACTTTATCTTACTATTTGAGTAGATACAGAAACTTTTTCGTGATGAAATCAATCAAGCATAATTGGTTGAATTACTTGTGATCGAGTTACTAATCCTATGAATGCTGATGGAAACTTTCTTATGACTACAGATAGATGTGATCAGAGATGAAATATTAATACTCGAAGCTGATATAATATAAAGTATCTTTATGGGACACATATTCCTAAACAAGTCGAGCCGCTCCAAGATAACGGAGCAGGTGTTTTTGATTATTCATTCTCAGCATTATCTTGGATTAAAGGAGCATATGCAGCCGAAATAAATAAACTGATTGATATATCTCTTGTCTTGAATGATGGAAACTGATGAACTACCGATCCTGATATCCACGCTGAAGCAACGACTACTGAACCTGTAGACTGCGAAGTTATAGGTGATTTTGTCTGATCTCCTATCACGGGAGTGTTAGAAGATACCCTTGCTTCTGATATCACTCTTACGCCATGATATGGGATAAAAAATGTAAGTCTTAGCTGTAGTACAGGAGATAGGACAAGAATAATTACCAAAACAATCAAATATGCCGATCCTGCTGGATTGCCATTTGTCTACTATGGATCAGGATCAAAGTATACTACCAATCGAACTACTAATACCTGTGATCCAACGACTATGGATGTCGTATATGTAGATAGCTATGAGACTACGCAAACTTGGTCTACCTTGCCAAATACTTTGGCTGCCAATACGATGTATGTCTTGCTTTCTTGAGCTCATATTTCTTATTCTACTACCAAAAGTCTATCTGATTGTACGGCTATCGTAGGAAGTGGCTATTCATCGTTACATTCTTTTGCTGATGTAAATGCTATGCTGTCAGCTAATGGAAAGAAAAATATTATTATTGATGGAATTTCGTTGGATGGTCAAAATGCTGGACAATGAAGTACTCATTATCCAAATAGTTATGGAATCGTGTTTACTAACCATTCTACTGATAATACTGTTTATGGCACACAAGTACATAAAACTAGTCAAGGAATTTATATAGATGGATCTTCAAACAATACTATCGATACTACTCAAGTCTATGATACTGATTATGGTATTCACCTCTCTAATTATGCTACAGGCAATATCGTTACCAATACCCAGGTCTATCGCAATTATGACTGACTTTATCTCACTAATTATTGTGATAGTAATGTCTTTGAAAATATTCAAGCGTATTCCGATACCTATGGAATCTTCTTGGATAGTTCTAATAATAACATTCTCAATAATATCCAATCATATAATAACTGATACGACGGAATTTATCTCCAATCATCTTCAAATAATAATACGATCAACAATACCCAAGTCTATAATAATCAGAATGGACTCCATATGTATGGTTCAAATAATAATACGATGAATAATTTCTTAGCATACAATGATGTATATGGAGTGTATTTGGAAGCTAACTCTACTGGTAATAGATTTAATACCACTCAGCTGTATAATGATGGCTATGGCATCTATCTGAATTCATCATCTGATAATAGCTATTATGGAACATTCAAGGTATTTGATAATGCGTATAATTTCGTAGGAGACACTATTACTGAATGATTGGCATCAGAATTCTTGTCATGATGAGTTGTGGATACGAGATGAACTATTTCCTGTGATTTGGTTACTAATCCCAAAAATGCTAATTGAATCTATCTTATAAATGAAACTAATTATCCTAGCTGTGATTTGAGATGAAGAAATAGTCAGTGGACAGCAACATCTGGTATTACTTACCTCTATGGAATGTCTATAAATACACAAACACAAGCACTCCAAGACGTGGGAAGCGGAGAACCTGTGTATTCGTGGTCAGAGATATCTTTTGATCCAGCTAGCTATATAGGCAAGATTAATCCGTTACTCAATGGATCTCTTTCGTTTGTGTGACCAGATCAAATATATACATTTAATACAGGTACCCAGATAGCATTACATTCATCTGAATTTGTAGACTACGAATTGTCTGGTGACTTTGTATGATCTCCTAGGTCAGGAGCATTGGCTTCTGTTATGGCACTTAATATGACTTTCACTCCAGGATATGGGACTAAACATTTCTCTGTTACCTATACTACAGGAGACCAAAGTAAAACGTTTAACAAGAGTATTGTGTATACTGACCCCAATGGATTACCATTTACGTATTTCTGATCTGGATCTACCTACACTACTCATCGATTAGAAAATACCTGTGAACCAGCTCTGATGAATGTGGAATATATAGATGCATGAACAAATACACTTCCAGAAACACTTACCGGCAATACTATCTATGTCTTACTCTCATGAGTGCATATTACTACTGATAGTATACGACCAGAAAATTGTTCGGCTATCGTTGGAAGCGGAAATGTTACCTTATATATGGAAAGTGCTCCTTATCAAGCAACCTTTTGGTTATATGGAAAAGAAAATATTATTATAGATAATGTCGCTATAGATTGAGGTCATGATGGACTTGGGAATACTCATAGTCAAAATTATAATGGAGTCCGTGTAGATAGTTCTTCCAGTAGTACAATTACTCATATTCAATCCTATCATCATGCTTACCATGGTGTCTATTTGGGTGCTTCCTCATATATTACGATTAATAATGTTCAGTCGTTTGGGAATGGTTATGGAATCTCTTTAGAGAATACTAGTCATTCTCTAATTAATACTGTCCAAACATATAAAAATGGAGCATATGGAATATATCTCTATGACTCTTCTAATAATATCTTAAACAATGCCCAATCGTATAATAATGACAGGTGAATATATATTCAATCTGCTTACAATAATACTATCAATAATAGTCAAAGCTATAACAATAATGAATGAATTGATTTGTATCACTGATCCAATACGACTATAAACAATAGTCAGCTGTATAATAATGCTGGTGATTGACTTAGTTTTACCTATTCTTTTTATACTACTATTGTAAATAGTCAATTCTATAATAACTATGAGTGAATTTACAGCTATCCCAATGGATCTCCAAATGCCAAGTATTATTGAACGATAAAAGTCTTTGACAATACTATAAATATCAATGTTAATGAACAACTTTCTGCTGGAGATGATTCTGAATTTTTCTCTGGATGATTGTTGCAAGAAAATACAGAAAGTATGTCATGTAATCGAATTACGAATCCAATGGATATTGACGGATCATTTCTCATAGATGAAACAGAACATCCAAACTGTGATGCTAGATGAATACAAAATTTTCGAATCTGAGCTTCTGATATCTCTTATCTGTATGGACTATCTATAAACAAACAACTCCAAGCTATTGGCGATGCATGAACCATCTATACTTCTGCTTTTTCTTTGACATCTTTGTCTTGGGATGTGGCAAAGTATATTGCAGAGATAAGCCCATTACTCAATGGATCTCTTACTCTGGCATGAGGACAATCGTCTACATTAGCTACAGGTATTCAACTTCAAATGACCGTAGCAACTCCTGCAAACTATGAACTTTTTGGTGACTTCGAAGGATCCCCTCTGATGGGTGTTGTGACTGGCACAACAACAATAGATATTGCTTTCACTTCATGATATGGAACAAAAAATATTTCCGTAGTATATAGTACGGGAGATAAAACAAGAACGATTAATAAACATATTAATTATGTCGATCCTAATTGACTTCCTTTTACGTACTTTGGGTCTGGTTCTACCTATACAACACAGCGAGCCCAAAATACCTGTAATCCTGCTGATATGACAGTAGCATATATAGAACCATGAACGGATACCATTCCTAATCACTTATCTGAAAATACTGTCTATGTTTTAAGTTCTTGAAATTATCTTATTACTTCGGACTATATCTATCCTGCACATTGTTCGGCCCTTGTAGGAAGTGGTGATGTGACATTATATTCAAACTGATACTTCAATAGAATAGTATTTTTCTATCAAGTGACGAATGCAATTGTAGATACTATCAAAATAGATGGAAGATGATTTGGTGATGGAAACTCTCATTATAGAAATTATGCTGGTATCCAATTATCTGATGATGCTAGTAACAATACCATCCATAATGTTCAATCACATGATAGTTCTTATGGATTAGTTTTGGAGAGTTATTCCAATAATAACGAGATTAGTGACGCTCAGTTGTATAATAATGATAATTATTGAGCCTCTTTATCAAACTCCAACAGTAATATCTTTACAGATATCCAGAGTTATAACAATAATGAGGGTTTTCACCTTGATTGATCAACCAATAATGTCCTCAATAATATCCAAACCTATAATAATAATTATGGTATGATTTTGTATTATTCCAGTAATAACGTAATAAATAATACTCAAGCATATAATAATGGTTATGGACTCTATATACAATATTCTTCCAATAATAATACGATACACAACTCTAGTCTTTATAATAATGAATATTGAGTTAATATCTACAATGCCAGTAATAATGTTTTTGATGGAGTTAATTTGTATGATAATAATAATGGAGCTACCATTAATCGAAATTCTTGGTCTAATACATATTACTGAACAACGAAGGTGTTCGCTAACAATAGTGACATCAATGGTTCTATTAGTGCATGAGAAGCAACTGATTTCTTGTCGTGATGAGTCTTGGATACCGAAGGTATCATGTCCTGTGATTGGATTACCAATCCTATGAATGCAAATGAAATATTCCTTGTTGATGAGAGTAATTATCCTAACTGTGATCAAAAATGAAAAAACTATTCTTGGTCCGTAGCTACTCCCACCAAATATCTTTATGGTATGCATGTGAGTAAACAAAGCGCTGTTCTCCAGGATACCTGAGAGGGGACTCCTGCGTATGTTTGGTCAGATGTATCTTTTGATACAGACAAATATATAGCCCAGGTTAATCCATTGCTTAATTGATCTTTGGTACTTATTCCACATCAATCATATACCACAAATACAGGAATACAGATTCAACTCGTCACGGCTAACCTGGTAAACTATGAACTGTCTGGTGACTTCGAAGGATCTCCTCTCACAGGAACTATATCAAATCTCACAACCTTAGATGTTCCTTTTAGTTCTGGATATGGAGTCAAAACTTTTCGTGTCGTATATACGACAGGAGCTAGTCAGAGAACTATCACCAAAACTATCGGATATATTTCTAGTATAGATAAATATTGTGAACAACTTGTGACTGATATTCCTGTGCCAGAGTGTGAAGCACTTGTTGCTTTGTATACTAGTACAGATGGTGATAATTGGTATGATAATAGTAATTGGTTATGAAATTGAGATACTTCACTTACAACTGCCTGTGATTGGTATGGTGTAGGTTGTGGAGAGGGTGAATGACATGTATATGATCTGTCTCTTGATGAGAATAATCTATCTGGGGCTCTTCCTGTACAAATAAGTAATCTTAATTCATTGTCTTATGTAGATCTTAGGTATAACAATATTACTTCTATCGAAGGTGGAACATTTTCATGACTTTTAAATCTCTCTGATTTGTATCTTAATTATAATCAGATTACATCTATCGAGAGTTGAACATTTGTTAATCTCCCTAGTCTAGGAGGATTGTATCTTAGTCATAATCAGATAGTCTCTATTGCAAACGGTGCATTTGTTGACATTCCATATCTCTATTATCTGTATCTTGATGAGAATACTATCACAGCGCTCCAAAATAATACTTTTGCAAATATTCCTAGTCTAGAAGAATTGTATCTGAATGATAATCATATTGTTTCTATCGAAAGTGGTACTTTCGCTGGGCTCTCTGATCTCTCTTATCTGTATCTTGATAATAATCAAATTACTTCATTGGAAGATACTACCTTTGCAGATCTTTCCAGTTTAGAAGAATTGGACCTTTCATACAATAATATTACTTCTCTTGGAAGTGGTACATTTGTATGACTTTCGAATCTCTATTATTTGTATCTTTATAATAATCAGATTGTTACATTGGATGCCAATATCTTCTCTAATCTATCAAATTTAGAGCAATTAAATCTTTCCTACAATAGACTCTCTTCTATTGAGAGTGGAGCATTTGCAGGGCTATCTAATCTTTATAATTTGCGTCTTGATAGTAATAGTCTTGTCTCATTAGAGGACTATATTTTTTCTGATCTATCTAACTTGCAAGAATTAAATCTTTCAGACAATACCATTATCTCTGTTAAGAGTGGAGCATTTGTAGGACTTTCTAATCTCTCTTATTTGTATCTTAATGATAATCAAATTGCTTCTATAGGATTAAATACATTTAATGATCTTCCTAGTCTTATGTCATTGTATATTAATAATAACCAAATTGCTTGATCCTTGGATATCTTCTGTTCCCTTACTTCGTTGAATCAATTAATCGCGGATCATAATCGTTTCGCCGATGAGATTCCATCTTGTCTTACATCACTGCCTATGAATCGATGATGAAATATAGCATACAACTATCTTAATACTGATATATCGGATAGTGACTTTGTGGATCACTTGAATAATTATTTCCGAGGTCGATGGAATCAATATATGGTTGCTGATCTTGTCTTATCATGAACGATTGATTATATAGATGGAAACACATTTACTCTCCATTTATGATATCAAAACAATTGACCACAGGATATGGACTCCAACATTATCTACTATGATAAGGTAGATGGTATGGATATCCAAACTGATACAGAATATTCAGAGGAAAGAATTGGTACGACATATCCAGGATTTGGTGATCCTTGTTTTGATGAATGGTACAATAGTGGTACCTGACCGTATCAAGATTTCTTCGATCAGTATGCTCGAAATTATGATGAATATAGCAGTTTTGCTGAGATGATGAATGATCGAGAAGGATATAATGGAGATTCATCTGGCGTAGGAAAGTGGTTTATAGATTATGTTGTAGATGATGATGGTCCTATTAGTGACTGGAGACAAGAACTTGTTTCTTGGTTTGATGATTGGAATGCAGATATCTGATTAGTGCCAAATTGTGGATCAGGAGGAAGAAATGTATATGTCTTTGATGTTGGTTATTTAGCTTCGTGAGATGCAGGAACTATTGATATTGCCGGAATTTTCTCTAATGATTTAAAAAATAATGGCTTCTCTAATAGTCTAAATATCCTTTCCACTAATGAGTTACGATCAGATAATCATATTAGAAACAATAGATTCTGATTTAGCTATGATGCTGGAATTATAACTATCGATGACACGAGTTCATTGTTCCCAGACTTAGCTGATAATGCAATTATCGTTACCAGTTTCGTTGATATGTGAGATGGTAACTATACGACTCCAGCACAAGAAATCAGCATCCGTAGTGCAAATATAGAAGCAGTTCTTCCTCCTAATACAACGGTAATCTCGACTGGACTTTCTTGTTTGGTTAATGAATTACTTGCACCGCAAGATATGACAGACCAATTCTCTGGAGTACTCAAAGCATTTAAAATCTGATCTGCATGTACAGGAACTTCTCTTTTCTTCTCCAATCCAGTTTCTGTTAGAATATATATGTGATCAGATCTTGGTGAAACTATAAATGTAAAAGTTTCCACTGATGGAATTACTCGAGATGATATTACTGGAACAAGGGTATCTGATATGCTCTATACCTATGAAATAGTAACTAATCATTTCTCTTACTTCAAAATTCCAACACAAACTCCCGTAGATAATACTCCAGTAGAGAATCCACCAAGTTCTTCGCATGGTAGTGGCTGACCAGCTATTCTCAAAGATGCCTGTCCAGTTCAAAGGGATTGTTCTGATAGTTATTATGATAGAATTTGTGGTCCATGTCCTTTGATCGATACTAAGCCACTTGTGCATGGAGCGGCTGGTAAAGAACCAGGAAGTATCGTAGGATCTCTATTCTCTCTTGAACTGAATAATGCATATCTTTGGTCATATGGCTATAATATTACTACCATGCCTACTATCCAAAGAGCAAATATGAATGGTCCATTGTTGAGAAAAGATATGGCTAAGATGATTAGTAACTTTGCCATCAATGTGATGGGTAAAAATGTCTCTACATGAGTAAAATGTGATTTCCTTGATATGAAATCATTATCTAAGGAAACTCAATATTATGCTATCGCAGCTTGTAGATTATGACTGATGTGATATGAAAGTGACGGCGTGAGAGTCAAACATACCTTTGATCCGAATGTGGAAGTTGATAGAGCTCAGTTTGGTACCATTCTTTCCAGACTTATTCGAGGAACCAAGAATAATGGAGGAGTGATGTATTATACCAATCATTTGAGTGCTCTGAAAACAGAGGGTATTATGACTAAGATTGCCACGCCAAATCAGAAAGAATTGAGGGGCCGAGTGATGGTCATGCTCAAGAGGGTATTTGATAAAAAATAGTCCTATTTGTTCATCTATAGCAACAAAAAGATCTGCGGAAGTGGGTCTTTTTGCTTTAAATATGTTTAAAATCAACTTCTTAAGCTTATTTCCATATATGTAAAAAAAATCCTTAAATATTTGACAAATAAATAAAATGGAGTATAATTATATTAGGAAGAAGGTCTTTATAAAGTTATGTGTAGTATATTCACGTTTGCTTTGCTTGGTTTGTTTCCTTGCTTGCGCTTGTTTGTTGGCTTTCGGGTCTGCTTGCTTGTCTTGCTTTGGTTACTTGCTTTCGCTCTACTTTTTGTTCTGCTCTTGTAGCTTTGCTCTTTGTCTTGCTTTTGCTTTGCTCTTTGTGCTATGCTACCGAGTTTTATTTCCTCTGGTTCACTCCATTGGTCGTGGTTTGTTGGCTTTCTGGTCTGCTTACTTCAAAATTACTCTGTCGCTTTATGTTTTCTTTCTTCCTTAAAAAAATTACTCATTGTGGGTAGTTTTTTTGTTATTCTAGAATCTTACTCCCGGGAGTGAAAGTGTATATATCAGCATATAAATGCCTATTTTCGAAATTCTACTCCCGGGAGCAAATGATAAAAAAAGCCTCTAAATATTTGCTTTATTTCATTTCTCGAGTATACTTAAGTCAGGAAGAAGTTCATTATTAGGTCACACTGTTCTACGAAATGCTGGTTGTTCCTTACCTATGTTTGAGCCACTCAAACAAAAACAAAAACTCTTATCTATCTTTATCTTTTTTTTGGCTCTTGCTCTTTGGTGTTGAACCACAATTCCAGCCTACGCCTTTGCCTGCGTATATGTCTCGTGGTACTGGTTAGTTATTTGATGATGGCTTTGCTGTTGTCTGTTGGCGGTTTCCTCTTTGCTTTTTGCTTTGAGCCCGGCATCAAAAACTGCCTGTTTCCTTTTTTGGTCTTCTTCCTAACCTTACTATTTATGTATAAACTGCTTTCACGAGTAGTTTTTTGTTTTGGTAGTTTTTGTTAACGAGGAGATAAAATGCTAAAGTGATAAAATGATGAAGTCTTTTTTTCTTGCAAATACGAGATAAAATGATAGAATAACGAAAAAGTTTATCTTCTTTTTGAATTTTCAATGGCGCAAACTTTTGAGGATTTAGAGATTCGGAGTTTATCTAGAAAGCTTACAAAATCATTATGAGAAATTTTTTATAAACCTTCGTTTAAAAACTATAGCTTTCAAGATCAAATTATGAGAGCCGCAATTTCTGTCTCAAATAATATTGCTGAATGACGTGAGAGATGAACTAATAAATGGTTTACTCAGTTTCTTGCTTTTGCTAAGTGATCTATTGGTGAAGTAAGAAGTATGTTGTATACGGCGTTAGATTTATGATATATAACAGATACTCAATTTGAAGATTTTCACTCTGCATGTAAAGAACTGAGTGTGAAAATATACAGATTTATACAAAGTTTATATTAACAGTTTATCATTTTATCGGTCCGATATGCCGGACCTTTTATCTTTTTATCATTCTATGTCTGACTGTATTTTTTGTAAGATTGTAGCAGGGGAGATACCTAGTGTAAAAATCTGGGAAGATGATAATTTTGTCGCGATACTCGATGTATTCCCCAATACAAGGTGAATGACATTAGTTTTACCCAAACATCATTTTGGTTCAGATGTGTTTGATTTGGACGAAAGTCTGTATACGCAATATTTGTTAACCGTTAAAAAAGTTCAGGGATTTTTGAAAAAGTGACTATGAGTACATAGAGTATGTATGGTGATGGAAGGTATGTGAGTTGATCATGCTCATATCAAATTGTATCCTTTGCATGGATTGGATAAAGATTGGAAAGAATACTGGGCAAAAGATGAGGTGTTTTTTGATCAGTATGCCTGATATATTTCTACTCAACTGTGACCAAGAGCAGATATAGGTGAATTACAAAAACTAGCTGATGAGATCAAACAAGTAATCTAGTATTTTTATTTTTTTATTATACTACTATGTCTTTTGTTCTTTACGCTTTGGCATTTATTATGGTGGTCATTGGTGGACCAGCTCTTTTTGTGCCAAATAAATTTATGAAAGTGATTGGAGGAATGGCAAAAAATTCTGATATCGTCAGAATGATGAGTTTGCGAACTATGTTCCTTGCATTCTTTTTCCTCGCTATGTATCCTTTACTCAAAGGCGGACGGTTGATGCTTATCTCTATCTTGGGATGGTTGATGCTTATCAAGTCAGTAGTTGGATTGTGGTTTCCTGCTATGATGTTGAAGAAATTTACCATGTTCTACAAAAACAAAATGTGGACAATCGTTATGGGAATTATCTCTATCGTGTTTGCAGCGTTTTTGGTATGGGCTGGAATGGCTAAGTTCTAATTGAAAGAATAATGTTAATAAAAAGCTAGATTCCTTAGATGGACTAGCTTTTTTCGAATTATTTACTTTGGTGGCTCTAATCAATACTTTTTATACAGAGCAGCAGTTAATCAGCTTTCTATTCTTTGGAATATTCGTGGGCTTGCATTTCTTCTGTCTCTAGTCGCACGTGAGATTGATCCGATACTTGCAGGTTTACCTATCATTTTACCAATTTCTATCTGAGTGAGCTCTGGGTTGGCATTCATAATAAAATAAATAACAAGTTCCATAAATAGTCCTAATGCACTGTCTCCTTTTACATAGTCTGCCATTTTTTTCATGAGTTCTTCTGGTGTATAGTTATCAATTTCGCTCCATATGATTCATGGCATACTTTTGCGAATTTCTTCATCGCATACTAATATTTCATATACGTTTTTGATGATATCATCTATAGGTAATTTTAATCCATCTTTTTTGCTTAATTTCTTTTCAATATATTCTTTTATGCTTAATGGGTCTCATTCGTTTATGTTTCTTGTTCTGAGATATCATTCAATGATCATTCTATAGTCACTAGCAGGTACATGATCTAGTAATATATTTGTGATGCCATCTATTGGTAATGTTTGTGTGAAGAGATCTCCCATCTCTATAAGCATATTTTTGATGATAGCTCTTTTGTTGTTTTCTGGTTGTTGTGCTGGCATGTCTACGAGACTAAGATTTATTTCGCTTGAAATTTTTACTATTCCGCCTTCTCTAGGAATTTCCATTTCTCCTATTGGACGACGTCATGAAAAAATAACTTGTTTTGCGGCTGTTGCTGCAGTGATAAATGTTTCTTTACTTCGTATTTTTTTCCCTGTAAATATAGGATCTATTCCATCAATTATAACTATCTTTCAAAAAAACTGATCTATAAAAGATGGCTTATATTCTTTATCTTTCTCTTTTTTGCTTTTATTTGTATTTTTAGGTTGTATCCCTGTCTTTCCTTTCTCTCCCGTTTTCTCTTTCTCTGCTTCTGCTGCTTCCTTTCTGTTGTCAGTAGCATATTTCTGATATTCATTATAAAAATCCATTCCTGTCATATAGAGAATATCTTCTTGTGGTTTTATCTGATGTAACTCTTTTGCAAGTCATTGTAATACGTGGCTTTTCCCAGATCATGTTCATCACTCGATATAGATGTTTTTCCCTTTGAAAATAAGATCTTTTATTTCTGTCTTTATCTTGTCTCCAATAAAATTTTCTCGATTATATTGTAGATGTGTCTTTGCTGTAAGTCTTCATTCTCTCTCTTGCTTTTTTGTGGTGTTGAGTCATTGAGAATTAGTGTTATCTTTTTTTATGTTGGTAATGCTATATCATCAAAATCTTCTTCATAACGTAGAAACAAATGCATAGAATATTCTTACGTATTTTTCTTCAAAGATGGTATAATTAGCATCTTTATCAGTCTTTAATATTATTTTTGGATATTGTTCTTTATCTATTTCAAAGTTGTTTTCTATATATTTTACATCTTGATGTCAAAACTTTCCCTCTATGTAACTGAGAAATGGTTCCCATATCATCTTATTATTCATGTCGTCTATCTCTCTGGAGAGAACATCAAAAAGAGCTCCGTTTTGGCATGCAATTATATGATCTCTTATATCTATAACCTCTAATCTTTCTTTTATTCAAGGGAGTTGCATTAATATCTCTTGTTTTTCTGGGGGATACTCATCTTCGACCACCCTCATGGAGAGAATGTCTCGTGCTCATTGAATTGCTTCTTCTACTTCTTGCACACACTTATTTAGGTCTTCAGGATCCCATTTCTTAAATTTTTCTGCTTCCGTGATAATCTCTTCTTCGCTTAATGTGTTTTCAGCTAACATATCTGCGAATGGTTCTAAACCTTTGTCTTTGGCTATTTTTGCTCTTTGAGTAAAATCATCATTTAGAAATAAGTTTTTGCTAACAGCTCATTGGAGTTTTTTTATGAATGATTCCAAGTCTGGATATCATTTTTTGATCTCGTCTAATATATCTGAACCATTCATGACTATTGCTGCTATACCATCACTCTGTACATTCATCCTGTTAAGAAAAAATATATCATATATCTTTTCTGCCATAATATGTCTAATCTCTGATTCGCTTCGTTTATTTTCTACTGGTAGATCTTCTTGTTTAAATTTGGGTTTGAGAAAATTAACAAACTGGTTTTTGCCCGGTGTTTTGGGGAATTGAATGGTGTTTATGTCTGATTTTATCATAAACAATAATCTTTTATGTAAAGACTAGACGCTAGCTATATATATTTGTATTATAAAATCAATACAATTCAACCTTATTATCTATATGTCTATATCTAGTGGCAATGGCTTTCTATACAACTATATCTTGATAAAATAGACGAAATAGATACAAAAATACTGTTTTACTTTCCCTTGTTCTATGCAGACTATAGACGTTCAAAACTATCATATATACATTACCGACAAGCAGGACGTGGATTTGCAGACCGTCCTTGGAACGTACTATAAATGTGAACAAGTACATTCAGATGCTGTGTATGTTTGGGAAGATGGAGAAATGTTTGTCCAACAAAAGTGAGATGCAATTATTTCCAATCAACTCCATACAAAAATTGCTGTTCGCGTGGCTGATTGTTCACCTATTGTGCTTATGTGAGTAAGCTATTTTGCTATTGTCCATGCAGGATGGAGATGATTACAATCTGGGATTATTGATAAGACAATTAAACTCCTTTATGCCAAAGGAGAAAAGAAGCTGGATGTGTTTGTTTGACCGAATATTAAGTCCTGTTGCTATGAGGTATGACCAGAATTTAAAGATTACTTTGATGAAAAATATTTTGTTCTGAAATGAAAAAAACTTTATTTGGATATGGATGCAATCATCTTGGATACATTGATGGATAATTGAGTGGATAAAAAAAATATTATTTTTGATTCTCACTGTACCTGTTGCAGTTCAAAGCATTTTAGTTATAGAGGAGGTGATAGAGATCAAAGAATAATGATCGCTGTAGAAAAAGTATTTTAGATATTCTCTTGATAATTATTTCGTTTTTCTTATATGTAGTGTAATAATAATTTATATATTATTCACATCCCTATGCAAAGATCTTATATGATTGGTCGTGATGATGATGCTCTTCTTACCGCAAGAAGGTAATTTTGGCCATGAATATATCTTTGTTATGCCAGCCCTTCTTGTCTAGATACAAGAAGAGTTTTTTTTAAAAAATGTTGTTATGTATAGCTTGATAAAAAAAGCTATTTGCATATACAAGTATCACTTTTATTTTTCTATGTAATAAGATGTACAAAGAAATGATTCTTTCCTGACAATTACAGGATTTCGTAGGACAAAAAGTATCTGTACGTGGATTCTTGCATACCTTGCGTGCAGTTTCTGCTAATTTAGCTTTTCTTATCGTAAGAGATAGAGATGGACTTTTTCAAGTTGTGATAGAAGATCCAGAAGAGATTAAAAAATTGGATGGTTGTTTACTCGGTACGGTATTGAGTGCTACGTGAACGGTGGCAGAAATGCCAAAAGGTAAATTCCGTTTTGAAATCCAAAAGGGAAGCGTGAATGTAGTCAGAAAAATTACTTTTCCAAGTCCTATAGATATTTCCAAAGATACTATCAATGCAGATGGAGAGACTATTCACGAAAATAAAGTGGTGGCATTGAGGCATCCTAGACAGATGAAAATCTTTAAAGTTGCTGCAATTGTAGAAAAACATATGAGAGCTTTCCGAGATCAAAATGATTTTACTCAGATCAATACGCCCAAGATTATTTGATTCCCTACAGAAGGTGGGGCTGAGGTCTTTGAACTTCAATATTTTGATCGTAAAGCATATCTCGCGCAAAGTCCACAGTTTTATAAACAAATTATGGTTCCCGTGTTTGAGAGAGTCTATGAAATCGGCAAAGCCTATAGAGCCGAAAAAAGCAATACAAGTAGACATGTATCAGAAATTTTGATGCTGGATATGGAAATGTGATTTATTGATAGTTTCGATGATATTATCGAAATGACAGAAAGGTTTGTAAGTTATGTTGTAGAAAAGACTTGGGAAGAAGCGGAGAAACTATTAACTGATTTGTGAGCTACGAAGCCATTGATCAAAGAAACCTTTCCTCGTATTTCTGTCAATGATCTTCATGAATTGATGAAAAAGGAAACAGGTGAAGATTATACGAAAGTATTAGACTTGGTTCCTGCAGAAGAGAAATTCATCTGTGAATATGCTGCTAAAACTCGAGGATCTGATTTCGTTATCGTAGATGGATTCCCATGGGCTGATGCTAAGTTTTATCATCATCAAAATGAGAAAAATCCTGAAGTGGCAGATAGAGCGGATTTGATTTTTAGAGGAGTGGAGATTATTACCTTAACCCAGCGTGAGGTCAATTATCAGAGATTAGTACATCAAATTACATCACAAGGATTGGATGCAGAACATCCTGGATTGAAGCATTATTTGGATGCCTTTAAATATGGTATGCCCGATGAAGGTGGTTTCTGACTTGGTATATCTAGATTTGTCCAAAAAATAATTGGATTGGAAAATGTAAAAGATGCTGATTTATTCCCAAGAGATATGGGTAGAATTACACCATAGATATAATTTTAAATTTTTAATGATGGTGTTTTTTTTCGAAACATCATCACCTGCCTCCTTAGCTCAGCTCCCCGCAGCTTTGTGCGGGGCTCACTTCGTTCGGTCCGAGCAGTGGTGTGAAATTAATATAATGCCAGGGTAGCTCAGTTTCCCGCTAAAGCGGGATAAAGTCCGAGCAACGATTATAAGCCAAGGTAGCTCAATTGGCAGAGCAATGGTATCGTAAACCATAGGTTGCCGGTTCAATTCCGGTCCTTGGCTAATCAACAATTGTGAGTGGGCCTGTCCCGCACCAGCGGGATTCAATTCCCATCTCTGGCTAATTGTACTTACTCTTCTTATATATATGACCATCTTTTCTGACCTTCACTCCTATGCTAACCCTGAGCAAGCGAAAAACTTGCAGAGATTTTTTAAAACAGGAGAAGGTGACTATGGTGAAGGCGATATTTTTCTTGGTTTGAAAGTGCCCGAAGTGAGAATAGTAGCAAAAAAACATATTGATCTAGATTTTGCTACGCTTCAAATATTATTAGATTCTAAGATTCATGAATATAGGATGGTTGCGTTGTTGATTCTCGTCCTAAGAAATAAAAAAGCCGATCCGTTGATGAAAGATCAGATATTTAATTTTTATATCAAGAATACGAGAAATATTAATAACTGGGATTTGGTAGATCTGACGGCGCCCGGTATTATGGGAAACTATTTACTGGAGAGAGATAAAAAATTATTATATACTTTTGCTCGTTCCAAACATTTACGGGAGAAGAGGATTGCGATTATTTCTACCTTTGCTTTTTTGAAAGTAGGGGACTATGAGGATTGTTTCAAAATTGCTGAAATCCTATTAACGGACACCCATGACCTTATTCACAAGGCTGTCGGGTGGATGTTGAGGGAGGTAGGCAAGAGAAGCTTATTTGAAGAGGAAACGTTTCTCAAAAAGCATTATAAAACCATGCCAAGAACAATGTTGAGATATGCCATTGAAAAATTTGAAGAATCTAGGAGACAAGCCTACCTTAAGGGGCTAATTTAAATCTTGCTTGTATTGACTTTTTACCTTAAATAACTATAAGTACGGAAACGTACTTTTTTTACTATTATATACGGAAAATAATGAAAAAGATCTGACTTTTGATTCTTGGATTGACTCCGCTTCTGCTCGTTGGCTGTGGAAAGGCGCCTGCCGTAATTGATACGGTTGTCTTTACGGGTGCTGGATATGACACTTCTAGTCTTTTTGTCGTTGGAACTTCTCAGCCATCGGAAAATACTGCTTATTGACTTGTTATCGCAGATAATGTCAAAAATATTGTTACCAGTGTGGGCGGAAATCTAGATGCACTGAATTGTCAGCCTGGTGCTCATGTCACTGCTGATTCTGTGATTGCTCAAATTGGCGCAAGTACTGATATTGCTACACAAAATTCACAGATTCAATATTTGTCACTTCAGCAACAGATAGATAATATGCAAAAGATTATTTCACTTACAGAAAACAACTTTGGTGTCCAGGAAGATATTTTGACTAAGCAAAAAGAAAATAATGCTTATCTCATGGATAATTTGCAACAGAGTAAAGATCTGAATGCTAATGATATGAAACTCTCTGTGAAATCATTAGAAAATCAGCAAAATGCTTTGGAAGATACACAAAATCGTGATATGGACAAAATGGACATGAGTATCCAAAATATGAGAGATCAGTTGGATATAGCTATTTCTGATGCATTAAAAAAGGTAAATGACATTTTCAATAGTTCCACCTATGGTGCTTTGGTTGGTACGAATAATTCATCCCTCAAGAGCAAAGTTCTCGATCAATACCAAAACCTTCGTGATAGATATCAAACCATACAAGATATTTCAGATGAAGATTTTTCTACCTATCTGTCTCATCTTTCTCTTATGCTGAAAAATGCTGCACTTGCTATGGCTGCGTCTACGGCTTCACAAACTTTACCCCAGACTGCTGCCGCGGGTGTCTCTATTGATGGGCTTTATACTAGTTATCTCGGATTGTCTACCAGTATGGTTGCAAGTAAGAGTAGTTATGATAGTTTACTTGCTAGTGCTGTATCATTAAAAAATGCTGATAATTTGCAATTGGATACTATTGATACCAGTATCGAAAGTTTATCAAATAATAAATCGGAGCTTTCGCGTATTGGTTCAGATACGCAGATTGCTAATATGACCTTAGCTCAAGCGTCTGTTATGAGTCAACTTGCATCGTTGGACAATACAAAAGCTATCCAGCTCGCTACGCTCAATTCGCAATTACTTACGCTTCAACAAAATGAAGCAATGCTCGGCAATAATCTTCAATGAGAAACCTTACTTGCATGAGTTAACGGTGTCATCAAAACCAAGTCCGTCGTGGAAGGAAACAAAGTAAATCCTAGTACGATGATTTGTCAGATTGTCCCCGACGGTGATCAAAATCTTAAAATTCAAATTTATTCTTATACGCGTATTGCATTGGGCCAAGCGATATCGTTTTATCGTGGGAATGATTTGCTTGGTAACGGGAAAATAATTTATGAACTTCCTTACAAAGATGCAGCTACCCAAAATTATATCTATGAAATGGTCGGTACTTCTTTACCAGTTTTAGACTGAGAAAAAGTACTGGTAAAATTTACTGCTGCTCAAGGCAATGGACAGCTTTGGATTCCCTTACCCTATATTATTCCAAGACTTGAAGGAAATTATGTAAAGAAATTAGTTAATGGAACTCCACAAGAGACTGCTGTTACGCTTTGAGAAATTAATGGTAGTGTTGTGCAAGTGATGAGCGGATTGCAAGTAAATGATCAGATAGTATATTAATAATATTTAGTATTTCAGACTTTACAGACTTTAGACTTTATAGACTATATACGATGATTAACTTCTTAAAAAACAATAGAATTTCTATTCTTATCTTGACGGTGTTTATCGCTGTCTATGGTACGATGAGTATTTTTACAATACCCAAAGAAGCGCAACCATCAATTAATATTCCCTACTATTATGTTAGTGTTGCCTATGTCTGAGCTGATCCTTCTTCTATAGAACAGCAACTCGTGATTCCTCTTGAACAGAAGATTAAGTGAATTACTTTGGTCAAGAAAATTTCTTCATCTAGTTATTATAATTTCTGAACGATTACGGTGGAATTTGAAAAAACAAAAAGTGCTGTAGATGCCACAAATGATTTGAAAGCTGCTATAGATCAGGTTGCTCCAACCTTGCCAACTGATGCAAGTACACCAACTGTTAATAAAGTAGATATTACGGATACGCCAGTATATACCTTTTCCGTCGCTGGAGATGTGCCGACACAAATTATCTATCAACAACTTAAGGCTTTAGAAGATCAGATTAAAGCTATTCCTGGTGTTTCTGATGTCTCGGTTGTTGGGAAACCATTACAAGAAATTAAACTAGTTTTTGATGAGCAGAAATTGGCTACGCTGGATATGGATTTTTCTTCTGCAGTGAATCAATTGAAAACTGCTTTTGTAAAATTTCCTGTAGACAAAAAAGATGTTGATGGAAAATTATATTCCTTTGAGGTAACGAGCTATGATGCTGATCTGACCTGATTGGTAGAGCAAGTGAAAAATTATGATCTCATGGATAGTAATGGAAAGTCAGTAAAGGTACAAGATGTCGCTTCGGTCTATCTTGGCTATGCACAACAGGCAAAAAAATCCTTTGTTATGGATGCGAACGTTGGAGAAACGCAAAATGCACTTTCTTTTCAGATTAAAAAGTCTCCAGGCTATAGTGTAGAAACATTCGTTGCTACTATTAAAACAACGGTAGATGCGTTTAAGAAAACAACCCCTCAATTGAAATATGTAGAGACATTATCTCAGGCGGAAAGTATTCAGCGTACCTATGGCTTGTTTTTAGAAAATTTCTGGGAAACGGCATTACTTGTGTTCGTGATTATTATGCTGTTTCTAGGTTTCAGAGCTTCTTGGTTGATTATGCTTTCTTTCTTGATTGTGTATATGGGGAATTTTATTTATCTCAAGAGCATTGGTTATAGTTTCAATAATATTATTTCTTTCGCACTGATTCTGGTCTTATGAATTATGGTGGATAATCTCATTGTAGTGACTCAGGGAATCGTGGTATGATTACAAGAACATGCATGAAATATTTGGGAAGCTATTCGTAGTTCCTTACATAACTATGGAAGAGCTTTGATGTTCTGAACTTCTACTACGATAGCGATTTTTGTTCCTTTGTATTTCGGAGTTTCTTGAATGATTGGAGAATATATCAAAGCGATGCCAGTTACTATTATTTCCAACTTAGCAATTTCGTTACTTGTGACCATGGTTATCTTACCTGTGCTTGCCTTGTTTTTCTATAAGACGGAAAGAACATATGTTCCTACACAATCACTTTCCTTTCTGGAAAAGACAGGAAAGAAATTTGCTAATCGATATCATCGTGTCAATCAAAGCAGAGGAGGATCAAGGAGTATCGTATTCTTGTTTTTGCTCTTTTTTGTTGGAGCGATGTCGCTTGTGCCACTTGGTGTGGTGAAGTTTTCTTTTATGGGTGACTTGGATTCTAATAATATATGGATGAATTTGACCTATAAACCATGAACAAGTCTGTCTGTAAATCAACAGGATACCTCTGAGATTGCAGATGCAACGTTAAAATATTTTCAGTCTGTGTTGTCAGGTACTTTGCAAGATATGACGATAGATTTGGGACAGTGATATTCGCTCAGATGAGCTGGAGGAGTGTGAAGCAATGTGGCTTCATTTACTATCAGATTGAGTGATACCACCCAAAGAAATATTCCCTCGTACAAGATTGTTGAACAAATGCAGAAACAACTTCTTCCTCTCGTTGTTGGTCGTTATCCGGTGTTGCAAGATATGTCTATTTTTACCCAGCAAGCATGAGCAAGTTCCTGAAAACCAGTTTCCTTTGATATTGCTGGTGAAGATTATCAACAGGTAAATGCCTATATACAATCTATCTTGCCTGAAATTAAAGCTATCCCTGGTATCTATAATGTGACCACGTCTTTGGAATATACAAACTGAAAGATTGTCTACGTTTTGGATGAAAACAAAGCAAAATCTCTCGGCATCACGAGTGCCTCGTCCGTCATGAGTTTAATCGCTCTCAAAAATTCTGACTATGAATCCAATGGCGTCAAGATCAAAGATTTTTCTGATTTTGGTAGCGATACCTTATCTTTGAAAGCTTTCTTATCTACAGATTTACCGGTAGAACAAACGAAATTGTGAAAAATTACTTTGGATCAAATTATCCAAGAAAAACAATTACAGCCAGAAATTAATGCCATCCAAAGACAAGATGGGAAAAGAGTAATCTCTGTTACTGCGGATAAAGAATCGTCTGCTGTACTTACTGATATTACTGCCAAGGTTAATGCAATTTTAGTTGCGCATCCCTTGCCTGCATGATTAACAAATATTACCTGATGATCCGCTGCAGATCTTGCTCAAAGTATGAGTGATATGGGAACTGCTATGCTTATCTGATTGATTCTCATGATATTGATTTTGGTTGTTCAATTTAATAATTTCAAATATGCCATTGTAATAGTTTCCAGTGTTTTCTTGTCTATTGGTGGTACGATTGGCTTGCTTGCGCTGATGAGAATTAACATGACCTTCCCTGCAATGATAGGAATCTTTGGTGTGATGGGAGTCTGAGTCAATCAAGCGCTGATTCATATAGAAGATTTCAAATATTTCTATAGAGAAAAATGACTCTCTGTGGTCGATAGTTTCCAGCAGAGTATTGCGGAGAGATTTATTCCTATCTTTCTTACCAAAGCAACAACAATTATTGGACTTATTATCTTAGCAGTCAAAGATGAGCTCTTTGGCTCAATGGCAGTTGCGTTTATCGGTGGCTTGATTATGTCCTTCTTTATTACTTTACTCTATATTCCTTCACTGATGAATCTGGTGAATAAAGAATATCACGAATAGAGCTTGACTTTGTTTTGTAAATACGTATACCATTGTTGAAATAAAACAAACATAAATACAAGAATACCATGGAAACATCACCGTTAACACTAAAAAATTTGATCGAATTATCTCGATTGACTATCGATCAGGTAATGAGAATTCTGAGTAGTAATGATTATAATTATAGATTGAGAAAATCTCAGTTCGTAGTTATACATGATGATTTTGAAAAACTCTTTCCTTCGCCGTTTTATACCTTTATTGATATGAAAACTATAAGAGTCCCTTCTACCAAAGAAGATGCTCAAGAAGGAGAAACGATGCTAGCAACAGAAATTACTTTTATCAGAGAAGGTTCTGAAGAAGAAGATACTATGCTGCTCGAAGTCAATCAGATTATGATTATTTACAAAGAAGCCACACCTAAATTCGCTGTATTTTATGATTAGCGAGTTGCATAAAGATTTGATTATTACCACCATGTTGTATGGTCTGATAGTTAAATCTTTTTCGTTTCTAGCTATTATTGAATATGCCCATAAATTTCTTGAGAAAATCTTTGAAATGTTGTTTAGGGTAAGGAGATGCTATTTCAGCATTGTGATCTGCTATCTCAAATGCATATCTTAGTTGTTCAAAAAATATTCTATATCTTTTGGTCCATCCATATCTACGATCAAATGCATGCAGTGCTATACTATGGGCTCCAACATTCACTTCTAGAATAGTAAAATCTTTAGCTTCTTTTAGAAATGTTTCCACATTTTTGATACGTATATCAAATCTTCCAAAATGAAATCATGGAATATCGCCAATTTGATTGAATATATCTTCTACTTTTTGTGTTATGAGTTCACTTTCATCCTTGCAAATAATCCTTCTTCCTGGAATAATTAATTCTGGATCTTCGGCGTCTTTTACTGTGTATCTTTTGGTGAAGGACCAGATACCTCAGGCTCTTTGATTCGGATGTTTAATGAAAAATACGGAAAATTCATTTTGTCGTGCCACATATTCTTGTGCTACATAATCTTTTTTGATTTCACTAAGTGCTAATTCTAATTCTTTTTTATTAGTAATCAATTTCAATCCTACACCACCAATACCATCATCAGGTTTGAGAATGATAGGGTAACTTATAGCTTCTTCTTTCATAAATTGCTCTACTTTACTTATCTTTTTTGCTAAAGCATCACTGGTCGCAATGGGTAATGTTTTGGTGAAGAATAGTTCGTTTCCTTCTTTTTGTAAAAATTTATCCACAATGAGTGACTTGGGACAAATGAGTCCCCCATAAGGAAAATCTGGATTCACCTTTCGCAAAATAGTTGGTTTCCTTTTGTATCGTAAACACAGTCGGCCCAATTGCAGGTAAATAGGTATATAGACGCAAATAATATATATCTGGGCGATGGTATCTGAAAATTTTTGACTAAGATTCATACGTAATTTCATACTCAATCTGTATAGTAGCAAATAAATTTTCTCCGTAATATGTATTTCTGAAAGAATTACAATCTCAAGAAGTATTGAAAAATGGTCCAGTTTCTCTATTATGGGGGTATTTATTTTTCTTATTATTTATATGACAACGCAAAGAAGAATTTTGAAATTTTTTATAATTATTATCCTTGCTGTATTTTTGCTTGCTACAGCTTTGACTTCTGTGATGTATTTGGCTGGAAAATGACCAACAACTGACGTAGCTTCATGAGCGGACTCACTTTCATGAGCGCAGACTTCTGTCGTGGAAACTCCTGCTGTAGATACCTGAAAGGCTTTGCCAACTATGACGAAGGCAGAAGCTCAGAAACAATTGGAACAATTGCTTGGAGGGAAAAAGAAATAGTCTCCGCCCATATTGTTGTCATTCCGGCGATAAGTTTTGCGGCCGGAATCTTAGTAGCCCATTAGATTTAATAAGATCCCGGTCGCACCCCGGCTGGCCGGGGAATAACA
>JAPLUV010000023.1:0-23803 GCA_026397395.1 candidate division SR1 bacterium | reverse complement strand
GGGGCGGAATTGTTTTATTTAATATATTTATTTATTATGAAACTTGTCGTAGATCAAGATCAAAGATATGCTAAGATGCGTGCTCATACCGCAACTCATTTGCTGCATGCGGAGCTAGCTAAGATTTTTCCAAATACCAAACAAGCTGGATCATTAGTTGATGATGATTATCTAAGATTTGATTTTGCTGCAGATAGACTTTTGGATCAATACGAGGTAGACAAGATAAATAAGGTTATCAATCAGATAATTTATTTTGCCTATCCAGTGAAAGTAGATGAGACGTCCTATAAAGAAGCTATCAAGCTTGGAGCTAAAGCATTTTTCGAAGATAAATATGGTGATGAGGTGAGAGTTGTACAAATTGTTGGCAATATCGAAACACAAGATGGTAAAGAAGCCGTTAAATCAATCGAACTTTGTGGAGGAACACATGTGGAAAATACCAAAGATATTGGTTGCTTTATGATTGTTTCCCAAGAAGCCGTTGCTTCATGAGTAAAAAGAATTGTTGCGATTACTGGTCCTAAGGTCTATGAGAGAATGCAAGAAGTGCAATGAATTTTGGATGTGGTAGTAAGTAAATTAGGTATCAAGACAGCTACCCAATTGGAAGATAAGCTAGATAAAGTCATGAAAGAACATGATGAGATGGCAGCAAGTTTAGAATCATTGGTTTCTGTCTTACTGACTAATATTTTGACCAATGCTCCTGCTAAGAAAGACAAGGACTTTGATAAAATCATCAACATTCCTCTAAATATTAATTTCAAGAATGTCCTGACTTCTGCAAAGACACTTTTTGATAAACAAAATGTCCTGATCTACAATGACGAAGGTAATTTTCTCCTGATGACCAAGACATGATCATCAGCCAAAGCTATTGCTACTAAACTTGGATTGAAGTGATGAGGTAACGAGCAAATGGTGCAAGGAAGAGATGAAAAGGTTTTAGAGCTATTCAAATAATTTTATGGATCAATCACTTGTAGATAAGGCAAAGGCTTTTGCTCAATACTATCATACATGACAACTTTATGGTGATGGAAACGATTATTTTTTCGCTCATTTAGTTCCTGTTGCCCAGAAAGCTATGGAGCTTGCTCAACCACTGCATCTAGATCTTTTTGCAGTAGAAATTTTTGCATATCTTCATGATGTGCTCGAAGATTGTGAACAGGTAACTCCTGATATGGTTAAAGAAACGTTTGGTGAAGAAATATTGGATGGAGTACTTTTACTTTCCAATCGTATTGCATCGATCCCAGATTCTGCCAAAACTCCTGATGCATATTTTTCAGCTATTGGAGCTGCAAGACCAGAGGTGAAAATTGTTAAAATTGCTGATAGAAATATTAATTATACGAGATTAGCTAATCATTTGGATGCAGAAAAGAGAACGAAGCTTGCTCATTGATATATCAAGCATATAGCTTTTTTCCAAAAATACGATATCTTCCCAGAACTTTTATCATAAAAAATAACTTCCTATGAAAATAGCTTCTCGAAATGTAAATGGACTTCGTGCTGTGATTGGCAAATGATTCTATGATTGGATAAAGAATGAAAACCCTGATATTATCTGTTTACAGGAAACCAAATCGTTTGAGCATCAGTTGCCACCAGAATTTAGGTTTCATATGAGTGACTATAATCGAATTTGGCATGCGGGAGAAAGACCAGGCTATGCCTGAACGGCAACTTTTTACAAAAAAAGTCTGAAACTGATTTCGTCCAAATCGAGGTTTGAGGATGTGGAACATTTTCACGCGGATGGTAGGGTAGTCGAGACGAAGTTTCAGAATTTTGTTCTTTTGAATCTTTATTTCCCTAATGGAGGAGAAAGAGCAGACGGGACAGAAATGTTGACCTATAAACTAGAATTTTATGAACACTTCATTCATTATATCAATAAGCTGAAAGCTGCTGGCGAGAAGATTATTACTTGTGGTGATTTTAATATCTGTCATAAGCCCATTGATATCGCCAGACCAGAAGAAAATAAAAATAGCATCTGATTTCTTCCTATAGAAAGAGCTGAGATGGATAAGTTAGAATCAAATGGATATGTAGATATCTTTAGACATTTTCATCCAGAGTTGAAAGATCAGTATACCTGGTGGTCCTATCGCGCAGGCGCGAGGCCAAGAAATGTCTGACGGAGACTAGATTATTTCCGAGTATCTGAGAATATTCTTCCCGATATCAAAAAAATCACTCATGAAACTGCCATAGAGTGATCTGATCATTGTCCGATAGTGTTGGAGTTGCATTAATTTTGATTCGCTAATATTTTGCTGCGGAGCTGATTAAGTTCATGTATTTTTTCTTGTATGATTTTTTCTCTACAGAGGAATCATTTCTTTTGCATTAAAGTGTATTCTTCTGTTTCTTTTTTAAAAAGTTGTTTCATCTCTACAAATACTTTTTGAATCTCGTCGATAGACTTGGATATTAACATCCAGTTCTTTTTCTCTTTGATATCTTTGAATATTCAACGAATATCGTATTCTACTACAGCAAGTCAGTAACTGGAATGTGGCTGTCCTTTATAATCTTTCACAAGACTTGGGATTATCTGCATGAAATTATCTATCTTCTAAAAAATATTGTCTTAGTATCTTGTAAATACGCCCTTAATCCAGTCCCAAATTCCATAATTTTTGCTATTGTCTTGTGGCGTGAGTGTTCATTGGATATCTTGTGGTGTTGGTGTAGTGAAATCTGTATTGCCTGCAATGTAATCATTGTAGGTCATATTTTTGAAGGTACAGCTTTTGTTCATAAAATTTCCTTTGAGTGTTCCATTCACACATAATCTTAATTGTGTCTCACAAGGCATATCCAGTAAGCCGACGGAAGTTTTGTAGGCCTTAACAAACTGTCCGTGGTTGACGGTAGTTCCCCGTGGAGTAGAACAGTTTTGTTTGTATGTAGTAGTCTGATCTACAGCTGTGCTAGTTGTTGTCCCTGCAGTATTTGTCGTTCCTCGCATATTTGTTGGTTGTTTGTTTTGATTGACTTGTCCATTGGTTCCAAAGTCGCCTCATGCATTGCTTGCCTGTCCTGGTTGGACAAGTGGATTGACCACTGGCTGATTGTAACTTACTACATCTACTTTTGTATAATCGTAATTGACGTCTTCCTTACATGAATTCTGTACATAAGATCATTCCAATATTCCATTATTACAAATTCTTCTTTCTACATTACACATCGTCGTAACATCTGTTCTTTGTTCGTATGCTAAGACAAAATCTTTGTCTGTTACTGTTTGTCCTCGTGGAGTTGTACAATCTTTTGCTGCTGTTGTTGTGGTAGTGACAGCGTTTGTTGTTGTCGTTGCTGTATTTGTTGTTCCTAGTGATCAGCCATATGTTCATCCTGTGTTTGTTGTCTGTAGTGGAGGAGTTGTTGTATTGGTTGTCGTAGGACCATTTGTCTTATCTGGATAAGGCGAGGTATTATTTGGTACTGTGGAGTTTGTTCCCATCTGCCCTCCATATGTCTTTGTATCGTTTGTCTTTGTACTTGTATCTTCAAAAAGATAATCCCATTGGCTAGCTGCGCCATGAGTTTGAGTTACTGTTAGTTGTGCACTATTTCGTATAAAAGCTACCTGGTCAACTGTTGGTGTCCTTTGTATAGGAAAAAGAATAATTCCCATGCTCAATACCAGGAACCCAATGGTTGCTATTTTGTAGAATTTTTCGGTCTGCTTTTTCATCCTATCTTGGAGTAAGTAAAATCTTACTTCAATTATACTCGAAACAGTTGTTTCTGTCAAATATTAGTGCTGTTTTACTCATTTTCTTTTTTCCCTTCGGGGACTTACTTTTGGCTTGACCTCCCGCTGGTGCGGGACAGGCGCCAGTAAGCAAAAGTTCAAGGCCCTGCCTACCGGCAGGCAGGCTCGCAGTTCGCATGTTGCTCGGCCGGTGGATTGCTTAGTCGTAGTTTTGTCTTCCAGCCCTTCCTCACAGCAGACCATATATATTAGAATATAATAAAATTATTATTGCCCTGTGGCAACCATTACTGCCTTCCCGGCAACGACACGTTTGGTTTGCTTAGAAAATATGTATGTTATTGTATGGTTCCAGAACCGATGCATTCGTCGTCAATATAGGCAACGGCAACCTGTCCTGGGGGGATAGATCGTTGCGTTTCTTGAAAAGAAATAGTCATCAAGTCATCAGGTCATCAAGTCATCATGTCTCTGACTTTAGACTTTATAGACTTTAGACTTGACGGACTTTTTGGACTTTGGACTAAGGTAGCGGGCTGAGGAATTTGTCTGTATCTGATTTTTGCAGTAATTTCCAATGGGAATGTATATTTCTTACTAATTCGATGTCGATTTTGGAGATGAACAATCTTTTGATTTAATGCTGCATCGTTTCTTGGTCCAACGGTTACGATATTTTTCTTTACGTCTATGTGGGTAACAAACAGATCTGGCGCTAGATTTAGTCACTGTCTTTGTCCGAGGGTATAAAACCGTGCTCCATCATGCTGTCCGACAATTTTTCCATCTTGCGTGATAGTGGATCAGATTTTTTTGGGTAATTTTTGTTCAAGAAATTTTTTGATGGGAATATTCCCTACAAAGCATAATCACTGGCTGTCTTTGCGTTCTGCGTTTGGAAGCTGAATTTGGCTTGCTATTGCTCTTACTTCTGGTTTGCTCATTCATCCAATCGGAAATAATGATTTGGATAACTGAAATTGGTTTAATCCAGAAAGAAAATATGATTGATCTTTATTCAAATCTTTTCACATTAAGAGTCTGTAAAGTCTATCAGGTCTATCAAGTCATCAAGTCGTGGAGTTTTTTTTTGACTTTATGGACTTTAGACTTTCGACTTTGGACTCATCTATCCTAGCATAGTGTCAGGTAGCTATGTAATCAAATCCTAGGTCTAATGCTTTCTTTAAAAACACATCAAATTTGATTAGTGTGTTGCAAAGGACATCAGGATTTGGTGTAATTCATTTTTTATATCCCTCGTAGATGTAGTGTAATATTTTTTCATCGTATTCTTTCTGTAAATCAAAAGAAATAATTTCTATTCACAAAAAATTTGCCACTTTGATTGCTTCTTCAGCATCTTCGTAGGTTGTACAGTTTCCACTTGGTGCAACATAGTTTTTCATAAATCACGCAGTGACATTATATCATTGTTGTTTTAGAAGATATGCGGCGACAGCAGAATCTACTCATCATGATAATCCAATTAGTACTTTTTTCAAAATATAGAATTACTAGGTAAGAATTGTGCTTATAATATACGTATTTCCTCGAAATTTTCAATATAAAAAATTTTTATAAAATGAAAACGCCTTATCCGAAGATAGAGCGCTTTCTTTTGTTTTTGGTGTAAAAAGGACTATTTTTTCTTAGCAACCTTTTTTACAGCTTTCTTAACAACTTTCTTAACTGCCTTCTTTACAACTTTCTTGACAGCTTTTTTAACAACTTTCTTAACTGCTTTCTTTACAACTTTCTTAGCAGCAACTTTTTTCTTCACAACCATTGTGATATGTATAAAATATAAAAGGCCAGGTACATTCTGTCGTTCAGATGAACGATCGAACTACGAATTTTACCTCGCAACATTTTTATAGTCAACAAATACACAAAAGCAAATCAATCAAGTTTTTTTTACTTTTTTTGTAATTTAAAAACAATAGTTCTCGACTAATGTTTCTATATATGATAACAAAATGGAGTTTACATATTACATTAAGTGTATAACTTATGTTATTTTATTTTTTTATAAAATATTTTTTTCGTCTTCTTCTTTAAAATAGTCAAAGAGTTTTGATAGGTATCCACTGGTCTTTTCCATTATCGCCTCTATTCATCATCATGTGTTTTCTTCTCAGAGAAAATTTTCTTCCAAAATATTTTCGTCGTCCATATTATTTTTTTAGAGATAAATATTTTTACGGATGGTATCGTAATAATATTATACTCATAATTTATTATTTGTCAAATATTTGTAAGCTACCTTATTGACTAGTATTATTCTTCTCTTCTGTTTGTCTCTGGATCATAATACAGGCATCGTGTGTACAGGTAATATTATTTTCTTTACAAAACGAAATTGCATCTTCACTTTCACTTCATGGTTGCATTCGTACCTGAAAAATTTTTAACTGCAAAACTTCTTCCAACACCATTTCTGTAACCTTAGGTGGCACCACGAATATCACAACATCAATTTCTTTTCCAAAATCGGTCAGTGTGGCGTATACTTTCTCTCACAAAATTTCTTTTTCATTCGGGTTGATGGCAATGACATGAAAGCCATTTTGTAGAAGGTCGAGAAATACCTTGTGACCATACTTGTTTTCGTCATTTGATGCTCAGACGACTGCGTAGGTTAAATTTTTGTCTATCATGGTTCTTTTCCACTGAGTAAAAATATTTTTCTTGTTAGAGCCATTTATAGTGGACTCTTTAATCTTTGCAAATAGAAAAAAGAACCTATCCAGATATGAATAGATTCTCTCCTTGTGTCTTCTGAATTATTTAAAGGTGTTTTTCGATTAGATAATTTCCTATTGGTTTCAATGTAATAGTAGTAAATGGTCCACAGATATTTTCTTTTAATTCGAATAACCAAAGTGCTTGGTATGGTTCTACATTTCTGATTATTATAGAATCTTGTGTGACAAAATGCAAATTATTGTAATTACCAATGAGATCATTGATTTTTTTATCATCAACCATACCATTTATTATATAAAGGCTTGGATTGAATAGAGCATATGCGAATCCGCTACTTCTACTGCCACTTGCTAGTTCATAGTCTGTTAGTTCTCTTGTTAACTTGATATCTAAGTGTATATCATTCTCAAATATACCGCTTTTTGCTGATAAGCAGCTAGCTTCTATTTTAATATCTTCAACTCTTATTATAGGATTTTTTATGCGCAAATTTTTGCAATGCGATTTATTGGATACATAGGAGAAAAGAATTATAGATCCAAAAAGTCCAATAAAAAAGATAAGGAATTTGTATTCTCGTAGTATATATTCTAGAGAGAATAATTTTGTTTTTTTTGTTTTTGCTTTCATATTTTTTATTTTTTTAAGTGAATTTTGTTTTTTATTTCGATAAGATTTATTTTCCCTTAGTTTCTTCTTTTCTCCAATTCTTCTTTTTTTCTTTCTAACTCTTTCTGCTTTTCCTTGTAATCAATCTCAAATATTAAGATATTTACGGGGTCCTTCATCCAGAGGGCTTCACTGAGTATGTCGTGAAGCTTTTTTTCTTCTTTCTCTATCTCTCCTTTCTCGATTTCGTAGAGAGGATCATATGGCCTTTCCTCGAGATCATCAATCTCATCATATGGTCTTCTCGGATTCCGATCCATCAACATAAATGGTATTAACCAGAATAATCCTCCTTCTTGGATGTGATTACTATTGATATCTCTCATGTGAGACCCCTGTACTCCAATACCTACTATTATAAGCACTATCATAAGCATGACGCCAATTATATTACTTGCTGTGCGCTTTTTTATTTTTTTAATTTTTGTTTTCATATTTTTTAAGTGAATTTTGTTTTTTATTTCGATAAGATTTATTTTCCCTTACTTTCTTCTTTTCTCCAATTCTTCTTTTTTTCTTTCTAACTCTTTCTGCTCTCTCTTGTAGCAAATCTCAAATAAAAGAATATTTGAGGGTTCCTGTATGCAGAGGGATTCGCTGCAACTGTCCTCAATCTGATTCTTCTCTATTTTGTAGGGATTATTTATCTCATCATATATATCATCAATTTCATCAAGTACAATTATATCTTACCATCTTCTTTAATAAATCGTCTTTTCTTTTTTTTAACTCCTTCTTCTTCTTGCTCATAATATCTATAAGTTCATCATAATCTTGCGTGGGACTCCACAAGCGGAAGAATTTCATTTCTATAGCACGAAGCCTTTCTTCCTCATACTTAATTTTTCTCCATTCTTCATCGAAAATCTCATATCTCCGTTTCCGACTCATCAACATGGATGATATCCATGAGAATAATCCTTTTTTACTTTTTGTTTTCATAATTTTTGTTTTTTTAATTGATTTTTGTTTTTTTATTTCGACTCAATTATATATTCTTTATAATAAAAGTCAATTATATATAACAGAAAATATTATATACTTGATATTGGCTTATGTATGACTATCTTTATCACTATCCAAAATGTTATATTTCACTAACAAAATTTGATTTTACAAGAAAAATCACTATAATGAGACTATATTTAGTTGTCTAATTTTTGATAAAATGAATGAATCATATGAAAGGAAACTGATCCAGGTTTTGGGTGACTTAGGATTGAATGAAGGGGAATCACAGACTTTCGTCGCTGGATTGCAAATAGGGGCCACCAGTGTTCAACAATTGTCTAAAGTGACCTGAATCAATCGTATCACTACCCATGTAATTGTGAATAAATTGATCACAAAGAAGCTTTTCTTAGAAACGACTTCTGGTAAGAAGAGATTGGTATATCCCAATAAGATTGATATTTTGACCACTTTGTTGCAACAAAAAAAACTTGAGCTTAATAGATTGGAACATGATATTCAATCTACGAAGTCTATTATCAATCTCATACAAATCAAAAAGGAAAATTATCCTAAGGTAAGGTTCTTTGAATGATGGGAGGGAATAATCCAAATGTTGAAAGAAGTAATCCATGATAAGAAAGATATGCTAGGGATATCGAATAATTCTTTTAGTCGCTTCTTTGATGCTGCCGTTACCAAAAAATTGTATGAGAAGAGGATCCCACTAGGGATCAAGACAAGGTTAATCCTAGAGCCATGATTTGATGATATTCGATATAGTCCCAAGGGGAAAACTAAATATCTTGTGGATATAAAAATATTGCATCAACAACATCTTTTTGATGGTGGATTGAATATTTGGTGAAATAAGGTTGCACTCCATTCTTACAAGGAAAAAATGGTGATCACTACCATTATTGAAAATCCAGAAATCGCAAAAATGATGAGATTCCTCTTTGAGACACTGTGGTTGCAGTCAAAGAAATATCCTGTTTAGTGCTCGTTATGTGAATTTACACTATTTGCAAAAATCTCATCTCAATTTTTCTGACGCCAAATTTTGGATTGTGAAATTTTACGATGGCGAGATTGTTTCGAACTTCCAAAACGTAGCCTGTACCAAAAAGTTTATGTTTGACGATATGACCTTCTTCTATTTGTGGCCCAGTACCTCATCTTTCGTTATCTCCACCGAGATCGTATTTTTTGGTAAGTTCTACTGGTATTTCATCTATAAATCTGCTTGGTGGATTGTTTTTGGTTTGTCCCCACGTCATCCTCGAGTGTGCGTGAGAGAGAAACAACACATCTTTGGCTCTCGTGACGGCGACATACATCAGTCTCCTTTCTTCTTCCAAAAGTTTTGGTTCCATCATTGCATTAGACAGCGGAAACATATGATCTTCCAATCATGCCACGAAGACGATAGGAAATTCTAATCACTTACTGGAATGGACGGTCATTAATTTCACGGCATCGATTTCACCTTTTTCGTTTTCAGAAATATCTGCAAGTAAAGCTACTTCTTCCATAAATTGTCTGAGGGCGTCTTCACCAGTTTCTACATATTTTTCTGCCATGTTGATCAATTGTCCGATGTTTTCATATTTTTCATCTGCAAGTGTTTCACTTCCTTCTTCTTTGATGAGATAATCTCTATATTTTATTTTTTTTATTAATTGTTCGATGACCTGGCTTGGTTTACTGACCGCAAGGGTGGAATGAATTTCTGTCATGAGATTAAGAAAATCTTTGATGCCTGCTTTGGCTTGTGGGGTAACTTTTATATCTGAATGTGGATCTTGGGAAAGACGAAGAATGTCTGTCAGTCCTGTGTTTTGGAGAATGGCTTGGTCTTCGAGTCCGTCCAAGGTTGTTTTTCAGACTTTTCTGTTTGGAAGATTCAAAATCCTTTTGAGAGAAACATTATCTGCGGGATTATTGATATATTTGATATAAGAAACGATATCTTTGATTTCTTTTCTTTCAAAAAACTTAAACGCTCCGTAAATCTTGTACGGGATTCCTTCTTGGAGAAATAATTGCTCAAAAGGAGAGGATTGGGCGTTGGTCCTATATAAGATAGCGACGGATCATCGGGTTTTAATTTTATCTTGTTCTTTAAACTTTTTAATCATATCGACGATATTTGCCGCTTCGTCCATTTCGCTGCCATGAGAAAAGATAGTAATCTTGTCATCACCCGTTCTGTGAGCTATAATTTCTTTCTTATATTGGTTTACATTATTCTTGATGATATGATTGCTCGCAGCGACGATATGTGGTCTCGAGCGATAATTCATTTGCAACTTAAACATAATAATATCTGGTCGATATTTTTTTACATTAAGAAAGTTTTCCATCAACGCTCATCTTCGGCCATAGATACTCTGGAAATCATCACCAATCATGGTAATATTCGCTCATCAGCCGGTCATCATTCTCATGAGCTCAAATTGGATTCGATTGGTATCTTGTGCCTCATCGACGAGAATGTAATCAAATTTCTTTTGTCGTTTGGCGAGCGTTTCTTTATCTGTTTTAAATAATAAGTAGGGGAGGAGTAAAAGATCATCAAAATCTAAGGAATTTGCTTTCTCCAATGCTTTCTGATATTCTTCATATAATTGGCCCATATGCTGATCATAGTCAGATTTGCTATCGCTAAGGTACATTTTTGGTTCAATGCCATTATTTTTTTGCGTAGAGATGAAGTTCTTTACCTCTGCTACCTTATATACATCCTGAATATTCATCCTCTTGAGTGCATCCTTGATGACGGATTGACTTTCGTTCGTGTCGAAAATTCAGAAATTTTTGTTGTATTTCCTTCCTAATTTATCGATATCTTCTTTTAATATTTTGAGAAATATGCTATGAAAAGTTCCAATCCATTTTGTTGCTGTCGATGGGTTGAAATGAGTCGCTGTTGGTGCTTGTCATTCATCTATGCTTTGGAGAAAATCATCTATGCTATCTCCCTTGATGATGGTCTCTTTTTGTGGAGCTTTTTTTTCTTCGCTAGCGATTTCTTCGGAAATTTTCACTAATCTTTCTCTCATTTCCCCAGCGGCCTTGTTGGTAAAGGTTACTGATAAAATTCTGGTAGCAGGAATCTTCTTGCCTCGGATAAGATAGGTTATCTTGTAGGTCAAAACTCTGGTCTTTCAACTACCTGCACCTGCAATAATCAGGGAAGGTGTGTCTGTATGCAACGCAGCTTTGGTTTGTTCATCATTGAGTTGGCTTGCTATATACCTTTTAATATCCATTTTTTAGAGTGCAGAATGTAAAGTTCAGAATGCAGAATTAACAAAAATTATAAGGCCTTATAGACCTGCCTGCCGCAGGCAAGCTTTAAGTCTTTTGACCTTACGGACTGTTTTGTATTGTAGTGAAAACAATATGCGATTCAATTTCAAATAGAGAAAATTAGAAAATGATTTATATATTCTCTCTGAATATTTTATCTTTTGGCTCAAATATGAATAATGTCCTATCTTTTTCTATATTTCAAAAACCGAATGAAATTCATTTTCCTCTTTCTCTTCTGTAGGCCATATTTATATATTTGATATCATCCCCGACATGAACAAACATTCCTTCTCATGGTCCACTTTCAGAGAACATTCTGTGCTGATATAATACTCTAGCTTGTTCTAGATTCATTGCTATTTTTGCTCAAAGTTGTCTGACTTCTTCTTCGTTATTACATCACATCATTAAGAAAAATTCATGGGCACAAATATCTTGTTTGATTTTGTAGGTAATAATATCGCCACTGGGTTTTCTGGTTAATATATCTAAAATGTCTATTGAAAACTTTCATCTCCTATTATTATCGTTATAATCATCATAATCTTCATCGATATGCCATCTTATCTCCTGAGGTAATTTTCTAAAGGTTCTTCTCAATATCTTTTCCTCAAATTCTCATTTATAACCATCGATAAAAGCCCACTTTTTTGTGTCGTCTATTATTTTTTGATCTATTCATATTGCAGACATTTTTATAATTTCACATTGGTCGGAAATTACATCCTCTGGTTCTCGCAAAACTTTTATTTTTCATCATTTTCTTTTTTGATCAGTTAATTTTAGTAGCTCATTTATTTTTTCTGCCTCATTCATAAGATCAAAGTAGAGACCTTGGGACATAGAATGCTGCCCCCTTTTTTTCAAAAAGGCGCTGATCTCATTTATTGTATCTTTCTGATCTCACTTGTTCATATTCTTTTTACCATGGTAAATTATTTATTTTATATCTATTTCTTAAATAAAGTCAATCTTTTCTCATGAAGATGCATTTTCTCTTTTTCGTGAAAATATGTAGGAAATATCTATACTCTTCAGGTAAAATAAAAATTATTATAAAATTTGAATGTATGAAGAAAAATGTGCAAAAAATTATTATTATGTATGGAGCTCCCGGCGGTGGCAAAGGGACTCAAGCTGAAATTATGTCAAAAAAGTTTGGACTTATTCATTTCTCTACGGGAGACTTGTTTAGAACAATTACTAAATCAAGAACAGATGATTTTGCTCTGAAGATAAAGGCTCAGATAGATAACGGAGTCTTTGTATCGGATGAAATTGTAATGAATGTCCTGAAGGATGCTATCGAAAACACTATTTTAGAGAATGGCTTTATCCTTGATGGATTCCCTCGTAATTCTATCCAGGATGATATGCTTACTGTCTATTTGAAAGAAAACTTTCCTCAGGCAGAGGTGAAATATGTGTACCTCTTTGTTCCCGAAGAAGAACTTATCAATAGGCTTCTTTTGAGGGCAAAAGATCTTAATCGCCCTGATGATAATATCGTTGTAATTAAGACAAGACTTGATACATATCGTAAGGAAACAGAGCCTATTATGGATCATTTAGAAAAAGAAGGGAGGTTGATAACCATTGATTGTACATCTAAATCTATCCCTGAAGTCTGGGAGATGGTAAAAGAACTTATTTAGTTTTGTTAAAAAAGTGCGATTAGAAGAAGAGTTTGACGTGTTTGTCTACTTCTGTCTATATCGCACTTTTGCGTTCATGAGAATCTTTTGTTATTTGCATTGCAATTTTTATATGTCTGAGTTTTCTAAATAATACTTCTTTTTCTTCTTCAGATGGTTCTGTATCTTTGCCTGGCTTATCGCGAAGTCTATCTATTTCTTTTAGAAGAAAAGACATACTCTCATCAATTCTTTTATTGATCTGTTGATTCATATCTCTATGTTTGCGAATGATTTGTCGATGTCCGTAAACGGAATTAATAATACTTACAAAACAAGCAATCCGAGAATTTCAAGATGTAGTAAATTCTTCCGAAATATCCGTTTTTGCTCTATGAATTTTGTCTATTATTTTTTCAGAATAATCTTTTAATCTGGCATCGTGGTTATCTGCTTCCATATATTATACGTGTTTAATAAAATTTTATTCTTCCACTAATATATCTTTATACTTCTCATATAACTCTACAATATCTGGTGGAGCATCGTAATTGGGGAATAGCGTCTGATTGAGATCTATTTCTACGTGGATTCATTCTGCTATTTTATTGTTTGTTTCTATCCATTTGTCTATATCTGTCTTACTGTGTCCATTTTTTTCGCATACTGCACGAATTTCTTCTTCGTCCATAATATAATATTCTCCCTTGGGCTTTCTTCTATCTTCATCATACACTTTTTTGCCATCTTTGATCGCTAAAGCGATTTCTCGTGCTTCTTTGTCTCCTACTTTGGGATAAAAAAAGTTGTTGTCGACGATGCATCCCGTGGAAGTAAGCTCCGCGAGATGAAGAATCTGTGTATTTATTTTTTTGATTTCGGGAAGAAGTTTCTCGTCCTGAGCAGTAACTTCCAAATAGATGTCTTTGGCTCCCACGGTATTTTTGATCATGCTGATGATCTCTGCTATCTTTTCTGGCTTCTCATCTAGTGCAAGCATTTTGCCAATTCGGGATTCTTTCCCTCACATAATGCAAATAATGCCGTGACTAAACTTTTGCAATTGAGCAAGATCAATCTTTGGTTTCCCTGTTATCCCATCTTTGTTTGCAAATGAGACAAGTTCCATGAGATTTGCGTATCCTTCTTTGTTCCTTGCCAAAAGAACGATATTTCAGACTTGATTCGCTTGTATAGCTGAATTAATATCTAAGACAAATCCAAGTTCTACTCAAATAATCGGTTTAATACCCTCATCTTTAGCAGTTTGGTAAAATTTAATGATACCGTACATGCCGTTATAATCTGTGATGGCAATGGCGTTCATTTCCAATTCTTTTGCTCTTGCAAGAATCTTATTTGGCTTGCCAATTGCTTCTAGGAATGAGAAAGTACTATGACCGTGGAGATGGGTGAACATTCAAAAAAATTAAGAATTAAGAATTAAGAATTAAGAATTTCGGAAGTATGTCTAACTTATCCCTTGTTTCTTATTCTAAACCCTACTGTATCTATTTTTTCCTGTATTTCAATCTCTAAAATATATCTGCGGTTGTATTTTGGGATATGTTTGGTATACTTTTTGGCGTAATTTATTCTCTACGTATATGTATGTATAAAAAGATTTTTCTCTGAATGCTTTTGATTGGGTTGGCTCGATGATCTACGATGGCTGCTGACCGAAGCTTGCCTGGTATCACTATCATTACCCGTGCACAATGGGGCGCTAATGAATCGCTGAGATATTCTACCTTATCCAAAACTCAGAGAGATAAGATTTCTCAACAACAAGCAGATACTCAATTGCAATTATTAAGAGATTCTCAGGGAGAAGGCGTAGATAGTAAACTTTGGGATACACTGCAACAAACCTATGAATTACAATTGGCTAATGATTATCTCATTACTCAATTTCCTACCGAACAATCTGTAGATGAGGTGCGTGAAAGTGCTAATGGTAAATTTTTGAAATGGCCAGAGACTATCCATAATAACAAAACCAAAATTGTGATTCATCATACGGCAGAGGATTATTCACGTTTACTTACAGGATGAATATCTGCAGTCAAAACAACTATCCAAAATATTTATAAATATCATACCATAACGAAAGGACGATGAGATATTGGCTATAATTTTCTCATTGATCCAGCAGGAAATATTTATGAGTGACGTGCTGGTGGTCCTGGAGTGATTGGTGCTCATGCTGCATGGAACAATACTTCTACAGTTGGTATCGCCCTTATGGGAAACTTCAATATTCAGAAACCGACTGATGAACAATTGCTTGCTTTGGTAAAACTTGCTACTGCTTTGGCTAAAAAATATAAAATTGATCCAACGGCTAAGGTATCGTATTTTAAACCATCAGCTTGGCCACCTTATATTGCTACTGTTACCTCTTATGCTGTGGCTGGACATAAAGATGATGGTCAAGCAACTGCTTGTCCATGAGTAGAAATGTATAAACTTCTTCCAGATATTCGTCAACAAATCAAAAATGGTCTTGCTAATGTAGATCTTCTTTCTCAGCTTTCTGGCTGAGCTGCTACACAGGTATTTACTGGATTACATTATGGAGGTGTAGATACTATTGCTTTTTCTCTGCCTATAGAATTGCCTGCAGTTACTTCTTGTACCTCTATGACAAGCTGATTACTCGTTACTTCCTGTGTACTAAAACAATGAATTTTTACGTTATCTCTCAAGAGGACAAACTATACTCCCTGAATCAATAGAACGATAAAAATTGTCTATCCATCCGCGCAAGGGAAAACAGAAAATAAATTTATTTCATTTCCCTTAATTCGAAAAACTGATTTATCACAAGTTGGTAAAGACTTAGAAAATACCTATATCAAAGATAAAAAACTATCTCTTAGTACATCATCTGTTACCAAAATTACTCACAAAACATTTTTACCGGAACTAAAATGATATCTTTCTGGTATGATGAATGTCTTGCTCTATGATCTTACGATGAATTATCCTAGATGGGAAATTACTTGTGACGGCACTTGTTTGCTTGCGTTAGATAAAACGGTTGTTAAACAAAAATCAGTTATTTTGGAATCCTCTGATAATGTGCTTTATGTTAGTAGTGGTGAAAACTATCTTACACCGACGCAAGTTTCTATTTCATCATCGTCTTGATGACTCGTGAAAGTAACTTCTTACAATAGATCATCTTATGGTGCAGTGCCATGGAATACCTTTCATGGATCATTGATCTTCAAATCAAATCCTATCAAAAACTTGTCTTCTGGTGGAGTTATCGATACAAGATATGTTATTATCAATAGATTGGCTTTCTCTGATTATATGAAAGGCATCGCTGAGACTAGTGATACAGATAGTTTAGTTAAACAAACATTAGTATTGCTCCTTGCCAAAATGTATGCGCTCTTTTATATGAATCCTGCAAATATTCATCCATCTATTCCTGCAGGAGCAAACTATACCGCGATAGACAATCCTGATATGTATCAAAAATATGTCTGAGCTGGTCGAGAAAAAACATCCAAAACTTCTGCCACTGCGCTTGCTTCCCTCGGAAATACTGTCGTTTTATATAGCGGTTATGTGCCTATCTTGCCATACTTTAGTTGTTCAGCAGGATTTACGCGATCTGCCAAAGATAGACGGGGATGGATTGATACGCCATATCTACAGGCTAGGATGGATTTTGTTCCCTGCTTTGATTTTAAAGGACATGGAGTTGGTTTGAGTGGTAAATGATCTCAATATCTCGCAGAGCAGTGATGGGATTTGAAAAAAATTCTGGAATATTATTATCCAGGAGTCGTGTTAACTAAAATTTAGAAATTAATTTATAATTTAATAATTTCATTATGGAAACTATTCTTAAAAAAATATTTGTTGGTGATAGGCAGGAGGCGTTAGATGCTATTTTGCAAAGGTATAATAAACAATGATTTGCTATCGTAAGTTATGTATATTTTGCAAATATTTATGGAAAGAAATTGTTTGAGCATCACAAAGAACACTATGTGCTTTCTCATTTTCAGAATGCCTTACTCGAGGATTATAAAAAAACAACATTATCTCTGGTTCACAAACTCTATCAGGATGCTCTTCTGGATTCGGATTTTGCTTTGATGGATGGCATTGCTTTGCAGTTGTTTTATTTTTTGGCAAAATGAAAATGGTTGCCTAATTTAAATGGTACGGATTTTGCTCCTTTTGTCTTGGAATCTCTTGTCCAAAAATTTGGTGCTCATAATGTTCGTATGGTTATTTACGGAACTTATCCACATTTATTACAAAAGACAAAAATTTATTTACAAGATAAATGATATCAAGTATTCTATGCGCAAGATGGATATACCAACCTTGATCGAGATCAGGTAGAAAAAGTTTTACCTGCAGAAGAATGAACAATAAACGTTATGTTGGTGGCAAGATCTACCGCAGTATATCCTGTCCAGGAAATGCGGGTATATGCAAACAAAGAACGTATTCAAAAGAATAAACTTTGGGTCATGAACCAAGCAGGTACCTTTGATTGGCGAGTGGGAGAACAAAAAAGGCCGCCAATGATAGTAAGAAAGCTGAGATTAGAGTGGCTACGAAGGCTGATATCTGATCCCAAAAGAAATTATAAAAAAGTCTTGGATTCTCTTGGTATCTTGCACTATATTTTCTCATATTTACTATTGAAAAAGTGCTCAAGATAGATACATACAAAGTTGCTATCAAGATTTTTTCTGCTATTTTGGAAGAAATTGTTTTTGGTGCATGTTCTTTATTACCTATATTAAGTTTCCATGAACGTCAAAGAAAAAAAGTTTTTGTATGTTCCAGAAGAACAAACATTCCAAGTCGCTGAAGAGCTTGCTAATGGTGCTAAACTCAAATTATTCGTTGGATTTGGTGTAGATAAATTTGTAGATTATCAGAAAGATCTTGTCCAAGATTTCGTTGCCGAAGTTATGGAAAAAGTAGGAGAAGAAGAATCATATGATATCGATGTCTTGAAATCACATTTTGAAATAGCCTTGCAAAATCTCAATACGAAACTTAAAGCGTTCGCGTATTATTCGTTGAGTAATACCACAAATATGAAAGGCAAGATTGATCTTTTCTCAGATTTTGTAGAAGGGGATGTAGAAAATACTGATGAACTTCTCTACGTGGGGATCAAGATTTCCGATGTATTGGATACCAACGATTTCAAAGATATGGAGCAAGCTTTGAAGTCAGAATCTATGAATTTGGCAAATTTTCTTCAAGATGTTCTTCATGCAAGAATAGATAAGAAAGCATTTAGTTTTATTTTCCATTATGCGGTGACTGGTGCTAGTGTAAAGAAAGCTGCCGAACATACTCAAGTTATGAAATATGTAGATACCGATAGTTTATGGTACAAAATTAGATCTCAATTTCTCAAAAATAAATATCAGGTAACCGTAGCAATTCTTGGTGCGTTCATTCTTTTTATGTTGATTAATCTCTTGTCTCAAGTATTGAAGTCCAACAGCAATACTGTTGTTACTTCCAATGGTGTTACGGTTGGTGTAACGATTGATTCTATCAAAAAAGATCTTCTTGTGTTCCAGTGAATGGATCCTACCTCAGAAGAAAAATCTATGAAATACAAAGACTTAACTGAGAAATTAAATGTCTTGGAAAGTGAAGGAAAACGATTGGAAGATGTCGCTTCGCTCAAGAAGGTCCTACAATCAGAATATTACAAAGGATTTAATATTAGTTATATTAGCTCGCTCAGTAAATTTGATGATTTAACTCTTGGTAAAAAATCTAGAATACTTACCTTTAATGATTCAGAAAAATCACAACTTGGTGCTATGATGGGTATCTCTATGTGGAGCAATATGATTATTGAAGGAGCTTCTTCTGCATTAGTTGGTGCAATGGATGATAACCTTAGAGGAGTGATGATAGATTACACTTTGCCTGATGGTGAAAGTATTAAATGATGTAGTGCAAATTTACTTAAGGATGGTATCTATTGTTTTACACCGAAGGGAACAATTATTTCCGTTACTAAAGCTGGTTCTCAGATGGTGACTAATGGTGACGGGGAAAATTTCAGTAAGCATATTGGTGGTATAGCAACCTATGGCAAAGCAAATATGTATATTTTTGAATCTACGGTAAGTGCAGTAGGCAATACAACTCTCGTTACGAGATACCGCAATACACTTGGTTCACAAACTATTTATCAGGGAGGTCAAAAATATTATTTAACTCCTAATGCGTCTGGAGCAAGTTTTGGATGATCTGGATTTAGTAGCTTTGCAGTAGATGGTTCGTTCTTGACGTGGTATCAAGGTAAATTGCTTCAATTCCGAAGAAATCCACCTACAGCGTTTACCCTCGATTATCGTGAAGTGAAATTACTGGGTGGCGATACCCAAACAAATAAATATTCCAATAATGTTAAGATTATCAGTTCTATCAATTCCAAATATGTCTATCTCTTCGATAAAGATAACCAAACCTTTACTGTCTACGAATCACGTCCTGCTAAAAACGGGGACCAGTTTGCTTCCAACTACAGCTTGTATTATATCTTTAGTTACAAGTTTGATCTTGGTACCAACCCTGTGATAGATGTAGAAGTTCCAGATCCAACAGGCAATAAACCAGAATTATATATCCTTACAAGTGAGGGAGTGAATAAAGTAAGTCTCTCTGATTATATAGATAGTATCAAGCAGAATAATGTATTGAAGACTACTGCATCACAATAGAGTAGTAAGTAGTAAGACAAAAGTAGTAAGTACAAAAATTTTCTTTATACTTACTACTTTATACTCATAAGAAGAGGGCGGTGAAGATCGCCTTTTTTTAATAACGAAGCAAGCCTGCTCCTACATATCAGAACAGGCTTGATTGCTACCATAGTATGCTATGGTAATTGATTCATGTGGGTTAATAATTCCGTTATTGAACGACCAAAGATTCCTTTTTCGTATTCTTTCATTTCTCGATATACGATGGCATCTCCTTCTCCTCGAGGCATATAGTATGTATCAATTCCTTTGCGTCTTATCATAGTCCCATAAAAAATGATAAGGTTATATTCGTCGCCAATATGAAACTTGTTTGTAATGCTGGATAACTTTTTCTTCTCCCAGTTTATTACGAACTCTTGTAATATTCCCTCCATGGGATAAATTTTGATCACTGTTTCGGTGTCACTAGCAATGACCATTATTCTGTGCTTGTTTATCGTCGTATCGATACCGTTTAACGCAATAAACTTCTGCTTCATGGAAGCTACTTTTTTGATGTCTTGAGCAAATGAATGCCCGATGGTGATACATAAGATCACGATAATAATACTGATTTTTGTTCTCATAGCCTGTATTTTATTTTGTTGTTTTTATTTTTCATTTATTTCTGTAACTATATACATATCTTGTATAAAGTCAATCTTATGTTATTCTGCCGAATCTCTGACTCCTTGTAATAGTTCTCTAATTTGCTATACCATAAGTGATATATTTATTGTGTTATTGAAAATAATGAAAACGATATCGGGGAAACAACTCAAAGAAGAATGGAAAAAATTCTGGGAAAGTAGACAGCATGTTTGGCTTCCAGAAGCACCGTTAATTGGAGGAAAAGAGAGTACGGCAATGTTTAACATCGCTGGAATGCAACAATTGATCCCATATCTTTCTGGGCAAGCCCATCCGCTTGGCAAGAGACTTTTTAATATCCAGAAATGTATCAGAACCGTAGACATAGATGAAGTGGGCGACGCTAGTCATTGTACATTTTTTGAAATGATGGGTAATCGATCACTTGGTGATTATTTCAAGAAAGAAGCGGTACAACGAAGCTGGGAATTCCTTACGGAAGTATTGTGATTTGAACAAGAGAAATTAGCGGCAACGGTTTTTGAATGAGACAAAGAAGTAGCTGAAGATACTGAAACAATTTGATATCGAAAGAATGCTGGTCTGGATGAGCAGAGGATTTGTACTATGACAGCCAAAGATAATCGACGAAGTCCTGGACCTGTTGGTCCTTGTGGCCCTTGCACAGAGATTTACTACTGGGTCTGAACTACCAAATTACCACCTAAATGATCTACGCCAAAAACTGATGAAGCTAATTGGTTAGAGGTTCGAAATAACGTTTTTATGGAATATTATCGTGATGAGTCCGGTAAGCTGACAAAATTAAAAAACCGAAATGTGGATACTGGTATGTGATTTGAAAGAATGTGTAAAGTCTTACAACAAAAAGAGTCTGCCTACGAAACGGATGTGTTTGCTTCGTTACTGGCAATAATTACAGATTACGTCTGACTGCCTTATGCAGGAAATGAAAGAAGATATAGAATTATCGCTGATCACTTGAGAACATCTTTTTTTATGATGAGAGATGGTATCGCTCCGTCCAATGAGGGTAGAGGATATGTCTTGAGAAGATTGATCAGAAGAATGTATTACAACATGATGTTACTCAAGGAAGTTGATAGCAAAACCTTGCCAGCATTTTTGAAAAATATTGTAAAAGAACTTACTGTCTTATTTGATCTTACAGGAAATTTTGATCAAGTTATTGCACTTTTGGAAAAAGAAGTGACCCAATTTCAAAAAACCATTAGCAATGGACAGAAATTATTGCAAGATATTATCAAATCTTCTAAGAAAAAAACTATTTCATGAGCTGATGCATTTAAACTCTATGATACCTTTGGTTTCCCAGTAGAATTAACCAAAGAAATTGCTATGGAAGTAAAATGTACGGTCGATGAAATATGATTTGCTAAAGAAATGGGGGCTCAGCAACAAAGGTCTCGTGCTGGCTCTAAAAATATGTTTACTCAAGATGTTGATCGAAGCAAATATATTATAGATCTTCCTGCTACGAAGTTTGTGTGATACGATACGATGAAAGCAGACAAGACGAAATTACTCAAGGATTTCGAAGTTGGTGGTCAGAGAATTTTAGTTTTTGATCAGACGCCGTTCTATGCAGAAAGTGGATGACAGATAAGTGATAGTGGAATAGTTGTCCTTGACTCTGGTGATCAGTTGCATATCAAGGAGGTGAAAAAATACGAATGAGTATTCTTGCATTTTGTACAATAGTTTTTATTTATTATCGATTTCTTCATGGTAGAAGATTATCTCAATGTGGAGGATCAGGAAAAGAAAAAGAAGAAAAAACTCGAGGTAATCCGCAAAAAACAAAGTAAAGAAGCGGAAATTCAATCACACCTCAAAAAAAATAAATTAAGCCTCAATGAACTTCAAGATCTTGTGAAAGAGTGAGTCATCTCTTTCGAAGATAAAGAAACATTGGAGAAAATTTCTCAAGATAAAAAAGTTGATAAAAAAGAAATGAATGCCATCTTGGATAATGTTGAACTCCAAGAGATTCTTCAAAAGATTGAAGAGATGGAAAAAGAAATGGATATTAACGATCTTTTGCCCAAAGCAATGAGAGTGAAGAAGGAAGATTTTGTCGCAGCTTGTACCAATGCCACCAAAAAAGCAGAAGTATTGCAAAAAATTGATGATGGCATAGATTATGTCATGTTTCAACTTGGTCCAAAATTTAAGACAGGGGGTAATCCTTTTGCTAGAAGAGTAAGGATACTTTCCAATATGCTTTTTGTGGCTAATAAAAAAGTGATTCGTGTCCAAGAACATATGATAGATCTTAAACATTATTTACATTCTAAAGCCTAAGTGTATGTTTCGAGCCGTATTCGGCAATATTTTACAAAGTTTTGGTACTGTCTTGTGGAAAAAGACATTACTCATTTCCAGCTTGCCGGAATTACTGTTTCGTTTTTTGGGAGAATTGAATGGATTGATTATTTGTGTCGTTGTGATAGCTCTATCTGGTTTTGATCGAGCACTGTTTCTCAATATGCGAGTTGTGGGAGGGATTATTTTTGTCCTGATTATTGATATTCGATATGATTATCTTGATCAGTCACTCTATAGAGAAGAAAAGGTTTCTACAATGATTCCTTATGAAAATCTCAACTGTGTCTTCGCTATCGTGGCTTGATATCTGATGTTTAGGGATGCATCATTGATCTCTGTAGGAATCAGTATGATTGTTATTATTATGACTATTTTGTCTTCTATGGATTTTAAGCACTTCACTTGGCCTAAAAACATTAAGAAAATATTGCTTATCCAAATTCTGATTACTGCTGAGACGTTAATTACCTGATATTTTCTCAAAGACGTTTCTGACAAAGATTTCTTCATCGTCTATCAAGTGGTTATTATCATAATGTTGCTTTTTCCTTTTGTAATCAAGAACTTCTTCTCGCAAATCAAATCACTTAAACCTAGGTTTCGATGATATCAGACTATTTCTTCTACGTCAAATAATATTTCTTTCTTGCTCTATCTTTTTCTTGTGTCAGAGTTTGGTGTGGTTATTTCGACGCTTCTTTCTTTCTTGTGAGATGGGATTACTTTGCTTTTTGGCTTTATTTTTCTCAGAGAAAAACCTAGCAAAAAAGATGTCATTATGATTGTGGCAACGACGGTACTTGTTGGACTTGGATTCTATTTCAAATAATTATTCTACCTGAGAATACTTAGGAAAGTAGGTATAGACTATCTTGTAGAAGGAATCGATTACTTTGTCGAGACCTTTTTCTTGTTTGAGCATCTTGTCGGTTAGTATTCACTCAAGTTTAAACATTTCGTGTTCTACTTGTTTGCCTGTCTCCTGAAACTTTTTCATGTCATGACTGGGGTCTTCGTTCAGGTTTCTAAATGTTCGGAACATATCCGTGTAC
>JAPLUV010000013.1 GCA_026397395.1 candidate division SR1 bacterium | reverse complement strand
CTTCTCCAACGCCATTTACGTAACACTTTAGGATGTGGGTAGTACTATCAAAAGTAGCCGTAACATAATATCGCACATATTGAGCTAGTAATGTAGTTGTGGTTCCACACACGTCATAACTTGTTCCATTTAGGACATATGCGATAAGTTTATCATTTTCTATTCTTAATGCATAACTTCCTCTGCCAGCTGTTCGGTCAAATTTTTCCATAATACCTTGTTGTTGACCAACAACATTTCTTTTGATCCAGGCAGATAATGTTCGTCATGTAGTAGGATCAATAGATCCTGAACTAGGTACAGTAATATAGCCACCACTTAGGATATAGGCTCATCAAAATTTTCCATTTCCTGTCCATGTTACTGCTCCTGATATAGCTCATGTGTTCCCGTTTATTGTCCAATCTTTGATATTGCTATCTGATTCTCAGCGTGCTGTGATTTTATCAAAGTTCATTAATAATCAAACTCCACTGTCATATATGCTGTAATTTGTCCCGCTTCGTGATCGTATAAATTGAGAGAGATTTGTTGTTGCGATATTTAATTGTGCAGTAAATGAATTAGTAGTGATCCATGCATTGTCTGCTGGTGTAGATCAGGTGAAAGTAATTACTGGGATTGTTGTAATATTGATAATAAAATTCCATCATGTGCTTCGTGCTCAAGTATTTCCTGCGAGATCAAAAGCATATGCGCGTCGATAGTAGGTTCCATCTGTAAAACCAAGTAAGCCGACCCCTGTGGTTGTTTTGGTTCAAGAAATTACAAACGTTGTAAATGATGTACCTGTACTTACTTGATAAATATATCCACTGATTCCTGATCCCGTATCGACTGCACCACTTCGAAGGAGCGTTATATTTCATGTACTGAGCACTTGGCCACTGGTTGGAGAAAGAAGGAATGTCGTTAATGGATTCGCTGTATCACGTCCAATGTTTCTGCCTGTTGTTGTACTGATCAAATTAATATTACTGACAAATCATGTATATCTAAATATACCATCTGTTAGTCCTGTCTGGAAGGTTATAAAATTCCATTTGTTGGTATCATATTTATTTAGATTAGCATTATATTGTCGTGCTATCTCTCCAGATGAGAGTGTGCGATTATAGATACGTGGTTCATCTATGAGTCAGGAGAAGTAGGCCGTAGAAAATAGATAATTTCCAATAAGGAGATTGTTGCTTGTTTGTGAAATAGCTCAACCAAATGTTTTTCCTGTCTGATATATTCCATTGCGATAAAGGGAAACAAAATTAGATGAATCTTTGGTGACGACGATATAGTTCCATGCTCCTGTAGTAATTCCTATGTCTTTGTATCCAAAGTTTACGTATGATCGATTGCTACTGTCAGCATAACTAATCGTACAGCCATTGTATAAATTAAGTGTATATTGTGCTTCTTTTTCGAAGATTAGATTCGCTGCTGTAGGACATTTATTGATTTTGATCCATACGGACATGGTAATATTACTTCCTGCGATATTTATTCCTGAGTTATCTGCTATTTCAAAATATCCATTGGTCCCATTGAATGCATAAGCTCCATTTCGTCTTCCATTGCCTGTCCAGTTGACTCATCCATATCCAACGATATTTGCTCCATAGCTAGATAGGTCTGTAGCAACTCCATTGCTTTCTCATAATGAACTTACATTATCAAAATTGGCCATGAAGACTAATCATGAATCGTAGAGAGAATAATTTACTCCACTTCGTCTTCGTTCAAATTGGTTGGGGTAAGCCTCAGTAATATCTAGTTGTCCTGTAAAGGAATTTGTTCTTATCCAAATATTGTCTGCAGGATTGGCACCGGTAAATATTACTACAGGAGGTATAGGACAGGTTGGATTTAATGGGCTCTGCCAAGCAGTATCGCCTACCTTAAGATTAACGAAGTTTAACAACAAAGAACTCATAGATCAGGTATCCCAACAGTTAAGTTCTGCTCTCATTCATCAGGTATCTGTGAGAGATGTCATTCAGGTGAATTCCTCAGGAAGTCAGAATAGTCGGTTGTTGTTTATATAAAGACTACTTAGATTTGAGAGATTAGTAATATTTGTAGGAATGGTAGTTATTTTGTTCTGAGAAAGTCCAAGGGATGATAATCCTGTTAATCCCCATAATTCTGCAGGAAGTGTTGTTATCTGATTTCATCCAGTAGATAGATGTGCCGTTACCCCATAAGTATCCAGAAGATACTTATTCACTAAATCTGATCATAGGTCAAGCAATTGTAAGTGTACCAATCCACTTATATCTGCAGGAAGTCAAGTAAGTTGATTTCATCATAAGGTAAGCGCAATTATACTAGAACCATTGCCTATCCAACTAGGAAGACTGGTAAGATTGTTGTCGTTTAGAAGTACATATTGGAGATTTGTAGTGTTCCCAAATGGAGATAAGGAAGATATATTGTTATCTGAAAGATCGAGTCGTTCTAAGGATGGAAGGTATGCTCATGGAACAGAAGTAAGATTGTTTCCTCATTTATTAATATTGCGTCAAAAAGCTATATTGCTTAGTGTTCATCCAAAATCTAGATAAAGTAAACTTGTTAATCATGCCATTGATGTTCCTGAAATACTTGAGATCTGATTTCCTCCGGCGAACAGTCCTTGTAAATTTCATAAATAGCCGATCTCTCGAGGAAGGGAAGTAAGTTTGTTATTATTTATTTGTAGCCATACTAGATTTCAAAGATTTCCAATTTCTTTGGGAAGATCAGTTATATTGTTTTCAGATATATCAAGTGCTCCTAATGAGCTTAGATCTCCTATCTCTGGTGGAATGGCTCAAGATAGTCTGTTGTTGTGTAAGTCGATACGTGAAACTACTCCTGTGCCTCATCCTGGGTACACCTGTATTCCATACCAGTTTTCTGCAAGTGTTCCACTTAATCGATTGGTGCTGTCGCCTCGGTGTGGTCCATCTGTATTGTTGTAAAGTGCAACTAATGCAGCACATTCTATCGGTGGGATATCTGTCACTATCGAACATGCACCTGGTGCGTCGAATACCCATCGACTTGCATGGTTAGTATAAAATTGAATGTAAGGTTGACCACCTAGACTTGTCACGGTTATCCCTGTCTCGAAAGTTCAACTAACTCCTGAATCACTATAAATATTTTCATTATCAGAGCTATAAATGTTGACTAGATCTCAAACAGTTTTGCCTATTGCAGGAACTTGTATTTTAACATCTTGATTGAAGGTTATCTTTTGTTTGAGGTCTCAGAATCTCATGACTGCTACGACATGCGTCAATCCAGGAATGTCGCCTGTAGCAAAGAGTGTTGGCCCGTACAAGACTCCTGTAAATGGATTCCCATTGAGTTTGATGTTGGTTCCTATTTTGTACAATATATATACAAGGCTTTGGTAATAACTTTGTCCGTAGCTATTTGGATTGGTAGATGTCATTACAACATTTGCATGAAATACATTGTCTGCAGGTGGGCTTTTATTAAAACTAAGAGGATAACTTCCTTCATACTCCGATCCATTATAGATGTATCCCTTATTTACTAATTCTCCTGTAAAATTTGCAGGAATGACATCGGGTATTGCTACACAATAATCATTATCTATCGATGCCGATCCTCCAGCATAATATATTGTCCCCGCTCCATTTGTGTTACAAGAATAAGATATATCTAGGGAACTAAGACTACCTAGCCCTCAGAAGATGCTACTGTTAAGATTTAAAAATTGATTATTGCCGAGATATAGTGTTGTTAAGTTTGTCGGTCCATTAAAAGTCCCACTTGCAATATCTATCATGTTGTTACTGGCAACATCTAGCGCAGTTAATGATGATAGTCCATCAAAGGTTCAACTTTGTATAGAAGATATCTGATTAGATCAAATCCTTAGTATATCTAATGCTGGTAATCATGAAAAATCTTCATTATGAAGTGATGCAATTTGATTTGCAGATACATCGAGTGTGGTCAGATTAGATAGAGAAGAAAATATTCCATTGTAGAGTGATGGTATCTGGTTGCCCCTAAGATCAAGTGTTACTAGATTTGGTAGAGCGTCAAAGGTGTTGCTTGGGAGTAATGAGATGTAATTACTGGAAAGGTCTAGATATTCCAAAGGGGGTCGCCCATCAAAGGTTCAGCTGTTGATAGATGCAATTTTGTTGCTACTTAGATTTACTCCTGTTAGATTGTAGAGTCAGGCAAAGGTTCCACTATCGATTGACTTAATTGTATTCGAACCAATAGATATACCAATTAAGTTTGGTGCTCAGTCAAAAGTTCCTCCAGCAATATGTGAAATTTTGTTCTTATCTATAAGGAGGAAGTTTAAGTTTGGTAGTCAGGAGAATATAGGATAATCAATATTTGATATCCCGTTACTACCAATCGCTAAATATACTAAATTTGGTGCTCCAGCAAACTCATCACTGATAAGATAACCAATCTTATCATCTTCTAACGATAATTGTAGAAGGCTAGTAAATCCATCAAAAGCCCCTGTCTGAATAACAGGAAGATAATTTGTTGATAAATCCAAGAGTTCTAATCATCCAAGGTTACTAAATCATGCAGGTATAGTACCAGATAAATTATTTGATCATAAAGTAATTTGTTGTACTTGTCATCATCCGACAGTGATTCCGTACCAGTTGCCAACTGTTGTATCTATTCATCGGTTTGTATTATCATTCCATGATTGTCAATTTGTACTTCCATAGAGTGCTGCAAGTGCATCACATTCATATGATGGGACGTCTGTGACCGTACTACAAAAAGAATCTCAGATTGCCCATCGACTTGCATGTCTTGTATTGAATGAAATGTATGGTTCTCCTATTCCTAACACGTCTGATACAATGCCAGTAGTCTCTAATTGCCAAGCTGGTCGTCCACCGTCAAAGATGCTTTCTGCATCAGTGCTATAGACCGAGACCACATCACCCATCGTTTTACCAGGAGCTGGCATAACAACAGTTATGAGCGTATCAAAATCTATTTTATTTTTTAAATCTCCGAATCTCATCAATGTAGTGGTATTTGTCATGCCAGGTACGTTCCCTGTAGCAAACAAGACGGGACTATGCAATACCCCTGTGAATGGATTTCAGTTTTGTGTTATTAGTGTGCCATTTTGGTATCGTACTATTCCAGGATATGTATCAAGAGATGCCATTGCAACAGCCTCTAAAAATTGATTGCTAGTACTGGGATTGTCAAAGCTAATTGGGCTATTCCCCACATAAGAACTATAAGTTCCATCTCGTGTATATCCCTTTGCTTCTAATTCTCCTGTGAAGTCTGTGGGATTAGTATCTGGTAGAGCAGCACAATAACTATTATCCGTAGTTGTACTTCCCAAAGGAAAACCGATAGTCTCTGTGCCTGCTGTGTTACAAGCAGAATAGATAAACAGCGTTGTTACATTTGTAAGTCCATCAAAAATTCCAGCAGAAAATGATGTTATTGGATTGTTAGATAAATAAAGCCCATATAAATTACTGAGCGTATCAAAGATCCCAGTAGGAAGCAATGTCAGTTTATTAGTACTTAGATCCAAATAGTTTAAGCTAGACAGTGAATTAAAGATGCCAGCAGGAAGTGACGCTAATTGATTATTGTTTGCGTATAAATAGTTTAGGTTAGATAGTGAATTAAAGATGCCATCATGGAGCAAAGTTAATTGATTATTATCCAAATATAGCTCTGATAAATTTGTAAGAGTGTCAAAAATTCCTGCAGGAAGTGAAGCTAATTTATTGTAGTTGATATATAAATAGATCAAACTAGACAGTGAATCAAAAATTCCTACAGGAAGTGAGGTTATTTGATTACTGTCGATATCTAAATTTGTCAAATTTGTGAGGGAATCAAAAATGCCTGGAGGCAGTCAGGTTAATTGATTGCTATATATATAAAGTGTTAATAGATTTGTAAGAGAGTCAAAGATACCAGCAGGAAGAGAGCTAATCAGATTACTACTGACATCTATCATTTCCAAACTTGAAAATCCACTGAATGCGCCTGTTTCTATAGAAACTATCTGATTACCGTAAAGGTTTAGATTTTGTAGTCCTGTGAGGTTACTAAATCAGGCAGGAATAGTTCCGACGAGATTGTATGATGATAGATTAATTTGCTGTATATGTCATCCTACTACGGTAATTCCATCCCAGCTACCTACTGTTGTTGATACTCATCGACCACCTGTATTGATCCATCATGATCCTTCCGTGTTATTGTAAAGTGCGGCTAGCGCTTCACATTCGTATGATGGGACATCAGTTACTGTTGCACAAAAACTCGCTACTCCTACGCTCCATCGACTTGCATGGCTAGCTGTAAATTCTACATAAGGAATTCCATTTCCACCGTCAAATACAGTTGCTGTCGTCTCTAAAGTTCGGGTTGCTCAATTACTACTAATATCTTCTGCATCAGAGCTATATATATTTACCACATCATCAATATTTTTACCAAGTACTGGCATCCTAATTGTAACATCTTGGCTGAAATCTATTCTTCTACTCAGATCTCCAAATCTCATAAGTGCATCAACTTCTTTCATGCCAAAGACATCTCCTGTATCAAATAAGGTGGGACTCTGTAAGACTCAGGTGAATGGATTTCCATTTTGTGTAATTTCTGTGCCTGCATCAAATTGTGCCTGTACTTTATTTTGGTAGTAGTCTTGTGAGTATCCATTTGAATTGGATGATTCCATAATCGTAGGAACTAAGATAATGTCTGTGTTCTCATCATTGAAACTGATAGGATAATTCCCTACATAGTATCCATTATTATCTTTGCTGTATCCTTTGTTTACGAGCGCTCCGCTAAAGTCACTAGCAATATCACTTATAATAAGTACGCAACGATTACTATCAATACTAGTAGCTGTTTGATTGAATTCTATGGTCTGAGTCCCATTGGTATTACATGCATTACTTATATTGAGATTGGTTACACCAGAAGGAATGTTAGCACCATTAAATGAAATAAGTGGATTCCAATCAAGATATAGTGTAGATAGACTTCATAATCAGTTGAAAAAGTCTCATGGAATTGTTGTGATTTGGTTACTTCCTAAGCCTAATACACCCAGATTATCTAATCCATTCAAATCTATTTTGCTGAGTGAGGCAATCTGATTGTTATTTGCATCCAATTCATGTAAAGAGGTTAATGGTTTCATCGCTTGAGTCTGTATGGATGTGATTTGGTTTGAGCTAATATCTAATTGGTTAATATTATCAAGCCCGTAGAATGTGCTTGTGTCTATAGATTTAAGTTGATTATTATATAGGCCTAAATATGATAAGTTTGGTAATGTGTAGAATGCATTTTTTTTGAGTGAAGAAATTCTATTACTTCATATGTCTAGATAACTGAGGTTTCCCAATCAACTAAATGCACCTGTTTCTATGGAAGTAATTTTATTGTCATCAAAATCTATGGAATTTACCCTAGATAATTTACTTAATTCACTTGGAATGACTCCCACGAGATTGTTGCTATTTGTAACCAAATCACTGATACGTCATCCATCTAATGTTATGCCATACCAGTCAGCAATAGTTTTGGAGCGTAATCGATTGCTGTGATCGGTCCAATAGTTTCCATTGGTCTTGGAATATAAAGCGACTAGTGCTTCACATTCGTTTTGTGGAATTTCTATTTGTGTGCCAGGATAATCTGTTCTTGTATAAGAAAATCATCAGCCATTTCCCTCTGCTGTCCAAGAATTTAAATGAATGTTATAATATGTGTTATCTGTAATGAGATGAAGACATATATCTTCTCCTACTAGACTTCCTGGATTTCATCAAATTGATGAAATGGTATTGTGCCATGTATCAAAAGTTGCTTTCGTTCTATTGGTACAATTTCCTACTATCCATTCTGTATCAAGAGGACTTGTTGAATCATTATCTGATGATTCTGAAATACTATTGAATAACTCTTTGGTATCTTGTCTGGTGAGACATACGTTGTTGGTGATACAATCCTGATTTTCTGGGAGAGTCCGGTCTGCGTAGTCAGCTTTGGTAAAATCTATTTGTGGAGGAGGAATATATTCTGTCCTCGTATAGGAGAATCATCCTCATGCATTACTTGGCGTCCAAGCTGTAAATATAAGATCATAATACTTATCATCACTTATCAAGTGGAGACACATATCTTGTCCTATGGTGTCTGGTGGATTGTTCCCATGAGTATTTGTTCGGGTGTCAAAAGTGAGTGAATCTTTGCTGATACAATTGCCATATGCTCGTTCGGTATCGTCTGGACTAGAAGATATATATCCATTCTCTGTAGCATAGTTGTAAATTCCTTGATTGTTTTTTCTCGTGATACAGACGTTGTCTGTGATACAGTCTTGATTTCATGGAAGTGTCCAATCTACATAATCTGCTTTGGTGAAGGATACTGATGGCTTACTACAGTCAAAACTTGGTACCGGACAGTTTTCGCTGAGTGCTGTTTCTCGATTGCTGTTTCCTATTACATATTTTAGAAAGTCACGTAAATTTTTGCTCATATAGGGAAGATATCGGCAGTTATCTTCTAGATTTGCTGTTGTTAAGTGTGTGAGATGAGTTGTAGATTCTGGAAGTGAGCTGAGCCAATTAGTTCTTAGATCAAGAGTCTCGAGACTTGTGAGATCTGTCAAATCAATCGATTGGATATGATTATCACTTAATAGCAGTGATGTTAAATTAGTTAGTCCAGAAAGTGTAATCGCTGTAATGGTATTTTTTGCTAGGTCGAGATAATCTAATCTACTTAGGTTAGAAAAATTTGTTGATCAAGAGAGGAGATTATTGTGTAAATCAACTTCTATAATATGTCATAAATAGGTGGTGATACCATACCAATCGTGCACCTTGTTGGACTTTAATCGATTTGTCTTATATAGCCGACCATTTCCATTTGCTGTATAGTAGGTATTCACTAGTGCCTCACATTCACTTTGCGGTACGTCTACGATGTATTGACAGAATGCCGCTGCTGGACAAGAGAGACTTGTTGAGTTTAGCCAATCACCATTGTCTGCAATGTTTGTGATGAAATCGAGTAAATTAACACTCATTGCAGGACCGTATCGACAGTTGCTATCTAAATTTACTGTTGTGAGATTTGCTAGTCATAGAGTAGATTCTGGAAGTTTACTCAATCGATTAGTAGAAAGGTCTAAGTAGTTAATTTTATTCAATGTGTTGAACGTTCCATCTCTTATTGCAGTAATCTTGTTGTCGTGAAGATCTAGATATGTTAGATCTATGAGTCCATTTATTTCCTTTGGGATGACACCAGAGAGATTATTTGAAGATAGATTTACTTCTGTAACATGTCATCCATCAACCGTGATACCGTATCGATTACCCACAGTCGTAGTTCATCGATATCCTGTGTCGAACCATTCAGTACCTCCTGCTGTGTTGTAGAGACTAATGAGTGCATTACATTCATCCCATGGGACATCGGTAACGGAATTACAAAATGTTGGGTCTCCAATTGTCCATCGACTTGCATGATTAGTAGTAAACTGAACATATGGTTCTCCATTTATGTCTTTTACTTTGATTGTGGCTTCGAAATGCCATTCTGGATCTTGCGTAGTGAAAATATTCTCTGCATCAGAACTATAAATATTAACCTCTTCATCAATAGCCTTACCAGGTGCTGGCATAATGATGGTAACATCCTGACTGAAATCTATTCTCTTGGTAAGATTTCCAAATTTCATAAGTGTAGTAGCATTGTCTATCCCTGGAACATTTCCTGTATGATATAGGGTAGGATTATATAAGGTGTCTGTAAAATCATCTCAATTTTGTGTGATAGTTGTTCCGTCTTGATACAGAATTGCTGCAGGAATGTCATCTGATGATGTCATAAGAAGTGGTGCTAGTATTTCATTGCTTGCGCTGGGATTATTGAAGCTAATTGGACGTCATCCTACATATGCATTGTATGTCCCATCTCGTGTATATCATTTTGTTTCTAGTTCTCCTGTAAAGTCAGCAACATCTGTACTGGATGGAGCTACACAATTATCACTATCTGTGCTTGCCGTTCATCATTGATACGTAATGTATTCAGTTCCATTGGTATTGCATGAAGGTGAAATATTGAGTGAGGATAAACTCGTAAGTGAGCTAAAGTCATTATTACTCAGTGAAGTGATTTGGTTGTCACTAATATCAAGCTCTGTTAAGTTTGTGTATGGATTGATATCAATAGTAGAAAACTGATTACTATTGAGATAAAGGGTACTGAGATTGTCTAGATGTTTACTATCAAATGAAGAAATTTTGTTGTCTCTGAGATCGAGATTTACTAGACTAGTATTTTTAGAAACATCAACTGTAGAAAGATTATTAGATCCAGCTTCTAGTGTTGTTAAGTTCGTTAGTGTAGAAACATCGATCGTTGAGAGTAAATTTCATCCTATAGAAAGTGTTTCTAAGTTTGTTAAATCAGAAACATCTATGCTCGTAATTTGATTTTTTCATAGAAGGAGGCTTATTACATTTGGTAATCCAACAAAACTTGCTGTTCATACAAGTCAGTTCCCATGTAAATCAATTGCTGTCACATGTTGTTCTTCTTTACCGTCTACGGTGATACCATATCGTTTCCCAACGGTAGTATTTTTAAATCGGGCTTCTGTTGATTTCCATTCATCTCCGTTCGTACTTTTGTAGAGGTTTGCTAGTACTTCACATTCTGATTTTGGAACATCGGTGATTGATTGACAGAGTGTGGTGGCAGGACAGGAGTTGCTAATAGATATTTCTCGTTCACCGTCAGTTATTTCGTCTAAGAAAGTAAGAAGATAAGAACTCATAGATCAAGCATCTCGACAGTTGTTATTTAATGTTATTATTTTGCCTTTTCATAAGTTTTCGTCTTCAAGAGTTGATTCTGGAAGTTTGCTAAGAAGATTGTTACTTGCATAAAATCAATCTAGCTTATGTAATCCCCCAATATCTATCGTGGTGATTTTATTGTTTTCTATATTTAGTGCGTTTAAATTTATTAGATCAGAAACATTGATACTCGTGAGTGTATTGTTGCTTACAATAAGTGACCCAAGATTAGTAAGTTTGGAAACATTGATACTCGTGAGTAGATTATCATCTACATTTATTTCTGTTAATCTAGGTAATCATGAGAAGTCGGCTTTTCCTGAGAGGAGGTTGGATGAGAGGTCTATCTTTGTTACTTTCCCATCAGTACAGGTTACTCCCTGTCGATTTTTGCAAATATTTGCAATATCTCACCAATTTGAACTATCTCACCACTTATCTCCATCAGTATTGTTATAGAGATTAAGTAATGCTTCGCATTCTCTAATAGAGACTGCTGTGACATCGGCACATACTTTTGTAGCATCAAACGTGGCAAAACTTCTACTATAGAGTAATACACTTACCGATCCAACAAAAATGACCATCATCTTGATTATTGCAAATCCTCCAAGTGAGCCCAGAAGGTACTTCTTGTGGTGTTTCTTGATATGTTGGTGTGCTCTCGTGATATGATGTGAAATTTTATGAAACGAAAAATATGATAAAATATGTGATTTTACCAGTTCCAGATTGATGTTCTGGATCCATGATGTGATGTGTGTATGAACACGTTTTCGCATAGATATTTCCCCAATCTAAATAGTAGTGATTTATTACTTCTCAATTATATTCATAAGCACTTTTTGAGGCAAGAAATCGGCCTAAATCGAGCCATAATTAATTGACAAAATCGATAGATGAGATTATTTATTTGCTAATAATCGCCTGTAATGATATAGCTATTTTTATCCAGCTTCTGCTCTTGCTTTTCATGGGTTTATTCCCGCTCAATATGGGCAAGCAATATTTCCTCCAAAATTAGAAAAAAATCTTGTCGAAACGCTACTTTTTATGCACATTCTCGATATCTTTTCAAGGACATCAAAAATAGACAAAAAGCGTAATTTTTTTTCGCCTCTGTCAACGTAGACAAGAACTGCTAAAAAAATCGGCCTGTCTCGCATATTTTTTTTATTTTGACAGTCGGAGATGTAGACAGTTGTCTTGTCTATGTCATATTACATTTCGGCTTTACAAAAATTCATATTGTTGTAAAATATTTCTTCTTTTTCGAATGAGAAAAAAAATAATTTTTTTTGAAAAAGTGAATAATAATGTAATTACATTATTTTTTTCTTTATCTTTCAAATTTCTAGGAAATCCTTATATATAGAAGTGAGTATAAAGCCTGCCTGCCATCCACGGCTGGTAAACCGGTAGGCAGGTAGAAAATAGAAAGTATAAAGTTTTTTTTTATTTTTTTGAAACTTTATGATCAAAACATTAGCTATAGAAACGAGCTGTGATGACACATCGATTTCCATTGTATCTTTTGATGGAAATGTTTTTACTGTAGAGAAATTATTGGCGTATTCTCAAATAGATGACCATCAAAAGTATGGAGGCGTGGTGCCAGAATTTGCTTCTCGTTTGCATTCAGAAAAAATTATTGCGGTCTTGCAAAATATTTGACGAGATGAGATTCAAAAAACTGATTTTATCAGCGTTACGACTCATCCATGATTGCCTGGCTCGTTAGTCGTCGGGAAGGCTGTTGCAGCTTTTCTTGCTAAGCATTTCGATAAACCGTTGGTGGAAGTTAATCATGTATATGGACATTTATTTTCGTTGTTGCTCGAGAGAAACGTACACGATATTCAGTTTCCTTTAGTTGTGTTGACGGCAAGCTGATGACATAACGACATATATGTCGTTGATGATGGAAAATTGTCCCACGGGATAGCAAAAATTGAAAATGGAGAATTAGAACGAAAAGAATTCGGATGATATCATATAGCGAGATTATGAAAAACATTGGACGATGCAGCAGGGGAATGCTTTGATAAAGTTTCAAGAATGCTTGGTGGTCCCTATCCTGGTGGAAGGTGGATCGATGATAAAGCTTCTTGCAGTCATAAAGCCCGTAAAGTCCATAAAGTCGAAAGTCAAAAAGATTTCGAAGCCCTTATAGACCTGAAGACTTGAAGACCTGAAGACTCCATTGATGTAAGTTTCAAAAGAATCTTCTTGTCTCATGATTGATATGATTTTAGCTTTTCATGAATGAAAAGTCAGACATCATTTCTTTTGAATGAATTAGAAAAAAAATGAATTCCTTTGACGGAAGAACTAATTTGTGATATTGCTTATGAATTTCAAGAAGCTGTGATTGAGGTCTTGGTCAAGAAATTATTGAGGGCAGCAATTCAGTATGGTGCGAAAACTGTAGGCGTCGCCTGATGAGTTTCCTGTAGTGAACGTTTGCGAGCATATTTGAATGAACGCGGAGTTCATGAACAAATGAAATGAGAAAAAGTAGAGATATTAAAAGATGTTCAATTTTTACGTCCAATAAAAAAAATCTATTCGACGGATAATGGCGCGATGATTGGATTAGCAGGGATTTTGAAATGGATGGAAAATTGATAATGGAACATGGAAAATGAAAAATGGAAAATGAAAAAACCAATCGCTGAATTTACAGGATTGGCTTTTTTTATTTGTATGATTTCCTACTTAATATCTGTAACGGTGATGTCAAAAATTAGCTTCTTGCCTGCAAGTTCTGGATTAGCATCAAGCGTAATCTCTTTGCTATCTACTGCATAGACCGTAAATGGTTGCCCTGTAGATGCATATACTTTCATTCCTTTTTCTAATTTATCTGCATCAGGAATTTGTTCGCGTGGTACTTTCACCAAATTTTTGTCGCTTCGTTCTCCGTATGCATCACTAGCTTCTATGTGAACGGTTTTGGTTTGTCCGATACTCATTCCTTCGACAGCTTTATCAAATCCTGCGATCATCTGACCAGCTCCGACTTGGAATGCGAGTCCTTCGTTGTAGTTTCTCTGTGCATTATATTTTCCACAAGCTTTAGCAATTTCTTCTATGCTCGTATCAAATACTGTTTCTTCATCTAATCTTCCGATATAGTGAACAACAATTTGATGTCCTTTTTCTACTTTTTTGCCAGCTTTACCTTTGGTATCAGCTTTGGCTAAATAATCTTTGATGGCGTTTGCACACATTGTTCATGAATAAGAAGGTAAAACGGTAGCTTGTTGTGTTGATTGAGTTTCTGCCGATGGTGTTTCTGTTTTTCCACAGCCGACTACAAGTGTAGTTATCACCAGTCCAGAAGCTAATAATATAAGTTTTTTCATAGATTTGATAGAAAGGATAAAATTGTTTGTCATCCTGAACAGAGTGAAGGATATAATTATATTCTTCGTTTCACTCAGAATGACACAATACGTGTTGTATGGAATTTACTTTTTTTCTTTGCTTTTTCAATTGGCTTTTTGTGAAAGTTTTACTTGCATTTATTTTTGCAAATAGTATCAACATGGGTATACATTGCGTATGTTGTTTTTTTATCGAAAATGTAATATATAATTGTTCTCCATATTTTAATTTTCTTCTTCTTTCTATGAAAAAGTATGTTGCCAAAAGGACATGGATAATAAAGGTTTTGCTGATGGTAGTTTCCTTGGTTGGTTTGTTTTGTCTGTTCAACTCCAGTCACGCAACCGTTTCCAACGAATATATTGCAAATTACGAAATCACAGCAGATCGAAATACCATGAATTCTGTTTTGATTGAAATAGATGCAGATAGCAAGATTGGGACACAAGTACCTCAGGCTAAATTCACTCAGCTCAATGCAAGTTTCCAAACTATCTTTCCCAAGCTTCCTCAACAATATACCTTTCAAGTAACGTATCAACAATGTTTAACGCTTTCTCAAGGATTGACTACGTATACGAGTGTTGATTATCAAAATAAATTAAGCGCTTTCCTTACAACGTGTTATAAACCACTTAGTGATATCCTCAAACAAATTAATACTAAATATACCGTCGTAGCAAATGCAAAATTTTCTCCTCAGAGTGGCCCAGCTCCGCTCGTTGTTACCTTAGATGCAAGAGCAAGTACCGATCCTTCTAATGATACGATTCCTTCCAATAATTATTTTCGATATTATAGAGATATAGATGGTCAAGATAAAGCTATCGGTGTATGACCAGTCGTTAATGCTACTTTTGCTAATGCATGAAGTTACCTTGTTCACCTGACTGTCAGAAGTTCCAATAAAACAACTGATGGCATTTTTGATGGAGAAAAAACACTTACGGTGGATGTAACACCAAAGACCGCTAATATTGCCGTCTATGCAAATAGTCAAAAAATGAATAAAGACATCAATACCAAAATATCTATCCAAGAGGCAGAGAAGTGAGTTGTCTTTGATGGTAGTGCAACCGTGCCTATGTGAGGAAGACAATTATTGACGCATAATCGATCACTGACGAGCAAAGATGGATTTGTTTTCTCCAAGGATGGTGATGGTAAGCCAGACATTATTAGAGTGGTGATGCCGGGACAAGGAGAATATAAATTAATTCTTACTACCAAAGATAATGAAGGCAATACGGTTTCCGAGACCTATCATCTTATTGTTTCTGATCCTGTAGCTATTATCAAACAAATCCCAAATAAATGAACAACCTCTACTACCTTTGGATTTGATGCAACAGCATCATATTCTATTGTCTCTTCACTTAAGCTCTATACCTGGGATGTCTATGATCAAGAAGGAAATAAGATGGAGACCTATCAAGGTCAATCTATCAAACAAAATTTCAAAAAGCCTGGAGCGTATACCATTAAGTTAACTGTCCAAGATCAACTTGGGCAAACAAATGTAGATAGTGTTCAAGTCTTCGTCGAGTCGAGTGATCCGATTCCACAATTTACCAATGTAGCAAGTAATACGTGGAAAGATCCGTCAGAATTTGTTTTTGATGCATCAGTAAGTTCAGATGTTGATCAAACAAATGGATTTGATAAACTTACCTATGAATGGTTTTTGGGAGATTCTGGGAAGGCAAAGTTAGTTAGCACAGAAAATAATAATGAGAAAGTGAAAGTACAATTTGATGCTATAGGTGTCCATACTATCAAATTAGTTGCTAAGGATCAATTTGGAAAACAAGCAGAAATATCCAAAGATATAGAAGTGAAATCTACCTTGAGACCTGAGATTTATGCTGTCCCTGTGGCAACACAACGAGGGAACCCGGTTAATTTTGTGGTAAAATCTAATCAATCTATTATCAATTATATTCGAGATTTCTGAGATGGAGATACGAGAACGATTCAAACAGATAAAATTAGTCATACCTATAAAAAATCTGGTGTATATAAAGTTATTCTCAAGGTGAGTGGTGCTGATGGAATGACGAATGAAGTGACTAAAATGGCCTTTATCTGAGAGAAAGAAAACCCTGTTTGATGATATGTCGTCTTGGATAAAAAAAGTAATATTCTGACTCAAAACGAAACCTGTCTCCAAACCGTCGGTGGGAATCAACTTACCTATCCTGCTTTCCAAATCGATAGATATCAAGATATCACTATAGATCCTAGTGTTTCAGTAAATACTAAGTGACAACAATCAGATCTTCAATTTTATTATCAACCCAAAGATGCGGATATTTACAAATCCAAAACTTTTGCATATAAATTTAATGAGTTGTGATGTAATTATGTCGATCTTACCGTAGAAGATACTGCTATTAGTAAGGACGATAAGATTAGAATCCGATTTAAAGTGGTAAATGCACTTCCTGTCTTGGATAATGTCATCCTTGCCTTTCCTCAGTATGGCAATGAAGTAGGTGTATGATTTAATGAAAATAATGTAAAAGATATTTTTAATGATACCTTCGATCCTTTGATTGTAAAAGTGTCTGCGGTGAATCCTAGCGATTCTGATGGATTTATTTCTTACTACAAATGGTATTATACCTACAAAGATGATCCTACAAGATATCTAGAAACGAAGATCACTCCTGGAACTATTCCTTATGCTTTCTTCTCACTTCCTAGAGTGCCAGGAGAATTCCTCTTTGGTGTGATTATGTATGATAATGATGATGGAAAACAAAGTAATGAAGATATCGTTGGTAATGGACCAATAGTCTTCTTTCCTCCAGATGTTACGAGACCAGATATTCCGCTTGTTACCTTGAAGTCTAGTCAATCTACGGTTAATATATGAGATGAAGTGGAATTTGATGTGATCTCCAAAATTATTTCTGATAGACCTGATTTCATCCAAGAGAGAACTATTCAATATGATTTTGATGGCGATGGAACACGAGATATGACGACTAAATCTGATCGTGTAAAATATGTGTACACCAAGCCTAATGAATTTGGCTATAAGCCAAGAGCAGCAGTTATTTATAGATGATATAAAGGAGTAGGTAACGGAGGCACTGTTGTTGTCAAAAATTGACTCAAACCAATGCTTTTGTCAGATTCCTTTGGAAAATTAGCTATTTTTAGAGATGTAAGTATTGGAGATATTGTTAGTAAATCGGTCTGTCTTAATCTCAAAGAATGTACTGCTCAGACATGATATATTCAGACAACAGGATTTATGTTTTCTGCTGTGTATCCAAGCTATGATAAATATTATATCTCTTTGGATGTGACAGATTCCAATGCAAATATAGCCAACAAAAAATGGGCATTAACCTTGACTACAGGAGATACCATTTCGGATGTTCATATCTTATCTATTCCTCAAGCTTCTGCTTCTTCTCAATGAACTGAATTTTTTGTGGGTAAAAATCTTAATAATAGTATCTTGTTTTACGTATTATCTAATTCTTCAGCTGCTTGTTATGTAGATGCTGATTTGTCTGTAGATAGTAATGGAGACGGTAATGTCGAGTGAGATCATGATTTTGATTGTAATGCATTACATCTCCAAACCTATGAACCAAAGTTTCAATCAACTCATGGTAGAATCTATTATACTAATAGCAATAATCAACTTGTCTCCAAAGATTTTACTGTCTCTTTCCTGGATTTTGAATCACAGATGGACGCAGCTACGCTGACTACATACAAACAATTGGATACACTTATTGGTAGCTTGCCTGTGGGTACGGGTTCTGATGCTAACTTCAATATGTTGCTTTCTCAGTTGAGAGATAATCTCATAGACAAAATAGCTACCAAATCAAATCTTGTAGCGGTCAAAGATTATCAAAGTAAAAATACTATCACTTTGAATGGTACACAAAAGGCAACTTTAGATGCTGTCTTTAGTAGCTTATCAGATAAATCTACTGTAGCTGCTGAATGAGGTAATGTGTATTTACAGGCCAAGGCTGATATTTTGGATGCATTACCTGTCAACCTTAGAGTGGATATAGATGCTTTGTTTTCGAACTTTGAAACTGCAGTATCTGATGGAACTACCACTACTCAACAAGATAAAAGAAAAGAGATCCTTCAGTCTATATTAAATCTTATACAAAAAAATGCAGCTGTTGCTGGACAACCAGTCAAAGAAAACCAGATAGATCCAATAGATATCGATGGTATTATTTTGCCAAATGTTTGTAAGATTATGAACTTTTATTCTATAGCTAGCACGACGTGTCCAAATTCTGGTATTAAAATTGTTAATACTGTTGTGGCTACAGCTAATCCATCTACTACTTCATGGCTAAAAATACTTCTTCGAATTGTTGGTATTGCTGTAGGTATTTTTGTCCTCCTTATTATAGTTTTTGCTATCAGGGCTAAGATCAAACAGGCAAATGAAGATGAAGATGTTATTACATCTACACCTGTTCCACCGACAACACCCGCCGCCTAAACTATTTATTTCTGTGCATATTCGTAACTTTTGTCCAATTCTGGTAAGGTATCAAAAGAATTGATTTCTTCTGGATTGATCCATTTGTATTCTGTATTTTCTCGATCCAATGTAATGGTTGGTTCTTGTTTTAAAGTTACTATGACGGGATAATTTATTCGTGATCTTCCTGTTTCTGGATCTACCATGATGTGAATTTTCCCTTTGTGTATCGATGCTATTCCTTCTGTTGTAATCCCCAACTCTTCATATATTTCTTCAGCTACTTTTTGTTCGGCAGTTTTTTCTTCATCAATATATCATCAGATACAATTTCGTTTTCATCTGAATGCTGCTACTTTATCGCTTCTTTTGAAAAGAAGTAGCTTATTGTTGTAACTAATCCAAATATTCAACACAAAGCATTCTTTGCTTGTGCTATAATCCATTCTGCTATCAGAAAATGGCGGTAATTTTTTTCTGAAATAAGCAATTATTTCATCATAGGACATGCTAAGAAAATCCATTATTATTTTTTTACTCAGATAAAAGACGTTTAATAATATCAATTGCCTTGTCTTGTTGTATAAAGTAAGGCGATGTGGCAATCGTTACCAACTCAGCCTTTGTAATTAATTCTCTTACTATTTGTATATCATTTTCTGTGATCTCTTTGTCTACTCGGAAATCGATATCGATGTCTAGGATATGGTTCTCGGGTTTGCGTGTTAACGGGTTAACGAGTTCGTTTAATGCATAATCTGTTCTTACTTGGATTACGTCTTTTACTATTCATGAATTGATTGCAACAGTGATGAAATTGCCGACATTGGTTTTTTCATTAACAAATGTTTCAATATCTTCTCCAACTGAAAAAATATTCTTATTTTCTTTGATGTCAGTGTGTTGATCAATGTGGATTAGGCTAACGGGTTCAGGAGTTAAAAGGTTAACGTGTTGTGTAAGTCGAAAGGAGAAGGCGTGATTGTGATTATCAACGATGTAGACAGGTATGCCATGATAGGTGGTCTGTAAAAAATGTTTTAGTCCCGTACAAGATATTAATTTTTTGTTTATAACTTCTTCAAAACATATTTCTGAACCTTGTTGGAGGTCGGTTACGTTTCCTTGGATGAGGCTCGGGATGTAAAGCTTGCCTACTGATCATAAGGAGATTCTTTGTTTATAAGAAAATTCGTTGTTTCAAATTGGTTTGTCTATATATGTTTCTTTCTCGTACATTTTTTTGAGCATAACTAAATGTTTCCTTCAAAAGCTATTGTTTGGCTTGTTTTTTTCAAGCTAGAAATTGAATTTTCTTTTAAAATCTGTTGAGAATACGTAGGGATTCCCTATACTCTTGCTAGTTTTTTATAGATTAAAAAATATATCTATGATCCTTTCGTGAAAAGATATTTCCATTCGCTTTCAGCAAGAGCTAGCAGAGCAAGTGAAAACAGTGTTCGCTGGTAAAAACCCCTATGTAGCGGTTATTTTTCTTGGTGATAATCCATGATCAGCTATATATGTCAAAAATAAGAAAAAATATGGTGAACTTGTTGGATTGCCAGTCGTTGTTTTTGGGCAAAATCATTTGCCTGAATATGACAAGACGCAGGTCAAAAGTGATGAAGATGTTGTGATCTATGTCAATCAAACTTATGATACTATTTTCAAAGTTATGGAGCTGATTGATTATCTTAATTATGACGCTGATTGTGTCGGGATTCTTATCCAGATGCCATTGCCTCAGCAATTTGAAGAATACAAAGAAAAAATGGTTGCTGCTATTACTCCAGAAAAAGATGTTGATGGATTGGGTGGGGTAATTTTGTGAATATCAGAAATATGACTGATAGATTTCGTACCTGCAACGCCCAGAGCAGTCTTATATCTTTTGGAACAATATGAACTTGCTGATCTACGTGGTAAGCTAGTCACTATTATCTGACAAAGTAATATTGTCGGTAAACCGCTTGCATTAGAATGTATCAAGAGAGGATCAACGGTGTATTCATGCAATATCGATACTCCAATCAAAAAAATCAAAGCCATTTGTAAATATTCAGATTATATTATCTCTTGTACTGGTACTGTGCATTTGGTAGATAGCACGTTTATTCGTGATGATCAAACACAAATTATTGTGGATGTTGGATACGGACACATTGATGGAAAACCTGTCGGAGATGTGAAAATAGAAGAAATTGCTGACAAAGTGTCGGCGTATACGCCCGTACCTGGTGGTGTCTGACCTTTGACGGTAGCCTGCATTTTCGCGAACGTGTTAACTTTGCAAAGTTATGCTGAAGTATTGAAACCTTATAAATTGTAGCTCCCCTCGGCTCGCCGGGGTCGCGTTAAAAGCTTCGCTGACGCTCAGCGATAAAAGACCTTCGGTCGTTAAAAGCTCGTTCCTCGCGATAAATTTTAATTTTTAAATTTTATTTTATGGACAAGATGTGGCCATGTTTTTATAGAGTCAGTACGAAAGCACTTATTTTTGATGAGACAAAAACAAAATTTCTCTTGATGAGAGAAGATAATGGTTCACGAGATTTTCCTGGAGGCGGGCTAGAGTTTGGTGAAGATATTACAGAAAGTATTATCAGAGAAGTCAAAGAAGAGGCCTGACTTGAAGTTACTTGGGTAGCTTCAGCGCCATTATATTTTGTTGTTTCCTATAATCCTGAACACGATGTGCGATTGGGTCATCCATTCTATGAAACCAAAGTTAAAGATTTTAATTTTACTCCTTCTGAAGAATGTCAGGAAATAAAATTTGTTACTAAAGAAGAAGCTGAAAAAATGAATATTCGTCCTAATGTAGTGGCATTTTTGAAACACTGTACGCTTTAATTTGCAGGGTATAATGCAGTATTACGATATTATTATCTTAGGTTGATGATCGGCAGGGCTCTTTGCTTCTGTCTTTTTGCCTAAAGATAAAAAGATATGTATTATTGATAAAGCAGATAAGCTATGAACAAAATTATTATTATCGTGAGGAGAGAGATGTAATGTGACGAATAATGATCTCAATCCATCCAGAGATTATGTAGGTGAGAATATTAAGGCATTACCTGGAATATTTCATGCTTTTGGTAATCAAGATATGATTAATTTTTTGGCTTCTCATGGTATAGAGACGATAGTTGAAGATCGTGGTAGAGTATTGCTCAAAAGTGGCAAGGCAAAGCAATTGCGTGATCTTTTGGTGGATCTTGCAACAGAAAATGGAGTAGAATTTTTTCTTGGGCAAAACATTATAAAAGTATCGTGTCATCCTGAGTGAAACGAAGGATATAATTGAGGTAAATTAGATTCTTCATTGCATTCAGAATGACAAATGATTTGAGGATGACAAGAATATAGGTTTAAAATCATTACCGATAAAGAAATATTTTTCGCTAAAAATCTTGTTGTCGCAGCTGGAGGAAAAAGTTATCCACAAGTCGGAGCGACGGGATTGGGATATGAGCTTGCTGAGCAATTTGGCGTTCGCTTTGTCGCTCCGCGTGCGGCTTTGTGTGGTATGGAGACAATGGAAGGTAAAAAGATAATTTACTCGGCTTCGTGACCATTACTATTTACTCATTGGTGACTTTCTGGTCCTGTGGTATTCGATGCGAGCTTGCGAGCAGCTAGTTTTCTTGCAGAACACAAGAAAGATGTGACAATACAACTGGACTTGGATCTCGAGCATACCAGCAAAAAGATATTCAGATTTTTTCCTTCATTAGAAAGAGATACAAAACTTCAATTTAGTTTGAAGCAGCTAAGATCATGGGAAGAAGCAAAGGTAACGTGAGGAGGAGTAAGTTTGCAGGCATTAGATAAATATTTTCAGGTCAAAACTGTTCCTGGTTTATATTTCATTGGAGAAATCCTCGATATTACTGGGAGGAGTGGCTGATTTAATTTGCAACGAGCCTGGAGTAGTGCGTATTGCTGTGCAAAATGAATGTATAGTGTATAGTTTAGAGTGTAGAGTGAATGTAATTTTTATATCAAAAAAAAAGAGACAATCCGTCTCCATTTTTTTATTTCGGACAAAATATTTATTTTTTCATAACTAGTTTGCGGAAAATCAAGAAGGTAATGAATCAAAGTCCTGCACAAAGCAATAGGAATAATGGATAAGCAATTCTCCAATTTTCTGATCCCGTCATCATGCTTCGTTCTGACATTCATCCAATACCAGCAATGAGGGTAAGTGGCATAAAGATGGCATTCACAAAGGTCAATCTTGAGACACTATTATTACTCTTGATGCCGATAAAGGTGTTGTATGCAGACATTAAGGATTCATTTTTTTCTGTCAGTGCATTTATTGTGCTAATAATTCTTGCAAGTTTTACTTTCAGACTATTGAAATACACATTTAATTGTTTTGCATGTAAATCATCTACATGTTCTATCAAATCATCCATGACATCTTCTTGAGAAAGAAAGTTGTGTTTAACAAATATCTTATTCAAATCTTCATTCATAAGGTCTTGTACTACTTCATTTTCAGCTTTTTTACTAGCAATATTTTCTTGAATATCTAAGAGCTTTTTGCTAGATAAGGCTAATGATTTCATGGTTTTATCATAATATTCATCGATGATTCTATAAAGAATATAGTAGGGAGATTCTTTTTCTGATCATTCTTTGAGATCTCATTGATTTTTCATCGCTTCAAAAAGATTGTTGATAGTAGTAGATTCCAATGAGTTTGTCGTAATAATATAATTATCTCCGATAATAACATCGAGTTCATTAAAGAGATATCTTTGTTCGTTTTCCAAATATTTCGTAAACGTAAGTGCAAGGAAAAAATGCTTGCTATTACTATCAATCTTGGACTGAGCGTTGATCTCGATCAAATCATCCACGATAACTTCATGAAAACCATACTCTTGAGCGAGCTGATTGATGACTTCTTTGTTAGGCTCTTGGACATAAATCCATTGAGTTTTTCCTATCTGGAGTGATTGTTGCATGAATGAGTGTAAATGCTAAATAATCTAGCTTAATTATACTCCAAAAACGATTCCTGTCAAATTTTTGGGATTCTTTTGGTTGGATTCTGGTATCCCAAAAATTTCATCCATCCTTCAATCAAAAACACTGAAACATGTTTTTGAAGTAGGATGTATCAAATAATCCAACCTGTCATTCCGAGCAAAGAGATGAATCCCTGCCTGCCGGTAGGCAAGTCCTGGGTCTTTTTCTAGGATTTCTCACTGAATTGTTCGAAATGACAATTTTCGCTAACCATAAGTTTGCAACTACATATGGAAAATTTGCTTTGTAAATAGTAAATCCGGTGTAATATCTATTTCCGTGGTTTGTGGGTCAGATTTTTTTGTTTCTTTTGGAAAAATTTGGTTTCGGGGTATAATTATATCGTCAAAGCAAAAACAGATTTATCATTTAAACATTTTATCATTTTATCATCTCTTCATGGAAAATTCATTCAATTCAGCTTCATTCAACAGTGTAAACAGTTTAGTTCAGAAGATTGATTCTCTGACCAAAGACATAGAGAAGGCGCTCGCATTTTGTCTCGAAGTAAATGGAGATAAGGTTGCTCAACACAGTGTTTCACTTACGCAGAAGTGTGATACCGAGTTCGTCGATACTATCGTCGTCGCTTTGCACAATATGAAAAATCATCTTCTTGATCTTAGAAAATGACTTACTTCCTTCAAATCTAGTGAAGAAATGCAAACTATCGTCCAATGATTGATGAGTTCATCAGATAATTTACAGCAATTGTTACTTTCCAATAACTTCTTCTACAACACCTTTCAACTTTTGGTTTCTGAAGTCCAAACCATGATTGATCGTGTTCTCGAAGAGATTCCTGTCTCAGCTATGGCTGCTTAACGTGTATTTTTCGTGTGGTCATTATCATATTATTCCGAAAAAAATCCCTGGGTTTAGCTTGGGGATTTTTTTAAATCTCGTTTTGTAAGATCAAAAAGATATAATTCTTTTGTGTTTGTATCTACAAGTACATTGTGTCCAGGAGCAAAGTCAAAGAAATTTCTGAATAATATTTTTAATATATTAAATTTTTTGTATATTTCTGTGCGAGTATTCTCTTCAGTATTTTTTTTAGAACTATTGTATACTGATGTTTGAGTATCTGGTATAAAGCCATCTAAATATTCATCAATTGGCTGTAAATTACTGATGTCTTTCCGTTCTGAGATATAATATTTATCGTTTTTATCAGAATATCCAAGCTTAAAAGGTATGATTCTTGCCCAATCAATCTTGTTCTCTAATAAGATATTTTCTGCTTCTTTTGTGCTTATTCCTTCTTTGTATCCACCTATACCGAGTAAATTGGGAGGAGCTATGGAATGCTTAATAAAGAATGAGCTATTGTCGTGATTTATCTTGAAATAATATGTCATTGGTTTTCATGCATGATCTTTTTTTTCACCTATTTTGTCTATAAAAATTTCATTCTGCATAATAGGAGACATATCTGTGTCTTTTTCTAATTTTTTTATGAAAGATAGATAAAGTTTTATGTTGGATAGAGTTAAATAATCTTGGAAATCAACAGTGTAGATGAATTGTTTCTTTTTGTCTGCTCATTCTATATATTTGGTTTCTGTTGTCTCTTTTACTATTTCTGTTTTCATCTAAATGATTTTTATTTATAGTAAAATTCTTATTTCAAGCTTCGTACCACCTTCTTCTCGCCATTAATATCCTTGAATTCCTTGGCTTTCACCTTGATCTTATCGCCGATATTGAAATATTTTTTCCAATCGACTCCATCAGGAGCGACGATGAAATTTTTGTGTAATAGTCCTTCTACTCATTTCACGGTAACAAACATCCCATAGTTGTAACTGAGTTTGATATATCATTCATATCGTTCTCCTAGCTTGATGTCTTTTATAGAAAAGCCAGCAGTTTCTGCTGTAGGGATATTGAATGCAACTTTTTTTGGTTCGGAGCTAGCGGTCGCTGAGCTACTTGTTGTTGTTGCTACTGGCATTGCTGGTGCTACCACTTCTGGATGGAGAAGTTGAAGTTTCTCTACATTGGGACAATATTTCAAGAAGTTTTGCTGCTCGATAGTATAGCCTGCGCTTTTGGTAATATCGTCTATTTGTGCTTTCGCATCTTCTTTGCTACCAATCCAGATCATCAATGGACTATTGCCTTCTGTGACAATCGTTTGGTGTTGATAAATATCTACATGCATGGTAATCTCACCATTGCCTATATCAACTTTTTGTCCTTTCTGATATTTGATGGTTGCTTGATCTTCTAGCATCTTGGGCTTGGTATATCGTACTGCTTTGTGAACGAAATGATCAGTATCAAAAATAATTGCATCAGGAGCTTCTCACTCGATTTCATATTCAGTAAATTTGGATTCGTGTTGTAAGACGAATGGATGTTGGAGATTTTCTGCTTCTTCTTGCGACATTCCCAATGCTTCGTATCTTGCTTTTTCAGCGATCTTTTCTTGCAACGAGAAGGTTTTTTTGCTCCAAGCGTCCATCAATTTCTCTAATTGGCTTCTTTGCATTGCATATCTTTGTCTCGATTGTTTTCTAATCTTATCAATAAGTTCCAATGATCCGTCGCCGACCAAATTTGGTGGCAATGTTTTCATACTAAATGGATCTGATGAGATTCCATCGACCATCAATCTCGTATAGGTCGTATATTTAGGTAATGAAATAAGATCATTTACTTCTACCATAGATTTAAATTGTCCAGCAATGACATCGGCATCATCTTTTCCTACCGTAAAGGAAATAGTCGTTCCTACGTTACCAAAGATAGCGTCTCTGATTTCAGGAATAAGCTGTGAAGTATACTGATTTGCTACGATCAATGATAATTTATATTTTCTCGCTTCTGACAAAATCGTCACAAATGATTCTGATGCAAAGTTCTGGAACTCATCAATGTACATATAAAAATCTCTTCTCATATGGGCTGGAATATCTGCTCTGGACATGGCATCGATCTGTATCTTCGTTACAAGTAACGATCCAATCATATTGGCGTTATCTTCTCCGATTCTTCCTTTACTCAAATTTACTAAGATGATCTTTCCTTCATCCATAGCTTTTCTCATATTCAACTTTGTTCTTGGTTGACCAAAAATATTTCTGACCAACTTGGACGAAAGGAATTGTCCAACTTTGTTGGTTATCGGTCCAACGGCTTCTTCCCTTTGCTTGTCGTTCCATTTCCCAAATTCATTGACTCGGAATTTCATTACGACCGTATCTTTGATATTGGAGATTACTTCATCACGGAAATTTTTATCTGTCAAAATTCTGAGAATATGCATTAATGTTGCGTTTGGATATTCTACGAGGGAAAGGACTACATTTCTCAAGATATATTCAAGTCTAGGTCCCCGTGAAGTCCCAAACAATCTTTTGAATGTCGTTACGACTCCAGATGCGATCAGATTTTTTCCGTCTTCTGTCTCTGCTTGCAGCAAATTAAATCCAATAGGAAAATCCGAATCCGCTACGTCAAATAAGATGACGTCATTGATTCTATTGGTAGGAATATGTTCGAGTACTGCGTCTACAAGTTCTCCATGAGGATCAAGCAAACAGAGTCCATTGCCTTCCTTCATGTCACTGATGATCATATTGCTGAGAAATACGGATTTACCTGTACCTGTCTTTCCGACAATATACATATGTCTAAACTTGTCTTCTTTCTTGATGCCAAACGTAAGTTTTTCTCCTCTATAATCCGTGTTTCCAAGTACGGTTAGATCGTTGGATGGCGTGTTTTTTGTCGTTGGTAAATTCGTTGGATAGGGAAGCTTTCTATAGACACAGTAGTCCAATCCTTTGACAAAATTGGCAATCGTAGGTAGATGAAAGAAATTATCAGCCTGTGAATGAGTCAATCCAATCAACTTCTCTGTTGTCTTGATTTTTAATTTTCCATCAGAAATGAATGGAGAGTAGGCAGATTTGATGTTGTGTCTGAGTTGTTCGGCCATATATTTGTCTTTGCTGATAATCTTGTAACTGAATGATGCGAAAAGTTCTGGCTTGATTTCCACTGGTTTAGATTCTTCTCATTCTTTTGGCTTCTTGGTTCATCGAATTATCTTCGCAAATTTAGCCATGGTACGGAAAAATGTCTTGGGTAACTTAAAGGTATAGGTGAAATAGAGATTCAATTGAGACTCTAAGTCGACACTGTTGTACAAGGCAAAGAGCGCATTCATAGGATCCATATAGGTCCCATCTCTAGTGAAATCTTCTTTGGCAAATATTTTTCCTGTCTTAGAAAAAATAATATGTTCTCTGTGCTCGGAGATATTTGGCGCTGCACATTCTATCAAGTCTGATGTTGGATAACTGGCAAAAAATGTATTTTGGAAGTACCCTTTGAAACTATTTGGGACACCGACATACATCTTAATATCTGCCATATTTCCACTAATGACAAATATCATCTTCTTGCCTTTGAGGCTAATAAGATTTTTGCTTACGGTATCTCGATGGCTGATACCACGGTCATTGTCCTTAAATGGCTTAATTTGAAAAAAAACCATCCCAGAAGTATTTGTGGTTTTTGTAAGTGTCGTTGAAGGTCTTGGATTGGAGCCGGATACCAGCATTTCACCCATTTTTTCCATTGTTTTGAGCATTGTTTTGTTTGATTAATCGATACAAAAGAAATACATTTGCGATATAACTATACATATTTTATTATAAAAAGCAAGTAAATTGGGGTGAAAGTTTATAACTTTTTTAGTCATTGCAAGGACTCGTTCGTACCATACTCTTTTACTGGTGCCTCCCGGCGGGGGCCCTACGGGGTGTCACTTTTTGCTCCCGGGTCAAAAAGTAACCAAAAACCCCTCGTCGCCATTAGGCAATATCTGGGGTTTCCTTGTTTCATGTTTTGCTTTCCATTAGCCTACTTTGGATTCTTTTCTCGTTGGTAGATTAATGTCGACACCTTTGTGAGAAGCTGAATTATATACTGCTGTCTTCCAGCTGAAATCAACTTATATGGTTTATTTATCGTTTTGTGGTTCTTGTATTATATGAAGATTTTTTTATAATCACCTGGTAATTCTATATTTTACATTCTAAATTATACATTATATAAAATGTATTTGTATTCCTTCACAAGATTTGGGTGATTTGATAGGGTGTTCAGAATTTCTGAGAATGACGGGAGAATTCCGGAGAATGGCGAGAGAATTCCTGAGAAAGATCAGAAAATTCCAGAGAATGTCTATAAAAAATCACTAAAGATGAAGAGCTGAGATTTGTTGCAATTATGATCAGAATATTTTTTGTGTCTTGGAAAAAAAATATCATTTGAAGAACTGTACCTAAAAATGGAAGAATTGAAAAATGGAAATATGGAAATATGTTATAAGGGATTCTTAAGTAAGGAAACGATGGCCTTATTACACCGAATGGTGGAAACCTATTATACGACCTATAAATCTGTCGTGAAACATTTTGTAACTGACGAACTTCAAAAACTTCTAGAACGTGAAGGGAAGATTAAAGACAAAAGATGAAAGACAAAAGATGAAAGTCCGAGAAAATCTTTGAACTTTAATCTTTGATCTTTTATCTGTTCTTCCCAGTGACAGACATTAGTAGTTTTTCCAGATCTACGAACGTTAACAAATGGAGGATTGAAAATGGACGACCTGCCTGCCGGTAGGCAAGGTGGAGGATGATTGGTTACGTTATTAGCAAGTCAGACGGAGAAGCAAAAGGATGTTCACCGATGGGAAATCAAGAAGGGGATGCAGTCAGTTATTTTGTGTACCTATGCAGAGATATTTCAAGATTAAAAAAAAAAAAAAAAAATTATTCGAGTCGATCCTCATAAGTGGTATTATGCAAATCAGCGAGATCCGAGATACAAGGTAGGTGGAGTATTGAAGAAAATGGCGGAATTGCGATGAGCGGAATTAGAATCGGCTTGAGTATAAAGTTGAGGGTTGAAGGCTGCGCCTGTTGAGGGTTGAGAGTGAAGGTAATTTTTTTGATAAAAGAAAATCTCTCGCTTATGCAACGAGAGATCATCTGCCATAGTTGATGGACTTGGTTGATTGTCTTACTTAAAATAATTTACATTATGAGTGGAGTAGCTCAAGAAGAGATCTTTAATCTCATCTGCTTCTTCCCATGCTTCGAACTTTAGGCCCATAGGGAGATGATTTAAGGTACTTTCTAAACAATTTCTTGTTTCGTTGTACAGTTTTAAATCAGAGAAGTCGATTCCCTCATGTGAAATAGAACAGCCCACATATATATCCAATTTTGTTTCTGATCTGGTTTTCCATATCAGCGCAAATTGTTTATTTACGAGTCTGTGTACCCTAAGATTATCCAGATAATACGATAGTCCTAGTTTGTAGATGAATTGCCTTTCATTGTTCTCGAATCCGTCTTCGAAAACTTCATAATGTTGAGCTGCTAATATCAACATTATGGTTTGTTGTATTGTGTTCATAAAAGCTTATTCATTGTGTCGTAGATCTTCTTGTGTTTGCTCAAACCGAATTGCTTACTTTTCCTTTTTGAATTTTATACTCCCTTGTTTTACAATGAAGCTAATGATGAAGATTGATACCATAGTAATCAAGATCTGTAATTTCTTGTTTGGTGCATTATTTTCCAGAAAAGTCCACTTGTTACTGGTCATTAGGACTAAGACCATTGTAAGAATTGCCCAAATCATACCATGACTAGCTTTGATTTCTTTGTAGAAGATAATAGTAGCGATACAACCGATGGCACAAAATATTGCCCATATATATCCGGCTGATGGCACAACGAACCCGATGAAGAATAAACATCCGAGTATTCCCATGACAGAAAGTAGATGAATTATTGGAGTTCCTTCAGTTCCCTTTACTTTATCGTTAAGTTCATCTCTTATATATTGGACAAAATCGTAGCTGGTTATGCTTATTAGTGTTAAAGCAATAACCATTAGCGCCCAATAGATGTGGTTGATAAGGGTGGCCCCTAAACTGACTGAAATATTGTTTGTCTCATTTAAGAACCCTACTACAATCCCTGCTAAAAGGATCAATTGACCAATGATCATTAGATCGGTTAATCTTGTGTTTTTCATACCTTTTTTTGTATTTATTAATGATTATTAATTTTTTTATTATATATCTTATATATATTTCATATCTAATGTCAAGTCTTTATAGAAATATGCCTTTTGAGAATTTGCAAAATCTAGTTAGATAGGGTATAATTGAAGAAGAATCATATGAAGAAATTGTAATGTGTGGTTATGCATCGTAATGTGTGGTTATGTGTTGTGTAATCCATTACTATTCATTCCACGAAGTACATTACTATTCATTACGCAACCATATGTATTCAATCTATGATTAGTGATCCTCCTTTATTCTTTAGTTAATCCATTATGGCGAGCTGATTTCATTCTAGACGAAAGTTCTATTTTCAGATGATGCTGGCAGTGCTTGTGATTGCCGTACTGGGCCGAGTCTTCTTTAAGGGCTATGGATTTTTTATCAACCAGCAAATTACTGATCAGAAGAAAGTATTAGCTGATCAAACCAAGATAGAGGATTCTTACAAGCTGTTGACGGGATACAACAAACTCCAGGCAGTCAAATCTTTGGAAAGCAAACAAAGCGATATTCCGTGGTCAGATCATATTAATAAAGTTATCCAAATGTTGGAAAATATTAAATCGGTCCAATCTAATAATAGTATCGTTTTGTCCGATTTCAAAGTTGATCTGAATAAAATTAGTCTCAAGGGACAAGTTTCTAGTTTAGCACTTTTGTATTATTCCAACCCTCAACAGAAAGTTGTTGGACTGTTGGATAGATTTAGTCAGTTAGATTTCATCAAAGATATCCGCATCCAGACCTATGATAAAGTTGCTGATACGGGAGTGTTTGAATTTGTTTTAGAAGCTAATGTGATCAACGATGGAAACAGCAAATAACGAACAAATTATCAGCAGATTGCTCGGTGAACAACAGGCTGCAACGCCTCAGCAAATCCTTACTGCTGATGATAATCAGGTGATGATTACTACTACGAGAGTTGTAGATATTAGATACAGAGTATATTTTCTGATTGCCTTGGTTGCGGTTGTCGTCTTCGGGAATTATGTGCTCTTGCCTGCGCGGGATACCTTTCAGGCTACCACAGATGAATCGCAAACTATTGCTTTGCAAGTAGCTAGTTTTGCTACCAAAAAAATGCAAATGGAATCTGATAAAGCTTTGATTACCAAGATGGAAGCTCAACAAAATCTGATTGTTTCCTGTCTCAATGATAGAAAATGATGTACTGATATCGATGCGGCTATCAAAAATAATTTCTGATTTGCAAGATCATATATTCAGTTAAATAATTTAACAGATCCCAAGATGGTGATCAATGAAAGAGTATTACTTACCAATATTAATGAATATTTACTCAAGTGATCTAATGGTAATCTAAATGGTAACATTAGTAAAATTGCTATCGGCGAGCCCAAACAATACGCTGGCAATCTCCGATTTGCGCCACTCAAATTATCTATAACCTTTGATAATAAAGATAGTCTCCTTTCTTTTCTTAGTAATGTAGAGACCAAAATTTTACCTGATCCAGCGTTCCGTGTCTTGTACAAGATAGATAAAGTATCTTACGATGTTGCAAATTATACTGCGCAGCAAAGTGTGGACATCGACCTTAATGCTTATTATTATACAAATTAAAAAAGTGCGTAGGCCTGCCTGCCGGTAGGCAGGGGCGAATATCATTCGCCCGGGCGTTTACTAAACGCCCCTACATCAAGATTGTATATTTTATTATCATAGGGCAAAGAATGGTTGAACAAGAACTTCAAGAAACATACAAGGCAGGGCCGATCGATGGTATGATCGTATCTACTTTGCAATCCATGGATAAATCAAGCTTTGGTACCAAAGATAAGATTTTGTTTTTTAAGGAACTTTCGTATTTGCTTGGTGGAGGAGTATCCTTTATGCAAGCGCTAGAATTGATCTGAGATACCTCCACAAATTATGCGATTAAGGAAATCGCCAAAACTATTTCCAATTTTGTTCATCAAGGAAAATCTCTTTCTTATGCGCTCAATAGATTGCCTGATTATTTCGATCAGGGTGATTATAGTATTGTCAAAGCTGGTGAAGCTTCAGGTAATTTGCCGCAAGTGTTGACCTCATTAGCCCAAGAATATGTGTATACCAAAGATATCAAAGATAAATATATCGGTGCATTAATTTATCCTACGATACTGATTATTATTGCTATCGTTGCAGTGTTTGGATTATTCTTATTGGTTCTACCAAATATCTTCTCTATCGCCAGTAGTTTCTCTGGATTGAAATTGCCTTGGATTACTCAGACCTTACGAGATATTACCTTGTTCTTCCAAAATCAACGAAAGCTTTTACTCGGTATTCTTGTTGGTGTTTCTTTAGTTGGATGAGTATTCTTTTCTAGTGATGCAGGTAAGAAAAGTCGATTTCAAATATTATTAAATATTCCTCTGGTAGGAAAAATGACCAAATATTTCTATCTGGTCAGACGATGTAGATATATGAAATTGCTTTTGAATTCTGGTTTAAGTTATGTCCAAACATTTAAATTGCTGAAGGATATTCTCGGTATCCCTGCGTATCAAGATATGATTTCCCGCGTCTTGGACGGCTTGACCAAAGGTGATACGATTTACAATAGTCTCAAAGATGAAACAGATCTCATCCCTGCCGATGTGTCCGTGATGATCAAGGTGGGCGAAGAAACTGCCAACCTGAGTAATTCATTAGACAATGTTCTCCATATGTATGAATCCGATTTAAATAACCTGATTTCTCGTTTAGCGAAAGTTATTGAGCCAATTATGCTGATATTTGTCGGTGGAATTATTGTCGTGATAGCGCTCGGAATCTTCTGACTGATTCTGCAGATTATGCAAGGAGCAGGAATGTAATCGTATTTTATTTGATTGTCTACTGATGGAATCATTATCCGATAAAGATACTATAAATCTTTGAGATACAACACCAATATCTCTATTCTCTCTGTTGCGTTCACCACTGTTAGATAAACAAAAAATAGACGTAATCAAAAAATATATACAAAATATTTGCAAACCTTTAGCTCAAAAAGAGCATGTTTCTTTGGGAGCTTTGTTATGATGAGAGTCACCTCTTTCAGCATTACACGAATGAGAAGAACTATTATCTTTTGCGTCAATTGTCCGTAGATCCCCTATTTGTACTACTTTCTCTATTGATCTACAGCCTGCCAAATATTTCCAGACTGGAGCAAGCTATGATCATTTAAATAATAGGCTAAGATATAAGGTTTATTTTTCCTTTGATTTAAGTACCAATGAAAAAAAAGATAAGGCAGAAAAATTTGCTCTAGAATTGGTTAATCTTTGTAAAGAAAAAAGAATTACTCTATGAGCAAAAGTGCTAGATCATAACTATGATAGTATCTTGTATACATATGATATTGTCCAACTGAAAGAAATCATAAAATTACTCTATCCTAAATATGAAAACTTTGGAATATTTAAATCGGTACATCATTTTCTTCAACAACCAATTGCATGAATAAACTCTTGATATGTTGGTGTGGTTCAGGAACCCCCAGGCTGACTTAATGGATCTCATTCAAATAGAATGACTCTTTTATGAAACTATTTAGCATGGTGAAAGTCATATGAACAAGCTTGCTCTATGATATGAATTAAGCCTGAGGCTCCATGGGAGATCGATTGGACAAGTGAAGCATGAAAAACATACATTACAAAATATCCGAAATAAATTAAGTCGAAAATATAATTACTTTCTTGTACTTACATCACGAGTTCTGACTAGCTCCTTCACAAATGCATCAACTTCCTTCGTATCTTTAGAGAGAAGTTTTTTCTACTTGATTTTTCTCTATATATCAATATACATTGATATGTTTATTTTTTCTATTATCTAAAATGAAATGTTGTGCTAAGATGGATATGCAGTCCATCTCTGATGTTCTTGTTCTTATTGCTCAGCCAAATAGACTACAGATTATCTGTTTGCTTGGTAAAAAATGAGAACTTTGTGTCTGTGAAATCATGGAAAAACTATGACTCAAGCAAAATTTAGCATCACATCATTTATGATCGTTGAGAGATATTTGATTGCTTGTAACGAGAAGGGAGGGTAAAAATATCTTCTATGCTTTGGATAAAAAAGTATATCAACATCTCAAATATAATATCAAACATACTTTTAGTATATAATATATTCCAATGGACGTTTCATCTCTTTTCTCTCCCAATACCTGTGATATTCGTGGCAAACAATCCAAGGATAAATGGACTCGGACTGAATACTTTGCGAATAAAAAAGATTTAGAATCTAAAGGTGTCCGTGTTGTGCTTGTAGATATGATCAACAATCCAGTAGAGGATGCTCTTCCTATTTCTAATGATATGTTTTTTGGTAATCAATATTCTGAAGGGACGATTTTCTGTCTCTATTGTCATTCTGGTGGCTCATCTGGATATGTGCAAATGCAATTACAGCCTAGATTACCACAGTATACGATTATCAATATCGATGGGGGTATCCTGATGTACAATATGCAAAGATAATATCTTTTTATTTCCTTCTTCCTTATTATGAAAAAAAACGAATGAATGTCTGATCGTTTGATTAGATTAGTGATTGGTCTTTTACTTTTGATAGGATGATATTTCTGGCTTCATGGAGCTGGACAAATTATCGTCTATATTATTGCTATCATAGCATTAGTTACCAGTGTTACATGATTTTGTGCACTATATCCTTTGCTCAAAATCAATACTTTTCAATCTAAACATACAAGCCTGTGGAAAGTTATTCTATGAATTATTGTTGTTCTTGTCGTATGATGAATTTTTGCTTTCTTGAGTAATTTCTTTAGCAGAAAGTTTTTTTTGGAAGACTTTGCCACAATGAATGATAGTTACAAACAATTGCTTTTTAATTCCGGGAAAGAAAAAAGAGCGGAATCTATTTCTTACTATGATAAACTTATTCCAGCATATGCTCAATCTCAAAAGAAATATAGCAACTATCAGCCTCTTGTCCTAAGGGGAGACAAGCAACTGGTTAGTGATCTACAGAAAGTAGCTCTTTTATTATCTGATATCAAAGGCGCTGTTTATTCTGGTGATTTGTTGGTGACTCACAAAAAATTAGAAGAAGTTAGACCAATTTTTCAGGACATGTTTAAGAGAAATGGAATCTCATTATTGGCTGTAGTATTGGTTGATTTTCACGATATTATGGAAGAAATTATTGCAGGGGCTGATGCCAAAGATGTACAAAAGATCATAAGCACCTATCCTAGAGCTGATGAGAAATTGAAAGAAATAGAACTGGAGCTTAATGATGCAGGCATCCAGGCAATAAGAAAGAATTTGGATGCAATTCTAGATATGGCAAACAATAATCAGGTGGATCTCTTATCCAAACAAGCTCAAGATCTTAAAACAAGCTTTGTAAAAGTATATCTTATCAAGGGATAAATTTATTTCTTTATTATTATACCTATGATTATCAAAATTCTTGGTACGTGATGTGCTAAATGCAAACTTTTGCAGAAAACGGTCGAAGATGCTGTCAAAAAGCTAAATATTGACTGTGAAATCATCAAAGTAGATGATATGGATGAAATTTTGGAATATGATATTATGGCGACACCAGGATTAGTTATTGACGAACAAGTAGTCTTTGTAGGAAATGTACCAGAAGAGAAAGTAATGATGGAACTTTTGACGCAGTATGCTACTACTAAGAGCTGCGGTGGATGATCTTGTGATAATGATGATGACGATTGTTGTGGCCACTGTTCCTGTCATTAATTTTTATCTGTTATATGTGTTGTATGTTTATTCGATTACAAAATTTAACAGATTGGTTTACGTATACTGTACTACATTTGTCTGTGAGTGCTCATGTAGCACAAGCACTTAATTTTTTCATCTTTGATTCTATTAAAATTTTCATCTTATTGATACTGATTGTCCATATTATGACACTTATCAATCATTATCTTCCTGTTGAAAAAATAAGAGACTTTTTGGCAAGAAACAAACTTTACTGACTGGAATATCTCTTTGCTTCTTTTTTTGGTGTAATTACGCCTTTCTGTAGTTGCTCTGCGATTCCATTATTTGTTTGATTTCTCAAGGCCTGAATTCCTTTGTGAGTAACGACAACTTTTCTCATTACTTCGCCAATGGTTAATGAAGTTGCTATAGCATTATTGGCGTGATTATTTGGATTTAAAATAATGGCTCTTTATGTCATTACTGGTATTCTTCTCTGAATTCTTTGATGATTCATTATTTGAAAACTAAAGATGGAAAATCAAGTGGCAGATTTTATCATCAAAGCAAGAAAAACAAGTGATACAATGAATCAACATATAAAGAAGAAATTTACTCTATTATTAAAACAGATAAGTAACGAATCTTTCTCTTTAATATGGAAAATTATGCCTTACGTATTGCTCTGAGTCGCGGTAGGAGGCGTTATTCACGGATTTGTTCCTACGGGATTTTTTGAATCATATATTGCCAAAAGCAATCCTTTTGCTGTCCCATTAGCAGTTATTATCTGAGTTCCCATGTATACAAATTCGGCTGGAGTAATCCCAGTTGTTCAATCCTTAATCGCAAAATGAGTGCCTATAGGGACGGCGCTTGCCTTTATGATGGCAGTAATAGGTCTTTCGTTGCCTGAATTTTTGATTTTGAGAAAAGTAATGAAACCAAAATTATTGTTTAGTTATTTTGGTATAGTAGCATTGTTTATGATCATTGCAGGATATATTTTTAATCGACTATTATAATTTAGCGTTATTTCCTCGTGCTTACATCTCGTGTTCTTACTAATTCTTTGACAAATGCATCAACTTCTTTCGGATCTTTGGAGAGAAGTTTTTTGGATCAGCAACATTTGATATGGCTTTCCAAAAGTTTTGTGTTGATGCTTTTTAGCAGGCCAATTGTTGCATTTACCTGTTGCACAATGTCTACGCAATAGGCGCCTTCATCTACTAATTTTTCAATTTTTTTGATCATGCCAGCTGATTTTTTGACGGCAGTTTTGAGACAATCGGAATGTTCCTTCTTCATGGAATGAATGATAAAATGATAAAAGCTCACTGGCGTTCGCGATAAAAGTTCGCTCTCGCTCACGATAAAATGGTTTATTTTGGTATAAATTGTTTTGGTAAGAAGTGCATCATATCTAGTGAAGTATAAGTTCTCTTGAGAAGAGCGGCTACGATAATGTCGTTTCACTTTTCTTGTAATGTATCGCCGACTTTGTTAAATTCTTTGGCTTTGGTCATGGATTGCATTTCCATAAATCATGGATACATGGTGAGATATTGTTTTCCGCTTATTTCAATATATGTTTTGATTGGATCGATGATGTTCTGTAGTTTCAATGGAATAGAATTTGTATCGTAGAGATAAAATAATTCCAAAGCGTTTTCTTCATCTGCTGTCATCAGTAGTGAAATTTTTGGATTTAATGTATCGAATCATTGGTTATTTACAATATGGACTTCATCCAAAAATGTCTTGGTCGGAGCGAGTACTCAAATAATCTTGATGGAATCTAGTCCAAAGAAATTTTTTAATTCATCTCATGGTTTGTTAAATAATCATTCTCATTTCATCATCACTGCTTCATCATAACCGATAATCATTTCGTTTCCATTCGTTGAGAAGATTCCTGTGCCTTCTACCAAAGGAAGTCCTGCAATGTCGGAAGTCGTTTGTACGAAAACTTTGGGGACACCGGTGGGAGTAAATCAGATTTTGTTTTGTGTTGTGGTTAGAAAATTCACGATACTATTTTTTGTTGTGAGAGAAATGTTATTGTTTACTAATGTGTTGTTTCCAAGTCCGCCACTGGATATTTGCCCAAGCTGTCGGAAGATTCAAAGGAAGAGAATCGTCATGACTATGGGCGCAATTTTGGATAGTCGATTTGTTTTGTTTGGGCGATAGAGTTTCAGAAGTAATGAATTAAGTACAACAGATACTGAACTCAATGCCATTGCAAGTCCTGCGAATTCTGGTTTCAAAATAATTCCAAATGTTGTTAGTAATCCAGCTGCGATAGGTATTCATAAGACGTTATAGAATAATGAGAAAAATAAATTCTGTTTGATTTTTCCTACAGTTTGTTTGCTGAGGGTGATGGCATTTCGAATATCGTCTAAATTATTTCTCATCAAAACTATTCATCCGGTTTCCATCGCTACATCGGTTCCACTGCCCATAGAGATGCCTAGATTGGCTTGCGTCAGCGCAGGCGCGTCATTGATGCCATCGCCAACCATCGTGACGATATATCACTGATCTTGTAATTTTTTGATCTCTTCTTCTTTATTTTCTGGTAAGACTTCTGCGATGACATGTGCTGCATCGATGTTCAATTGTTTGGCAATTGCACAGGCTGTTCTTTGATTGTCGCCAGAGATCATATACACGATATATCATTTCTCTTGTAAGAAAGCGATGGCTTCTGGCGCGTTTGGCTTGATGATATCTGCGATCGCAACGACACCGAGAAACTCTTTCGTGTTAGCAAGTAAGACTACTGTTTTTCATTCAGCTTCCATTTTTTCTATCTCTTGCATGTTTTTAATCTCAATTCATTTTTCTTCTAATAATTTCCTGGTTCACAAATAATAGATCTGACCTTCTATTTCGCCACTGATTCCTTTCCCAGGAATGGCTTGAAAATCCTTGGTTGCACTGATTTTTACGTTGTGCTCATTTCCATGTTTTACTATTGCTTCTGCTAACGAATGTTCGGAACCTGTTTCTAGCGAAGTCACGATATGTAAAATTTCATCTTGTTGTATCGTTGAGAACCTGATAATATCTGTCACTTCTGGTGTGCCTTGGGTAAGTGTTCCTGTTTTATCAAACATAATGATTTGTGTCTTGCAGGCGATTTCAAGTGGCTCTCATCATTTAATTAAGATACCATATTGTGCTCATTTTCCGGTACCGACCATAATTGCTGTAGGTGTGGCCAGTCCTAATGCACAGGGACAAGCGATTACGATGACGGCAGCGAAATACATGAGTGATGATTGGAAACTTGCACCAAATCAGAAATATCGGACTAAGAATGTCGCAATAGCAATAAGAATAACTACCGGTACAAAGACTGATGAAATTTTATCGGCAATCGATTGAATCGGCGCTTTAGATCATTGGGCGTCTTGAATGAGTTTAATAATTTGTGCTAATTTTGTCCCAGTTCCTACCTGCGATGTTTGCATCTCAAAACTACCGAGCTTATTAATCGTTCAGGTAAAGACATTGTCTCCGATATTTTTTTCTACGGGCATGGATTCTCCGGTCAACATGGATTCGTCTATGCTAGAATTTCATGAAACGATTATTCCATCAACAGGAATTCTTTCTCCCGGTCTGACGATAATAATATCATTCACTGTTACGGTTTCGATGGGCATATCCATAATCTCTCCATTACTGTGTTTTACTCTTGCCGTCTTGGGTGCTAAATCCATGAGCTTCGTAATCGCTTCGGACGTCTTGCCCTTCGCTTTTGCTTCGAGGAACTTTCCTAGCGTCACAAACATAATTAGTAATGCTCCGACCTCAAAATAGATATTGGGCACTTTCATTCCATCGAGTCCAATAAGCGAACCTGTCTGGAGATAGAAGATGATATAATTTATGACACTATAGATAAATGCGACAAGCGTTCCTATCGCTATTAGTGAAAACATATTTGCGGCCTTTACTCTTAGTGCTGATCGTGCTCCTTGAAAATAATCTTTCCCGATAATAAATAGAACCGGTATCGTAAGAAAAAATGAAATAGCTCATGATATCGGCATTATCTCCTTGCTAAACGGCAAGCCAATAATAAAATCATAGAACATAAAAATGATCATGGGAATGCTCAATATGAGTGCTCGTACAAATTTATTTCTTCGGTAATGGACTTCTTTTTTTCTTTTTTCATGTTCCATATTCGCATTCATCGTTTCATCAGCTATGTTTGTCTTGTATCATAAATGTTTAATGGCTTGCTGGATTTCTTCCAACTTTATTTTGCTTTCATCAAAAAGAATACTGGCTTTCTCAGCGGAAAAATTAACATTGGCTGATTGTATTCCTGTCTTGTCTTTGAGCGTATTCTCGATAAGAAGTGCACAGGAACTACAGTGCATACCATCGACGTCTAGATTTATTTTTTTCATACAGAATGATAAAATGATAAATGCTCGCTTACGCTCGCGATAAAAGCTCACTAACGTTCGCGATAAAAATTACTTAGTTATTGTATTACAATATTTCCTTGATGCATGCCCATAGCTCCACAAATCATTTCGTAATTGCCTGCTTTAGCATTGTCTATAGTTATGGTAACGGGAACTCCATTCTTTACAGGATACACATTACTATCTAAGCCGGGGATGGTCATGGTATTCATACATCATGCGCCATTAGCAGATGGGGTAATAATTAATTTGTAACTTTTCCCTGCGACTAAATTTACCGTAGCGGGAATAAGACTAGCGGCATCATGTCCGATATTTACTGTCTCATAAGTACTTGTTGTTGAGGTTGTTGGAGTCGTGGCGACGGGGGTAGTTACTGATGTATTGGTATTTGTGGCGCAGTTTGTTCATTGTTTGCTTGCGTTCAAAGAGCAAGCAACGCCGGCGTCTCCTGAACCAAAACTAGAAAATACGCTGTACGCTATTCATCCTACGATAACTATGCCTGCGGCGATGATTCGTCAGGTATTATTTTTTTTGTGGGTCATATTTGAAGATAAAGGGTTAAAGAGTTAACGTGTTAACGGGTTGGATTATTGGACGATGATTTTTCATTGATACATTCACATCGTTCAGCAAATGACATTATATGTTCATTTTTTGATGTTAACAAATTTATAGATGATAGGCTGCCCTTTGACAATAGTGTGTACCGAACTATCAAGTCCAGGTATTGTTTGGGTGACCATACATCATTTCCCATTCTCCGTTGGAGTTACCACTAACTCATAATTTCCTCAAGCCTTTAAGGTAATCGTCCCTGGTACTAGCGCTAAGCCATCAAATCACGCTTCTATACGTTGATATTCGCCAGTGAATGTCGCACTTTGTGTTGTATTGCTTAACCCAGTTATTCCTCACAAAAGGCGTCGTCCATTCATAATCATAAAGATGCCAAAGAAGACGATAAGCGTTCCGATTATAGTGTGTAATAATGTAAACTTTTTTTCTTTGATATATGAAGATCATAATCCTACCGCAAATAATACGGGAACGGTTCCAAGTGCAAAGATAGCCATGGCTAATCAACCTCGTAAGAAACTACCGGTATTGATGGCAATCAATTGCATTGACAAAGTAAATCCGCAAGGCAAGAAAAAGGTTAACGCACCAATAAGTGGAGCAAAAATGGGATTTTTTGTTGTAAGTGTGCGCTCGGATCGTTTCTTGGGTAAATGAACGCCTAGTGAGGTAATGTTTGGTACGATATGCAATAAATGCAATCCCATCCAGAGGACGATAATGCCAACAATGATGGTTAATATAGTCGTCGTCGTTAATGAGAGTGCTATTGCTTGACCTATCAATCAGAGAATCCCTCCGAGTAAGAAAAATCCACCAACTCTGCCTGCATGGAATGACAATTGCGTTTTGACATGTTGTCGTGTCCCTTGATTCGTGTCTGCAAATTCAGAAAATCCTATGACGATACTTCCGACAATTGCTAGACAGGTCGATACGGATGCAATAATTCCCATGAGTAATGCTACTCCCAGTGAGAGTTTATCTCCTATAGACGGAAGAAATTTCGAGACGTCGATCTGAGAAAATATTGCTGCTATGATAGCAACAATAATAAGTGATAGTACTACATTTTTCCAATTTATTTTTTCTGACTCAGTTGTTTGTTTGGCTGCTCCGATACGGTATCCACTATCACGAATGGCTTGCTCGATCTGAGAGAGAAGTTCTTCGTTTTGTATCTCAACATCCATAACTCATTTCCTTGCGGAGATAGATTTTACTTTTACTCCATCGATTTTTTCCGAAGCTTGTTTGACGAGCATCTCGCAAGAAGTACAGTGCATTCCTTGAATATATATTGTCTTTAGCATGATGAAAGGTAATAATAAAAATATTTTTCTCTAATACCATAACCATAGGTATAGGTTTAGTATACTCAGAAAAATTTATAATGCAAGAGAATCTTCTTGCTAAAAATTATTCCAAATTGTTCCAAAATAAGTTTAAAATTACAGAATTCTTAAATTAATAAATTGTTTCGGTAATTCGGAATAATTCGAACATTCATACATTATGAATGCTCTAATCTCTTGTTGAAAATATTTATATAATCACTACATTCAGTTTGTCTTTATTTTTTGTCGTTGTATGAAAAAAGCATTCACCCTAATTGAGATTGTGATCGTGCTTGTGATAATTGGCATCTTGATGGGTGTAACGATGAAGTTTAGTTCCAATCGTATTGTTGATCTCAAAGCACAATCATTGAAAGATGCATTTGTTGATTCCTATGCATTAGCTCAATCACAAAATCTTGCATCAAGTTATCATGGGAAAATACATTATACAACAATGACGTTAACATTTGGAGAAGGAATACTTGCACAATATGATGGCAGTGGAGATACGCAATTATTCTCAGATATGGACCATATGAAACTCAAAAACATTGTCTGAACTCCTGTCTTATCTTTGACTCCCTATCACATGGGATGTAGCTTGAATGTCTGAACTTGAATATCCTTTAGTTTAGAAGTGAATGGAAATAAGACCTATTGCTTCTCTATCAATCCAAATACTTGTACCTTGAAAGAGTTAGTATGCATAAAATAAATTGTAATGTATCGTAATAAATTGTAATGGATTGTAATGTGTCGTAATAAGATAGACAATATATAACCACACATAACAATGCGTTACCATCAAAAACTATTTATATAATAATATTTCCATGCGTAAAAGTTGATTTACTCTCATTGAAGTCATGATTGCCATTACGGTCTTTGCGATTGGTGTCTTGGCAGTTTTGCGTTTGCTGACCAGTAATCTCGTAATGATGGACAAGACCCAGAATAGAACGATTGCAACGTTTCTTGCTAAAGAAGGGATAGAAATGGTTTATAATATGAGAGATGCAAATATAGAAAAATGATTACCATGGAATTGTTTATTGACCAATACCATCAACTTGGATCTGTATGGTCAGGGTGATGCAGACAAAGCTTGTGAGCGATATTTCTCTTCTGGTGCGAACGGTGGAGATGTCTTGTCCCTTGGATTTTCGAATAGTGGTTATTTCTTTGCTGAACATAAACCGATTGAAATAAACTTTTCAGAAAACTTTAAAAATTTTGCCTTAGTACAAAAGACGATGAAGGTCGGGGAAAAAGATATTTCTCGATACACGCCTGGTCAGTCAGATGAAACATGAGGCCTTCAGATATTTGGTAGATATGTGGTGTTTAAAGCTGTTAAAGATGGTGCAAATGCTTTGCCTCTCGACAGCGTGTTGAAAGTTGAATCTCATGTACTCTTTAGTAAATGAGCAAGTACGGGAGAGATCGTTCTTGAGAGTCTAATATGAAAAAAATAAGCTTATAAATTTAAGAATTTAGGAATTTAAAAATTTAAGAAACAATTTGTAATTTGAAAATTTAAAATTAAAAATTAATCATTGATTGTTAAATTCTTAAACTGTAAAATTCAAAATTAATATTTGCATTTTATCTCTTGTAATTCTCAATTGGCTAAGTGGAAAAAATGATTTACCTTGATAGAACTTGTGATTGTGATGGCAATTATAGGTATTTTGTCGGTCATTCTTCTGAAAACATATACATGGATTACTCAGATGACCTTCCGTGTTCAGCAAACCAAAAATGTTCATCAAGAAGCGTTGCATTTGGCTCAAGTGATGCAGAATTTTGCAGACAATAATGCTATAGATTTTTCTGCATATACATGATTGGCTACTACGCAATGAATTGTAGATGCATTATATCTCAAGGGTAAAGATGGAACTTTATCATTTTATATGACAGGGGATTGTGCTAGTCCTGTGATTTCGGGTAATTTGGTTTTAACGTGAAAGTGTTGGATAGAAATGGTTCAATCATGAGAAGTAATCCCACTTACAGAAATCAATAGAGTAAATATTCGTAATCTTGCATTCAAAATAATTCCTTTCGCTTCTAGTGATGATTATCTCCAAAAAGACGTTCCATGTCCAAATAATGATTATTTGCATTGTGTGCAAAAGCCTGGCTTCTGGCTCTTGCTCGATGCTTATGGTATCAATTATGGAACACAGTGGACTAATAGAGTACATATCCCATTGCAATTATTCTTCTAATAAAAAATATAGTGTATAGTTTATAGTTACTCTACACTTTACACTCTATAGTTACTCTACACTTTACACTCTACACTCATGTCGTTTATCGTTTGATTGCTTTGTATGAAACCCAAGTGAAACATTAGTATTCTAGTTATCTTCGTCCTTCTAGCTTCTTCGCTCTTGGGTGTTTTGGCAATGAATTTCGTTCAGTCTATGATGAAACAATCTGCCACTGTGTATAATTATTATCAATCATATTATTTAGCGAAGGCGTGAGTAGAATTGAGTCTTGCGGAGCTTGGACATCGTGGGATAGGATTTGAACAAACCTTTTCTGACGCTTCGTTTTTGTCTGGGAATTTTATTTGTGCGGGAAGATGCTCTCTGTCTGTTGGTCTTTCGTGAATGACAACTCATCTGTCTCAGCAATTCCAAACACAGTCTATAGATTCTTCCGTGACAGCATGTCAGTTTCCTTTTGTAGTATCTGGATGACAATCATTTATCCTACCTTTGTTCCAAGATAATTTTATTGGTTCTTTGACGGATGGATTCACCACGAGTATTGTATACACCAATCTTTATGGCGCTTTGGCAGCCGCAGAAATCCAAACATCAAACTTATCACAAGTAACTTTTGGTATGGTTGTACTTTCTGGTAATGACCTGGCAGACAATGGAATATTTTTTCAAACGGGAGATATCAAATGAGGACTTCCAGCTTTTCTCACATCATTTGATACATATTTTAGAAATATTTCAGCACTTACAGATATTAGTAGAGAAGATATTTCTCCATATAGATTTTTCTTTATGATTTCCAATTCTCATCAAGAACCAATATCATTTTGTTTGGCATGACCTCAGGCGCTTCCTACCCAACAATATTATATCCAGAGTCAAGGAACCTATGATCATCAGACACTTGGTTTAGAGGCCGTGTATAAGCAGCCGATACCAGATTTCTTATTGAATGGATACTTGAATTTCTAAGTATAGTTTTTGTTTCGGATATATAATCTCCATCTATTCTTGTTTCCGTAGGACTTACTTTTTTTCATTGCCAAAAAAAGTAGGCAAAAAAGGCTAGGCCCCCGGTGGTCCGGGGCAGGCTCACCATCCGCCATGTTGGTTCGGCCTTTGAGTTTGCTTAGTCGTCGTATGGTCTTCCAGCTGGAACCATCTTGTCTGGTTTGCTATTTATTTAAAATAGTAAAAAACTCCACTTACGCGGAGTTTTTCCATAATGAAAATATATTCTCGATATTACAATTTTCCCATCAAATCGCCGAGCTTGGATTCTTGTTCTTCTTTTGCTTTGCCAGCGAGTTCTTCTCTATCTGCTGTGGAAAGGACAGCGTTCCATCTTTTGATTCTCATTTCTCTTTCTTGTTCGATAGCATTCTTTTCATTCTCATCTTCAGCTTTGAGCGAATGAAGATTCATCTGCTCTTCGATATAGATTTCATATAATCTCAAGATTTGGAATGATCGTAACTCTGAGACGGTTTTGACTACGCTTTGTTCGCCACTTTTGACCGCAATGTAGAGTTCTTTATCTTTTTTGGATTCTTCTTTTTTTAGTTCATAATCACTACTAAATGATCCTGTGACCAATTGTTGCAATAAGCCTCGATCAAAGTCGTTTTTGAGTTCTTCTGGTACAGCGTATGGCATTGGTTCAAATTTGCTTAGGTATTCTGTATACCATATCTGGTCTTTGGTGTCACCAGTGATGGGACCAAAAAGTGTCTCGTATTTTTCTACGATTTGTTTCTTCTCAGCTTTTTCTCTAAGCTCTTCTATAAATGCTTGAAAATCAAATAGCATTGCTATGTGATAAAAAATAAAGTGTCGTTAGGACATACGATTTATACATATCGTTAAGGAGATTGCAATAGGATTTTATTTTTCTTGTAATCCTATTGTCCCTTGTAATTTTCCTGTTTGGAAAAGTTCTATAATATGTTCTTTCTGTTCTTGTATGCAGTTAGCTTTACATGAAGAGCAATGATACCTAAAGTCATCTAGTGCCCACAAAATGTTTGCATTTGCCCCATTTTCGTCGCCTATATGTACCACACCAGCCAAGTCAAAATTTCCTCTAATGACTCTTTCAGCGCAAAGAAAGTCATATACAACTTTATCTGCGAATATTCCGTATGGTCTGTCATCGCAACTTCAGCCAATCTCCTTAATTCCTTCTGTCATAATGCTTTTTTATACATAAGTAAAAGATTTGTCTTACGTATTTTGTTTTATTTTATTTTTCTAATTGTTTAATAGCTTGAGGTATTTCTTTTGGTGTATGAACGATGCTATCCGGTTTGTTTTCTTCAAGAAGTTGTTCATTGTCATATCATCGAATGACAGCAATTATCTTGATTCACAATTTTTTGCAGGAATGAATGTCTCTTACTTCATCTCCTATATAAATTACTTCATCATTTTTGAGCTGATATTTCTTCATCATTTTTTTTATTTTTCTGGCCTTATTCCACATGCCGCAATTATATACTTCACTGTTCTCGATAAATTCGTTGTTGTGGATAAATGCTTTGACGGTAGAAATTTTGTTTGAAGTGATGATTCAGGTTATGTAGTTTTGGGAAAGGGTATTTCGCACTTCTTGTATCCCTGGAAATGTTTGTATTCCTTTTTGGTGCAATTGCATATATGTTCTTACTTTTCGTACAAAAAAAGGAACTTGCCGTCGATGAATTCACATGCTTTGAATTATTGTTCTCATACTTTGAGTACGGAATGTTCCCTTGTTAGGAATGTCTTTTCGATGATATCTCTTGGCTAATTGGTTAGCTGCTTCAATAATAAGGTCCAAAGTATCTCCTATCGTTCCATCGAAGTCTCGAAAAACTGCTTTGATCATCTATCTCAAGTATCCATGTAAAAATTCCTTTCGGTCCATTGCTTTCTTGCCTTCTGGTTTGAGAGAAAGATGCTCTACACTTTCATTGAGTGAATTATTCTGATACATCAGAGGAATGTCTTTTTCTTTCATATAAATATTTTCATAGAGTTTTAATTCTTCTACGATTACTCTTTTGTCCTCTATCATGAAGTAGATTTTTGGTCGTTGAGCATACGCACGGTATTTACAATAGATATCGTGAAGGCTATCTTTTCGTGGATCTATGAGTCAGGATTCTTTTTCTATTTTGCTACAATACGTTGCTTTACTATCATCTTGTTTGACTTCTCCTAACATTTTTTTACCGTATTTTCGTAGGGTGTCATTGAGAAATTTTGGTCCATAGGTTTGAAATCTTTCTATAATATTTTTACTGGTTCGATCGAAACCAATTTTAAATCATAATTTATCTATCATATTTCCCGTGTCCATTTCAGCGTCCATTTTCATTATAGTAATGCCAGTTTCTTTATCGTTGTTGAGTAAACAAGATTGGATAGGAGAGGCTCCGCGATATTTGGGTAATAAGGATCCGTGGACATTGATTGGTGCAATGGTTGGAATGTTCAAAATTGCTTGAGGAATAATTTTGCCATATGCTATCACGACTAAAAAATCTGGATTTTTTTCTTTGAGTCGCTCGGCGAATTGACGTCCTTCTTCGGATTTCTCGGGATTGAGTTTGCTTGGCGTCTGAATAAAGGTTGAGAGTTGAGATGTTGAGGGTTGAGACTTTTGTATTTTCTTCCCTTCAATTTTGATAATATTTTCTGCCATTTCCATTCATCTGCCGACGGGTTTATCTCATTGGCTTACCACTCAAACAATTTCGAATCTTTTATCTTGTGCTAATGCTTGCAAAAAAGGCACGCCGATAGGCGCTCAAGAGAAGAATACTACTTTGTAATGATCAGGATCGTAGATTTTATGCATTCCTCCTGTACAATGTAACACTCTATCCATAGCGTAGCCAATTCCAGGCCAAAACCCATATCTTTTCATGACTTGCAGTGAATATTGACTGCAATGTGGTATGTGCATACAGACTCTGCCCTTGAGTCGAAGTGATGGTAGTCCTTTGTCAGGAGAGAGCGTGTATTGATACAAACGAATGAATCGAATTGCTGGAATTGCTAGGATTTTATTTATACCGAATTTTTTTCGAAAGAAACGAAGAGGATTGATTCGGTATACCTCAATCATCCAAAATAACTTCGTTTTACTTGTTCTTTTGGTGGTTGAGTGTATTTTTTGAAACATAATCTTTTGGCTGAATATAAATTATTTATGTACTTGTAATGATTGTTTGTCTTTTCTCAATGTGTAAATTATTCTTTTTTGTTTTTTTTTGGCGCTTCGCTGGGACCTACTTTTTTTCATCGCCAAAAAAAGTAGGCAAAAAAGGCTTGGCCCCCGGTGGTCCGGGGCAGGCTCACCATCCGCCATGTTGGTTCGGCCTTTAGGCTTGTTTAGTCGTTGTACGGTATTCCAGCCGAAATCATCGTGTTTGGACTGTTTCGAGATATTGTTGTTACAATAAGTTGCTTTTTGTATTCTCGTTGAATTTTGTAGGGAAATACATACTGTTATTTCTCGAATGTATCTTGAAAAATAAATAATTATACATTCTTAATTCCTGCCTACCGGTTTACCAGCCGTGGATGGCAGGCAGGCTTCATTCTTAATTTGTTTTGTATGTTAAGCAATCTTGTATTATTTACCGGAGAAGAAAGATTCCTGCTAGATAAGGAGCTCTTACGTCGAAAGGAAGGGTTTGCCCAGAAATTTGGGTCAGAAGCTATTTTTTCTTTTGATTTTGAAAATCTTGATGTCGGTATGATCAAGCAAGCTGTGTATGGTGGAGGATTATTTGTGACCAAGAAGATGATTATCATTAGTGGTATCCCTTATGAATGATTGCAGAGACCAAGCAAAGAACAACAAGATTATGTAGAAAAATTTGCTGATGATCTGATGGCTAAGGAAGGAAAAATTCCTGAAGAAAGTATGCTCGTTTTCGTAAGTAGTAAACCAGATAAGAGATTGAAATTATATAAATTTCTCGAAAGAAATGCGATGGTCAAATCTTATGATCAATATAAGGAAGCTCAGCTCAAAGACTTCGTTATTTCACAATTACCTGGTATCTATATTCCCAATGATGTGGTAGAATATTTCTTGTTTAAAGTCGGAGCTGATCTGTATCGTCTACGATTTGAATGTGAAAAACTCAAAACACGATGTGAAGTGAAACAGATAAAAACTGTTGATCAATTACTTATCGATAAGGTTGTTTTTTGACAAGTAGAAACCAATGCATTTAGTCTTTTGGATGCATTATTTACACATCCCAAGAAGGCGATCGAGATTATCGATAAAATACAAGAAGATGGTGAAGATCGAAATGCCTTCGCAGGCATGTTATACTGGTCATTGAAACTATCGCTCTTTATAGTCGATTTGGTGGCGAATGGCATTAAGGATTCTAAGGAAATTGCTGCCGTCATGGCTGCTAATCCTTGGCAAATAAGTAAGACATTGAAACAACTCAAGCAATTGCAAGATCATAATGCTGATATGAAAGTGTTTTATAGTAAGCTTGTCGAGCTCGATTATAGCATTAAATCATGAAAATATCCCGATACCTATTTCTGGCTGGGAATCAAAAGAATGTTAAAAGTATAATATTGTCATTTCGAACCTAACTCTTCGGGTGAGAAATCTCCTTGTATCTTTTGTAGGATTCTTCGCTTTGCTTCGGAATGACAAGCATAAATTAATATGGTAATATTGTTTTGTTTTGCTATTATTCGTTATATGAAAAAGATAGTGTTGATAGTTTTGGTGCTAGCCTGTTTGCCCTCAGTGAGCTTCTGATATATGGAAGCTAGACTTTTTTGCCGTATCAATCAAGAAGCTATTAAAGTCTCTATCAGTCCAAAAGATGGTTCGAAGTGTCAATCATACATACTCTATATGGAGCAAACGATGAGGCAGACTGCGAGAGAACTGTATACGCTCCAATGATATATCAATAAGTGACAAGATGTAACCTATTGGACTCAGGTCAAACAGGAAAAGCTTTTGAGTATTGATACCTTGCAAGCTTTGAGACTCAATATTATTGAAAGTATGAAAACATTTGAACTTACCTTATTGAAAAAATCAGTCGATTATTTTACACTAAAAACTACTCCTTATAAATTACAATTGACGAAGTCCTTGGCTCAATTAGCTGCACTTGGTTCAGGTCAACCAGCAGAAGTGCTGAGGCTTACTTCTCTCATGTCAGGTCAAGTTCAGACATTAGATAAGATTGCTCAGGTTAAAACATTTGAAGAATTAGTTCCTTTGCTCAATGGATATATTTATTTTAAACAACAAATTTGATGAAAATAGGAATAGTTACTTCCAGTAATGATATGCTTACTTTGTTCAAATTCTTGACGAAATATGATCATGAATATGTTGTGTATTATGATCAATCGCATCAGTTTTATGGTGACCAAACATTTGAAGAATCTTTACTGAATGTGCAGTCGTGAATTGATTGCTTAACGAAAGAATGAGTAGATTATATTATTTTGCCTCCTCTTTACGAATTGGCGATATTGTGTCACTCTGAACCTTGCCTACCGGCAGGCAGGTGAAATGAAGAGTCTAAGAAAAATAATAAAAAACTTATATCCTTCGTTAATGCTCAGGATGACATCAAGAATAAAATTCTTCCTCTGTTTCAAGAATATATAATGAAAGAATGTTTTGCCTATTCATTGGTGGGAAAGATTGGTTTGCTAGGTGATTTTGCTGATCTGCAGGTAGCAGAAAAGTTGCTTCACGATTTATGATCTACTTACAAAATCACCGATACCCAGAAATCGATTAGGAAATTCCATTTCCCTTTTTCTCGATGGGCGAAAGAAGTTCCTTTACGAAAATATTTTCTTGCGAAGTTTTCGTTCTCGAGTATGATGGTCAATAGAGTAGTCAAAGAAGATCTTAAATATTTTAAAGACGCAATGGTAGATACCTTGATACCATTAAATTATGGTTATTTTAATTATCAAAATACTATTACTAAATTTTTGAATTTCAAAAAGATTAGATTTCATAAATTAGAAAAAATAGAAAACTGTTTTCAACAGTTGGCTGAAGGCTTAAAGTTTAAGGCTTGAAGCTATTGAGTGAAAATTATGTATACTGGACATATGGATTTCTTACAAAGAGAAAAAAAATGGATGCGATTGTTACAGAGAGGAAAAAATATTTCAGTTGAGAGGTTGAAGGTTGAGAGTTGAGAGGTTGTAAAAAAAATATCTAAGACAAAGAAATAAATTTCTTAAATGAAAAAGCGCTTCTCTCTTACTGAAATCCAGTGATTAGAATGTGCGCTTCTTAAATAATACTTTTTTGGTTGGTTGGTTTTTGGGAACTCGCTGAGATCTGATTACCATTGGAGTTTGGATTGCCCGAAATGGGATTCTTTTTTGCTCCGAACATGTCTGTGGAGGAATGCCTCTTGGTTCTATAACCAGTGCAATCTCCTCATCTTTTTTTACCATTCTGGTCCGACTAGGAGCGAACCATAATAAAAAAATCAGGCTCATCCCTGATAAAATTCGCGTTGTTTTCATAAGTTTTTTTTTCTTTGTATGGAGGTATACTACTTATCCATATTTTGAAATCAAGGCGCTTCTTTATGAGTATTTTTCTTCTTTTTTTTCATTGTTTTTTGTCTCTATTCTTTTTTTTAAAGTAAGTTGACATTTATCGAGATATCATTATTGTTAATGTAAATAAAATAAAAATAACAATTTAAAACAAAAGACTAAGGATCTTTAACATTTTCAATTTGTTGTAAAAAACAAAATTTTTTTCAAAAAATAATTATTAATATTCAAAATTCAAATTTAAAAGCGTATGGAAAAACAAAAAAGTCTCGGGAATTCTTTCTCGAAAAAAAACAAATTTATTCCGGAGCAGACATTGGCATATGATGACGTACTTGTTGTGCCAAAGTATTCTGAAATCTTACCCAAGAATACAAACTTGGGCACGCAATTCTCCAGGAATATAGTTCTCAATATTCCCTTTGTTACGGCTGCTATGGATACGGTTACAGAAAGCCCTATGGCTATCGCAATGGCTCGTTATGGAGGAATTGGAGTTATTCACAAAAACATGACAATCGAACTACAAGCTGCAGAAGTACGTGCGGTCAAACGTTCAGACTATGGAATGATTTTTGATCCAATTACTATTGAATCAAGTAAATCTGTAAAAGACGTGCTTGATTTGATGAAATCAAATAACATTGGAGGCATTCCTGTAGTAGACGACGGTATTTTGATGGGAATTATAACTAATCGTGATGTTCGTCATGAAACACATCAAGATAAGTTGGTTAAAAACACCATGACTGGATTGGATAAGTTGATAGTTGTGAATACACAAAAAGGTATTTCCGAATTATCAGAATTATTCTCTGAACATAAGATTGAGAAGTTGCCATTCGTTGATACGACTGGTAAACTTATTGGTCTTTATACTTTGAAAGATCTGGAAAAGGCAAAAAACAATCCTAATGCGGCTAAAGATTCAAAAGGAAGACTTCTTTGTGCTGCTGCAGTTGGCGTTGCTAAGGATGCAATGGAAAGAGTGGATGCTCTTGTTTCTGCAGATGTTGATGCTTTGGTTTTAGATAGTGCTCATGGACATTCGAAGGGTATTATTGATCTTTTGAAAAAAATTAAGACGAAATATCCTCATGTAGATCTGGTCGCTGGAAATATTGCTACTGGTGCAGCAGCAGAAGCTCTTAAAAAAGCAGGTGCTGATGCAGTAAAAGTAGGCATAGGTCCTGGATCTATTTGCAAAACACGTATTATTGCTGGTATTGGTGTTCCTCAACTTTATGCAATTCTTGATGTTGCAAGGGCTTTAGCTGGTAGTGGAATCCCCATTATAGCTGATGGTGGTATCCGTTATTCAGGAGATGTTCTCAAGGCATTGGTTGCTGGCGGATCTGCTGTTATGATTGGGTCTATCGCAGCAGGTACAGATGAAACTCCTGGGGAAACAATTATTTACGAGAACAGAAAATACAAGAAATACAGAGGTATGGGCTCGATAGAAGCGATGGAACATGGAGGAGGAGGTAGGTATTTTCAGGACGATGTGTATGATGTAAATAAACTCGTTTCTGAGGGAGTCCCTGCTCTGGTGCCATGTAAAGGACCTTTGTCGTCTGTCCTTCATGACTTTATTGGCGGATTAAGAGCGGGCATGGGATATACTGGGTGTGAAAAGATACATCAATTATGGGCATGTCGTTTTTGTAAAATTACTAGTGCCGGTATAGCTGAAAGTCATCCACACAGTCTCATATTCTTGCCTGATGTGCCAAGTGGAAAAAAATAATAAATTACTAATTTTATAACTTTATGACAAGAGTAGACGTCCTTCTCGGGCTCCAATGGGGCGATGAGGGAAAAGGAAAAATCGTTGATGAGCTTGCTCCTAACTATGATATCGTTGCTCGATTTCAAGGCGGGGGGAATGCCGGACATACCATTGAATTTGATGGTAAAAAATTTGTATTACACCTAATCCCTTCGGGGATATTCTATCCACATGTTACTAATTTTATTGGTAATGGAGTGGTATTTGATCTTATTGCTTTTCACAAAGAGTGTAAAGATCTTATGACTCATGGCTTCTCCCTTAATGATATTTTGAGGAGAATTGTTATATCAGGGAAGGCTCATATTACTTTTCCAACTCATCTGCATCTTGATGCAGTTTCTGAAAAGTTTTTGGGAGCTAAGAAAATTGGTTCAACAAAAAAGGGAATAACTCCAACCTATACGGATAAAATTGCTCGTAGAGGAATCCGTATCGCAGAGTTACATTCACCTCAGTTTATGCAAAAATTTGATGCTCTGACTCAGGAGCATATTCGTATCTTCAGAAGCTATTGGACAGAGGAAGAATTTGATGAATATATTCAACATTCTGATAGAAAAACTGAAATGCTTGAGTTATTTGCTGCCATAGATTTCGTTAAACAATTTACCTTTGTTGATGAGTATTGGCTTAATGAACAATTATTATATGCAAGCAAAAAAGTACTTGCTGAAGGTGCTCAGGGTACAAAGCTTGACATCGAATTTGGCGACTATCCATTTGTTACTTCTTCTCATACCACGATTAGTGGTGTATTGTCTGGTTTAGCTATACCTGCATCAGCTATCGGTGAAGTCATTGGTGTATTTAAAGCATATGGCACAAGAGTTGGTATGGGACCTTTTCCTACGGAATTTGGAGGAAAAGAATCTGATATTTGGTGTGCTACCCAAAGTAGAGAAATAGAATTGTCTGAATATCCAAATGCTAGCCCCAATGATGCTAATGATTTTATTAAGGGAATTGCTCTGCGTACTGCTGGATTTGAATTTGGCGCTACCACTGGTCGTCTTCGTCGTTGTGGTCGTTTAGATCTGCCACAACTTAAGTTCGCCTGTATGATTAATGGCGTGACAAAACTTGTCATGACCAAAGCAGATGTATTAAGCATATTTGATACTGTCGATATTTGTACTGACTACAGGTATGACGGAATGGTAACAAAACAGATTCCCTTTGGAAATGATGTTCAAATTGAACCCATTTACCAAACATTTCCTGGTTGGAATGTGGAACTTGGTGCAACTACACTACCTGATGAACTCAAATCATATAGTGATTTCATCGAATATACTTTAGGTATCCCGATGTTCCTGGTTTCTACAGGACCTGACAGGACACAAACTATTAAATTGTAGCTCTTTTTTTACTGAGCTAGAAACTTCCTGTGCTTAACCGCATGGGAAGTTTTTTTTACATGTTTTTTTCATTGTTTTTTGTCTCTATTTTCCTATACTATATTTTACCCGTTTTTGCGGTAATTTTTATACGATTACGATTTGAAAAAAATGTTTGAAGGAATCATGAAGCTTATTACTTGAGATTATAATAAAAAGCAAATAACTAAGCTGATGCCTATAGTTACGAAGATTAATGAACGATACGATTCGTATGAATCTTTGTCTGATGACGAGATTAAGGCAAAGACACCAGAATTCAAAGACAGACTTATTAAGGGGGAGACCCTCGACGATATTCTGCCAGAAGCTTTTGCCGTAGTTAAGCAAGCGTGTAAGAGAATGGTGGG
>JAPLUV010000018.1:685-22595 GCA_026397395.1 candidate division SR1 bacterium | reverse complement strand
CAATTGGAAGTGGAAACATATACATGAAAGCTGGATGAGCTGCCACATTAATGTCAGGATATGCTAATGCAGCTATAGTATTTACTCAATGAATTACAGCAGCAACATATACAGGAATAGGTGGTCCAAAAACATATTTTTACAAAAACACTACAGGACTAACAGGATGAGTATATTCTACCTATGGAGATGCTCCATGGATCAAAGTAGATATTCCTCCTTTTCAACCAGCTACTGCATATCAAGCGACACTTACCTTTACTTTAACTGCATCTTAAAACATAAATTTTCTTTGGAAGTGAGCCCTAACGGCTCATTTCTTAATTTTAATAGATTATCCACATAGAAACATATATGAAGAATATTTCAAGATAATCTTAAAATAATAAGAAATAGAATTTGACAAGAAAATGAATATGACTATACTATTAATAGTTTGATTTAATAATTATGCAAACAATTATGCAAACAATGCTCCATTCCAAAAAGCATATATATATTCTATCAGTTATTATAGTAAGCGCTATAATATCTATTTTGTGAATAAGTGAAATTTGGGCATCTAGTGCTATCGTACAAGTAACTGTAAACTCTGGAACAGTAACATTCGGATCTACGGGAACATTAAGTCTTGGTGCGATTACTACAGATATGACAACAGGATCTATTTCTGGACAATATCCTGCAAATTCTTTTTGGGTACAAGATTTGAAATGATGGACTGGTGGATATACTACACAAATACAAAGTACTCCTCTTACAGGAGTCATTCAATGAGTAGTACAAACAATTGGAAGTGGAAACATATACATGAAAGCTGGATGAGCTGCCACATTAATGTCAGGATATGCTAATGCAGCTATAGTATTTACTCAATGAATTACAGAAGCAACATATACAGGAATAGGTGGTCCAAAAACATATTTTTACAAAAACACAACAGGACTAACAGGATGAGTATATTCTACCTATGGAGATGCTCCATGGATCAAAGTAGATATTCCTCCTTTTCAACCAGCTACTGCATATCAGGCGACACTTACCTTTACTTTAACTGCATCTTAAAAAAATGGTATATCCAAAGAAGTATGTATACATCGTGATAAGTATTATAATAAGTGCCATAGTGTCTATTTTACGAACAAGTAAATCACGAGCCTCCACTGCTCTAGTACAAGTAACAGTAAATTCTGGAACCGTAAGTATCGATGCAGGATGAGTGCTAAATCTTTGAAGCATCTTGGCTGCGACTACAACGGGAACACTATCAGGACAATATGAAAGCATTGCTTTTTGGGTAACAGATTTTAAGGGATCAACCGGTGGCTATACTACTACTATTCAAAGTACAAATCTTACATGAGATATAGGATGAATAGTCCAGAATATAGATGCAGGAAATATTTATATAAAGGCAGGAGGAAATCCCATCCTTATGGCAGGACAAACAAATGCAAATATAACATTTTGAGGAGTTATAAACTCATGAACATATACATCATTAGCTAGTCCTGTAGCATATATATCCAAAAACAATCTTGGCACAATGTGAGGCATTCTTTCTACCTATGGAGACAAACCACGAATCAAAATTGAGATTCCTCCTTATCAACCAGCCACATCATATCAAGCGACACTTACCTTTACATTAACGTCATCATAACAAAGCTTTCTCAATACATGAAACGAGCATTTAGGGCTCGTTTTTCTATACTTCAATTGATTTTCTCGTCCTTTTCTTTATTGTAAAAATACAAATTCTTACCTCTTAATTCTTAACTCTTAATTTTATCATGTACAATCCCTACGATCATTATTTCCAAAAAGCCAAGGAACAAGGATACAAAGCAAGAAGTGCATTTAAGCTTGAAGAGATTCAAGATAAATTTCATCTAATAGACAAAAACACACAGACTATCATCGACATCGGATGCTTTCCATGATCACGAATGCAGTACACCGCGAACCTCCTGACTAAACTTGGAAAGAAAAATTTCAAAATTATTGGATTGGATATCCAACAGTTAGAGATAAATATTCCTAACGTTTTTAGTTACAAGCAAGACGCGACAGACCACGATGCCGTGAAAGCAATTCTCGATGCGAATAATATTCAGCAGGTTGATTTTATTCAGTCAGATATGGCTCCAAATACTATTGGAACCAAAGATGTCGACGCGATGAGATCTTTTGCATTACTCGAACAAACGCTTCGAATCTATGAAACCCTTTTGAAGCCAAATGGAAAGTTTGTAACAAAACTTTTTATGGGTCCAGGATTCGATGAATATCTCATGCACTTAAAAAAAGTTTTCTGATGAAAAAATATCAAAACATTCAAACCCAAATCATGCAGAAAAGAAAGCAAAGAAATTTATGTGATAAAAATTTAGTTTTTCAATCGGGTACCCCCTTTTCTTTAAAGGGGGAGGTATCCGCCTAGGCGGATGGGGGATTTAAAAAATTTATATCTTTCATAAATAGAGAATGAATAAAAAATTAACCGAAACAATCGCTCATCTCAAGACTAAAAATAAGATACTTTTTCTCACAACCTCAAACAGACGAGCAGGAGCCAAAGAAACACCTAAATCTACGCAATTGGCAAACTACATAGCAAATCAGATTTGAACAGAAAAAATAACACAGATTGATATTAGCACATTGACTCTCTATCCTTGTGAAGGCAACGTTTCATGACTGGCCTGAAATTCTTGTGGACTCAAAGAATCAGTATTACCAGACAAAGAAAAGAATCCTTCGGGATGCCACAGATGCCGAGCCAGTATCAACCATCCAGATGACGAGCTCCGAAAGATATCCAAAGCCTTGTTGGAGTCAGAAGTTGTAGTTTTTTTTACTTCAGTCAGACGAGGCCAAACGAATTCAATCTACCAGAAACTCATTGAAAGACTCACACGAATAGAAAATCGTCACAGCACATTGGGAGAAGAAAATATTGTAAAAAATATCGAAGCAGGCATTATTGCTATCGGACACAATTGGAATAACGAACAAGTTGTCCAGACGCAAAAAGAAGTTTTGAAGGACTTTGGATTTATAGTTCCCAAGCAACTCTGCCGATGATGGACCGATACCGATATGAATAATGAAAGCCAACAATGATATCAAGATGCCGTGAAAAAATTTGAAGAAGAGTTTGGATTGGTGTTGGAAAAATAATTTATCTTTTAATCACTCATCATGGAAAAGTCTGATAAATTCAAAGAACGATTTGAACAAGTGAATTCCAAAATCTGATCAACGATAGAGATGACTCCAGAAATTCGAGAAATTTTGGGAACATTATACGAAGAAGAAGTTTTCGTAAAAGATATTGAAGTACTTTCAAACGAATCGTACAAAGTAAAATGTAGATTTCCCGAATACAAAGGAGCTATAAAAGTTTCAGACCATATCTCAGTTTCTCAATTTGGTGATGCAATAAAGCACGCAGCATATGTGGTATTCTGATTATATATCAAAAATAATCCAGACAAAATCCCTTTCACATTTGAAAATTTTTTGGAAAATAGAATGAATGTTGTATATAAATGAGACGAAAGAGATTTTATCAAAAAGATAAGAGCGGGAGAAGACGCATATATGATACGAGACGATGTAAAAATAGAAAAAACGTGACCGTTTACCGTTGCTACAGCAAGATTAAAATGAACACCAGAAACATTTGTTCGCTGAAAAGTAAAATGCCTTCTTGAAGATAAATATTTGTAATTCAACATCAATTAACTACTAACATTCAACGTACAACATTTAACATGTAACTCTAGTGAAATATGAAAATCTGAATCGTCTGAATGCCAAACATCGGCAAGTCTACCCTCTTCAACGCATTGACTAAATCCTACGCCGCACCTGCGGAGAATTTTCCTTTTTGTACCATCAATCCAAATATAGGAATTGTAGATGTTAAAGATCCAAGAGTTGATAAGCTCGCTGAGATGTCGAGTTCCAAGAAGAAAATTTATTCTAGTATAGAATTTGTAGATATTGCTGGACTCGTGAAATGAGCAAGCAAAGGAGAATGATTGGGAAATAAATTTCTTTCACATATTAGAGAAGTTGATGCCATCGTGCAAGTATTGAGATATTTCAAGGACAGTGAAGTCGTACATGTAGAAGGCGCCGTCGATCCCATGAGAGATGTGGAAATTATAAACACGGAATTAATTTTTTCTGATCTAGAAATCATAGAAAGAAATCTCCCCAACCTCGCAAAAAAAACCAAAGTCGGCAAGGGAAACAAAGATGAAATCAGATTAGTAGAGATTTTGATGGAAATCCAAGAAGCATTAATCCAGGGAAAAATCGCACACAACATAAAAGACAAACTGAGTAAAGATGATCTTAAGTTAATCAAATCATATAATTTTCTTACCACGAAACCTATCGTCTACGCGATTAATATCGGCCAAGAAGATATTCCGTTTGCCCATGAAATCGCCAATGATTTTATGACAAAATTACAAAGTCCGGTCGCTATTGTCTGTGCAAAGCTCGAATCAGAAATGATGGAGATGAGTGATGAAGAAAAAGATGAATTTATTAGAGAATTACTGAGCATCGATAAAGTCACTCACATACCGACATTAAACGATCTTATTAAATTATGATTTGAGAAAGTAGGACTGATGTATTATTTTACTACGGGAGAAGATGAGACCAGATCATGGACGATACCTATTGGATCTACCGCTCCACAAGCTGCAGGAGCCATCCATACAGATTTCGAGAAATGATTTATCAAAGCAGAGATTGTATCATACAATGATATCATTTCTACAGGCTCACGAAGCAAAGCAAAAGAGAAGTGATTAGTGAGATTGGAGGGCAAGGAATACATAGTAAAAGATGGAGATGTCATTATCTTCAAATTTAACGTATAATATAGGTATCAAGCAGATTCTCTAACAAACAAACTAGAAGAAAATCTCAGAACAATCTCTTGACATTGAAAGTCAAATTCTTATTACTGTTACGTACAAATTTTACTTTTATTTACTATAAAAGTTAGAATGAACTTTAACGTAAAAATGGACGATAAGAAACTAAAAGTTGATATTGAGAAGACTAACCTCAAAGACATTTTGATATACTGCAAGCCTAAAGAAAGACTCGTTTTGATGAGAAAATTTGGCCTTGATGGAAATAAAGAAACTCCTCTCCAGAGAATCGGAAACGAGTACTCTTTAACCAGAGAAAGGATCAGACAAATTGAAACACAAGCCTTGATGAGATTTAGAAGACTTATCGTAGGCAACGAAACCTACATGGAAGTATTGCAAGAAGCAAAGAAAGTATTGGACGCTCATGGTGGTATCCTTTGCGAAGATGTTTTGATTTCCAAGTTGTTCAACAAAAACATTTTCAAATTCAGCAAGCAAGAAATCAAACTTATTTTGGTTTCAGATTTTGATGTTACGTATCTCAAGAGAAATAAATATTTGAACAAAGCATTCTACTTGGAACCATTGTACGAAGATTTGTTGACTAAGATGGTTTTGACAATCTCTGCTTACTTCGAAAAAAGAGCAAAGAGCCAAGACTTATACGAATTCATTGGTCACCTCAAAGAAAATTTTGCCAAAGATTATAAAGAAGTTACTTACCTCAAGAACGATCTCTTCTACGTTAATTTCTTCGAATCTATCAGAGAAATAAGCGTATTTGATGGAAAGATTGGTATGCCAACATTTGCAGACGTCAATCCAAAGACTATCAAGCTCAAAGTATTGTACACGATGAGAAGAATCAATAAACCTATCCATTACCAGGAATTACCATCCAAGATCATGGAACGATTCCCTGCTAAAAACGTAAAGATCAACACGGTTCACAATGAGTTAGTAAAGAACAATGACATATTTGTTAATCTTGGACTTGGTATCTATGGTTTGAAAGAACGATGATATGAAGGTGGTATGGTCAAAGAAATTCTTGTAAGAATCTTCGACAAAAACGACAGACCAATGAACGTCAAAGAGCTTTGCAGAGAAATGTTAAAGGAAAAAATGGTTTCACCAAATACCGTTATGCTCAATCTTCAGAAATACAAAGATCTCTTCAAGAGAGTCGAGAAAGGAGTATACGAATTGGTAAAACAACCAAAGAAGAAATAGTATCTATATATTTCATATATGAATAAACAAAAGATCTGGTTTCGACCGGGTTTTTTGTTTAATAAAAATTATTATTTAATAAAAAAAAGGTCCCTAAGGACCGTTCATTACATAAGCACGCACAAAAGCACTTATTAAGAATAACATAAACAATGCTGCAGCAACGACAATAAATGTCGATACAGCTAGCCTAAACCAGAATTTAAGCCACATATCTGAAAGCCATCGACCAAAAGTTTGGACTAAAGACACGCAGATCAGAACCCATAAAAGGCTCACCCTAATCACAGGGATTTTCATTTTTATTTTCATTTTTATTATCGTTTTAGACTTTAATACTACTGATTTCCCCCTTTTTTTCAATCTCCTTTCTTTTTCTTTCCAAAACAGTAAAAATACAAAGTATAGCGAAATTTCATAATTCCTGCCTACCGGCAGGCAGGCTTAATTCTTAATTCTCAACCTATATGCTATCAGCATCCATCACCAAGAATATTCCCATTCAACCAGGAGTTTATGTCTTCAAAGACGCAAACAAACGTGTCTTGTATATCGGAAAGGCTAAGAACCTTCAAAAAAGACTACAGCAGTACTTTGCTCCAGGTTCCCTACGAAAACAGGAAATGCTTGCCCAGGCGGCAGGACTTGATTTTCACGTCGTTCAAAATGAAAGCGAAGCTCTCTATTTAGAAGACAATATGATCAAAAAATATCAGCCCTATTTCAATAATCTCTTGAAAGCAGACAATAGCTACATTTACATCAAGATTACCAACGAAAAGTTTCCTCAAATCATTACCACAAGAAAGAAAATACAAGACGGAGCAACATATATTTGACCCAAGCACAATACCCAAAATCTCAAAAAATTTCTGCAATACCTCAGGCAAGTACTGAAGTTTAGAGGATGTAAAAATACCCAATTCAAACAAGGGAAAATTTGCTCAGATTATTATTTCGGAATATGCAAAGGCCGATGTGCATTAGCAAAAGATGTACCTCCTTTACAAAAGGAGGGGGACCACGATAGTGGTGGAGGATTTAAAAACGAAGCTAAACAAGAATACAATAAGGTAATCAGAACATTAGAATCATTTTTTAAAGGCAATACAAAGCCCATCAAAGATGAGATAAAAAGCCAAATGCAAGATGCTATTATAAAAAGTCATTTCGAACGAGCTGCGATATTGAGAGATATTCTCGCTGAAATAGATGGACTGACTCAACAGCAAACCGTCGTGCTCCCAGAGACAGAGACGGGCTACGTCATCCAAGTAAAGCCAGTTGGTAAGCGGCGAATTTACGTCATCCTCTACTTCTATCAAGGTAAATTGATCGATATCATTCGTCACAAAGAGCATCAATCAGAGAAAGAATCCGATGAAATTATTTTTGACTTACAAAGAGAATTTGGAACACTCTATGAACAAAAAATAGCCCATGGGCTCCTCTTTTCTACCATCAAGAAAATCCCCCTTGATAAAGGGGGAAAGCCGAAGGCAGAGGGATTTGCTAAACAGCTAATCGAGCTATCTGAAAATTTATTTCAATCCTATATTATCAACAGTTCTTTCGATGAAAGCAATCTAGTAAATGATTTATTGCTCAGTTTACAAACCAGATATCAGCTCAAACAATTTCCGTATAGGATAGAATGCATCGACATTTCTCACCTTTCTGGCTGACGAGTAAGTGGAGGTCTATCCTGTCTTCTTGGCGGCATCAAATATCCACACGGATATCGTAAATACAAAATCAAGACAGAGCAATGAGACGATTATGAAGCATTGAAAGAACTTATTTCTCGTAGAATAAAAAATGAGAGTCTACCAAATCTACTAGTTATTGACTGAGGAAAAGGACAGCTCAATATCATAAAAAAAATGATAAAAGAAAGTCCTAATCGAGAAGAAACGTTATCTCACATGGATATTATTTCACTAGGAAAAGGTGAAGCGAGAAACAAAACAAACATCTGAACAACATCCACGAAAGGTTTGGTAGGAGAAAAGATCTACCGTTTTGACGAAGGACTCCACATGCAGGTCCAGGATTTGGTCTATGACGAAGTCGACAAGATACTGACTTCTGCCAGAGATGAAGCACATAGATTCGCTAATTCCTATAGAAAGAAGCAAATGAGTAAGGAATTTAAGTAAGCCACCCGGGTGGTAATTTTCATAAATAAGCTTCAGAAGCCAATAATTATCCAATTCCACCCGGGCCTGCCTGCGGTAGGCAGGTGCAAAATGGGCAAAATAAGCCCTTTTTTTAATATAAAAAAAGTCCTTCAAATTTTGACAAATAAAGAATTCTATGTACAATTAAGTGTATAAACTTTTTTACCAGAGTAATCTCTGCCACTATGACAACAGGCGAGGAAGAAAAAAAGCTAGGCGACAAGACGGGAACAGGAGAAACTCCCGAGTCCAAAATTCCCGAAGAAACCGACAAAACGAAATCAGATATATCTGACACTCTTTTGATCAAAGCAAAAATAAGAGAAAAAGAAATTGCTGAAGAGTTTAAATGAATAACAACAAAAGATGGAGTAGTTGCTAAATTTCATAAATTAAATCCAAGCGTATACAAAGATAAATCGTATGAAGATATTCTCGATATGCTCAAAAATGGCGTCAAGAAAGAAGACGGAACATACGATACATCACTAAGAAGTCGTGATATCCATACTCGATTACAAGATAATATAGGCAAAGTATCTCCCAAAAAAGAAAAAGATAAAGAAACTGAAATAAAAGAAAAAAAGAAAAAACTCGATGAAGACAAATCAACAGAACCAGAAAAGCCAAAAGAAAAAACAGAAGACGATAAGACAGAAGATGGAGAACCAGAAGAGAAAAAACCAGAAGAAAAAGACCCAAAAGCAAAAGAAGACGAAAAGAAACCAGAAGAAAAAAAGGAGAAAAAAGAAAAGAAATGAGGATTCCGAAATAAGACAGGAAGAGCCATTGCTCGACCATTTAAGACCGCACGAAAAGCGACTAAGTGGACAGCTAAAGCAGTTCCCTCATTAATAAAATCTGTAGCAAAAACAGTTCGAACGCCAGTTGGCTTAACTTCATATTTGTTAGCCGACATGTGAACAAAAGAAAAGGACAAAAGAACAGGACGAAAAGATCGACGAGCAGGCTACAAAAAACATCGAGCTCGAACCAAAAAAACTAAATAACTTTTAATCTCTTATTCACCTTAGTATGAAATTTACCAACATGCAATCAGCAACCAATTATGTCTATGCTAAACTCAAAGAAATCAATCCAACCGTAGAAAAAGAAGATGTCTACGATACCATCATGGAAGAAGTGATGGAGTCAGTAGAATATGAACTGACAGAAGAAGATACGAGATTTTTGGAAGAAAATCAAGAAGACGCTCAAGTTATCGACACATATCTGCAAAACAAACTTGATGACTATGAGGAACTCTTATCGGAAATTGTAACCGATATGGTAGAGGAAACGAATGAAGAATAAGAAAACTACTTTAATTATTTACAAGTCAGCATGACTAAAGCACTTACCAAATCATCTCTGGATACTATAGAAAGAGATTTGCCATCCGTAGATATTGCAACTATGGAAGGGATTATCAATCAATCAAGAAATGATCTCTTATCATCGCTGAATATGACGAATAACTTTTTTGTTGATCAATGAAATAAAAGTAGAATAGATAATATAGCACAAAATATGAACAATAAAGAAAAGGAATTAATCAAAAGAAGAGATGATCTAACCAAAAAAGAAGTCGTTCTTGAAACAGAAGATATAGTACAGGAGAGTAATATCAATAAGTTACCATCACCACCTACAAATGCAGCAGAAGAAGCAGCATTAAAATCAATGACGGAGAGAAGAACAGCAATCAGCACAGAATTAGTCGCGATAAGAGCAGAAAGAGATAGTGTAAATAATCTAATTGGACAAATAAATCCAGATAGAAAAGCAGAATATCAAGAGCTATCCAATCTAACAAACAGATTTGATTTTGCCAGACCAATCGCAGATATCAAACAAAATACCTATAATGTTGGCTCAGATATTATGATTCCATGAGCAACTGCACCTACAGGATATAATATATACAATGAACAAGGTATGCCATTAACACAACCATTTCTCACTACCATTAAGTTACAAGATGGAACTACACAAGAGGTACAGATTAATAATATTAATTTCACACCTCCAGGATCATGAAATCTAGATCTTTCAGCAATCACTCTTCTTAACAGAGCTGGTGCTGTAATACCATTACCTACACAGGGATATGAATTTAATCTACATGTATGAGCATATATCACCATTCCATGAGTTCCACCAACTCCAAATATCAATGTAATCCATAGCAAGCCAGTAAACATCATTCGTCCAAACCCTACTGCTTTAAATACGCCGCTTAGTCGCCGAACACAACTCAATGCATACAATGTTACTCCACTTGGTGGATGACACGTCATAGAGGGAAGAATGACCTCTCTCTATACACACAGACGAGCAAGACTGGAAAGAGATGCGTTTTTTAGAGCACTCAGAAACGGAGATGGACCAAAGTTGGACAAACTCAACGACGATCAAAAAGAAGATCTCTTTCAGAGAGTCAGAAATATCTATAGAAATCCAGACCAGACACCTAATGCCACTATTCTTACGCCAGTAGCAGTTACAGGACTGACAGACATCAACTCATATCCCAGAAACCTTCCTCTGAGTTTTGGTGAATGGTTTACCTCGAATGATCACGAAAGTACCAAAGACCCCAAAAACATTGCTAGCATAAGAGCGTATACAGATTATGTAAACAATAATCTAGATGAGCAAATTACGAAATATTATAATCGAAGATTTGATCGTGTCTTTACTGATAATCAAGATACCAATACTTTCCTCAAGGCACAAGTAACCAATTATATGCAAGAGATCGATATGAATAAGACAGACAACGACATGCATAGAGATGTAGACGCAGATATTCATATAGGAAAGCACGGCAATGATAGAATGTACAACAAAAGAAGAAAAATTTTGGGAATGAGAATAGGTCGTAGAGACGTGAATTATATGAGATTCTTTTCTGGTAGTAAAAAAAATGTAGCAGAACAAACCGTGAATATCAGTACCAACACCCATCCAGAAGATTTCAACAATCCAGAACCAGAAAAATATAGTTTAAATCTAGAAGTTTCTGGAAAAAATCAATTCCGCGTCGATATAAAAATTGTCGGCCAAGAAGAATTTGCGCTCAAGAGCTGAGATCCTGCATCACTAATTAGAACGGTATTGAGAAACGATAGAATAGTCAATGGCAAGACAAGAGCCCATATTGCTTACAATATCATCAAGGGAATCATCGATATGGCTAAGGAAAAAGATATTAGTCTCCTCTATCGTGATCCAGTGACGAATCATAACATGGTGATTAAAGCTTCTGATAAAAACATTATCGTAGAAGATCAAGACTCACAAACAAATTATGGTGGAAACAATAGAAGAATCACCCAAGTATTATTTGATTACAAATTATTTGAAAATACCAATACCTTTGAGGGTAATACCAATAGAAGTTTAAGAAGATGAATTGATGCACTTATGCTGCATTTCAACAGTGCAATGAACCAAGTGCACGACCAATATAGACAATCTACAGAGAAAGGACGAATGACCAAAACAAATTTACCAACATCAGTTTTGACAAGTCCTATCAAGAAACTTCTCAATGCAAAGACGACAACCAATTTCGATTTTGAAACCAATGTCACAAGTAGCAACGGGAAAAAAGCTACTATAAGCCTCAAAAAGAATGTTTTTACGATCACTTCTGATAGTCTCAAGAAGCCGATTAAGTGAAGATCATTAGGAAAACTTTTGGACAAAAGAGTTGGAAAAGTTCGCGTATTTGACGGTATAGAAAGAGATATTTGTGGTAAAGTATATGCAGAGTTAATCAGTAAAATGAGAAAAAATACCAAGATTGCCAGAAGTAACTTTGGTGTCTTAGATCCTATGACCGGTAGAGCATATATTATGGATGAAGATGGTGAATTTGGGTATATACAAGCAGAAACCATCAAACAAAAAAATCCTATCAGAAGAAGAAATGAAGCTAAAATAGCAGGTAAAGCAGCACTTACTGGCGCTTTGCTAGCTGGATGAGCATTGACAGGTGGAACAACGGCTTTAGCAGCACCATTTACCGCTTGATTAGGACGATGAACGGGAGCCAAAGCTGCTGCCACAGCAGGATTACGATGAGCAGGAGCTGTTAGTTGATCTGGTCTTGGCATCTATTTATGGAGAAATGCGAATAGAAAACGATGAGTCGTAGAGACTCCTCCACAAGGTAGAACCATGTGTAACGAATCAGAAAAAAGAGAACTCCTCAAAAATCCATTCTTGATGTCTGGCATGATTAGAGCAATGAGTGAAAGATTAGGTAGATTGTAACCTCAACCACATAGTCATTCCGACGTTAAGGACGAAGTCTGCGGCCGGAATCTTAATAGGACTAAATAATTCGAATAACACCAAATAAAAAAGCTGACCACCATGTACGGGTTGGCTTTTTTTCATGTTTGATGAAAAATCAAGCAATTTGATCGACCCGGGTGCAAATTACAAAAAAAACAGTTTATAAGCCAATAAATACATTATGCCACCCGGGCCTGCCTGTCGGCAGACAGGTGCAAATGGGAAAGATGAATGAAATATTTGGCAAACTATATTCACCATAAAAAGTCATACAAAATTTGATACATCCTCCTTCAAAAATACGTTTCAGTAGTTTTGATTGAAGGATGGATGAAATATTTGGCAAACTATATTCACCATAAAAAGGGTGCAAATATTTGACAAAAAGTCAAGTTCAGAGTATAATTAAGTAAGTAGAAATTTACTTTCTTTGTATATATCATGGAAAACAAAACTATTTTGGAGTCAGCTGGGAAAGAGCTCGAGAAAAGAGTCTCTCTGAGATCCAATCTTCATGCAACGATAGATGGCGTAAAGTCTAATCTTTTGGACGCTTTGATATTAGGGGACAATGCGATAACCCGTGAAAATTTTGCTAAACCAATCAAAGCTGAATTGGAGAAGAAAATACAAATAGCACAGAAGCATATTCCACCAAGAGAAAAATATATCGAAAACATGACAAGAGTCATTGCAGATCTAGACAAAAGAATGAAATGAGAAAAGACAGACGACAATAGAAAAGATCTATTGCATTTAGATACATCAGATACCTTTGACACAAGAATTTTGGAAAAATTTGTAGATGAAATTCTCAAAGAAGCAATGAGTAGAAACGATATATGGAGAACACAAATATATCAGAAGCTCACAAGCAATCCAAAATACATTACAGAAATTCTCGCAAAATTAGAAGAGAAAAAATGATCATTAACTGATGCAACACAAATTGCGAATATTGAATCCATCATCAATACATTTTCTAAAAAATGAAATAAACTAACTACACCAACAACAGCACCAACAACAAAGCCAGCAACTAAACCAACAACAGCACCAACAACAAAGCCAGCCACAACAATCAACACAGCAACTACAAATCTACGAGGAGAGAAGCTTGCTGCATTGTCTATAGGAGACAAAATCACTATTTCTCCAAATGGCAAAGATATAACTTTACAAAAAGAAAACGATTTTGGATTCAAATGTATCGACAACAGGGATCCAGAATTTAATCCACATACAGGAGGCAAAGATAGCCGAGTAGGTAATGAAGATCTCAAAATGTTTTTGGGAGAAAATATCATAGCAACTGCGCCAGCAGTAGCACCAACAACGCCAACAGCCAAACCAAACAAAGCACCAGAAGATATGGATGCAAATGATGTAAAAGAATGAATTTTGGAAAAAACAAAAGATATGTCACGAGAAGAAAAAGTAAGTTTATTATGTATGTTATGATTCAGTACAGCAAGATATAACACATCAACAGGTAGCTTATTGGACACAAGTGAAGCTAAGACATCGGCAGCATTAGGAAAATTTTTATTTGAATCTCTAGGAGACGACAAAGGAAAAAAGACACAAGACCATATTCGCGATAATGTATTTAGCAAAATGAACGAAGAATTTTTGGACGATGCGACAGATGAAAGCAGTAAAGAATGAATAAATCAAGCCATTGATGCTATCATGAAAGATCTCTTCCAAGAGAAAGTTTTTGTAGACGCTATCCAGAAATGCATAGATACCAACAAAAAAAGCAAAGAGACAAAGAAAAAAGAATTAGCAAAAATCTTAGAAGAATTAAGTACAAAATATGCAGTAGTCAAAAAAACGAAAGAACAAGAAGAAGAGGAAGAAAAAAATAAATCCAATGAAGCAATTCGCAAAAACGAAACCAATGACATCAGTGGTGTTAATGGATTTAACACAGTAGAAATATTTGTCAAAGCAAAACCAGGCGACATACTTATAGCTCAAGAAGGTATCAAATGAGAGAGTCTTCTATTTAGATACAATGAAGCAACCAAAGTATATGATTGTATCAACTATTCTGGCAACTATCCTAAGTGATTAACCGAAGATGAAATAAATCAACTCAAGGAAAAAAATAAATGGCATGAAATGAAAGAAGAAGAAATACAAAAACGACTCATGGAAAATGAATGAGCAGACAACATTACTGTCTTCAATCCAGATGACGATAAGACAAAACAAAAAGACAAGGTAGATGAAAACATAGACAAAGAGCGTATAATCATTCGAGATCTCAACAATAGTGTAGATCCTCATTATATGTTAGCATTAAAAAACAAGATAGAAGCTATGAAACCAGGAGAAGAAATTACCTTAGCAACCAATCAATGACTTATCACATTAATGAAAGAAAATAAATATGGATTTAAATGTAGAACCAATGAAGTAGACCAATTCAAACCATATATAGAAAGCAACGGAGCGTACAAAAATAGCCGAGTAAGTAATGAAAATCTTTACAGATTTCTTGGACTACGAGAAGTAAAACCAACTCCTACGCCAACTCCTACGCCAACACCAACACCAACTCCTACGCCAACAATAGACAACAACACGCAACCTGAATTTGGACCACAGGAAGTTATTGCAACCTTATCCAACACCTATGAAGTCAGACATGCTGCTGCGGAACGTAAAGCTGGTGAAGAAGTAAGAGAAAAACGGGGAAAAACTAGTCGATGGAATGCTCCACAAAAGCTTAATCTTTTATTGAGAAGAAAATTTATTAAGGAAGATATTACAAACAAAGAGATGAAATTCACAGATTTTGATAAAACAGGTAAATTAGATCGAGCGACAGATGCTACATCAGCAGCCGACAGACATCAGATAGAAGAACAAGAAAAGTTTAATGAAAAAATAGAAAATATTATGGGCTCATTGGAATGATTTGAAGAAAATTATCCAAAGACATTCAAAGAGATTCAAAATCTCGTAAAGAAATTTACTGGTAGTCCAGAAGATAGGTGGACAGGAACTATTGATACTACAGGATTCCAGACAGGATTTGAAAAGATTCTTCAGAGATCTAGTGCATTGGATCCAGCAAGACCAGCAACCGCAACTATGCCAGTAGATGGCAAGTGAGTTAAATGAGGATGGAAACCACTCTTCAAATTATTGTCTAGTAATGACATGTATCAGATTAGTACAAATCTTTTGGATAAGATCACTGCGTTCAAGGGAGAAAAGAAATTGATATTTGATGTATACAAAGAGATTAATACCAACGCAAGACAATATCCTAATTTTGCGACTGATCAATTACAAATGGACGCACTAAGCTCAGCAGTAGATACAAAAGTAAGACCATTAATTACTGACTATATTCACAATTACAAAATCATGCCAAGTTTCCTCAAAACGCTTAAACTAAATCTTGATGATCCTAATGTCATGAAAGATTTGATCAATTATTCTGCAAATAATGCTACATTAACAAACATTTCCAATCAAACAATGTTACTTAAATTACAGGTTCTCAATAGAGGTGAAGAAGCATATGATGTGAAAGAAAATCTCAATCGATTGGCAAGTTTTGGTAGATGGATGGATAATCCATTTAGTGCAAAAAACAAAGTAACCTTAGGAGGAAAAAAGTTTGGTAAATATTTGGAAAGACATCCAGGACTCAAAAAGTTTATGGGCATCACTCGATGAGTGACTAAGCTTGGTGCAATGGTTGCGCCAGGTATGATTACTATGGCAGCTTGAGCTCCTCTACTTGCCTATTCAACCGTCTATGGATGAATGGCGGCAGTCAAAACACTGTTTGCTAAATATTCTCATTACAATACAGAACATACCTTATATCAAAAAAGTCAGAGCAATGAACTTGATAAAACACGTAATGAACGTGAAACTATTGCTAACGCGGTAGCTGGTATGGGTCGATGGGAAGGTCGCTTCCGAGGCAAGAAGATGAAGATGAGAAGACAATTAAAATATTATATCAAAACCTCTCATGATCAATTGGATGACAGCAATGGACTCGCAAAAGATATGGAAATTTTACTGAGAAAAAATTGACCTCTGACTACTGACGAGAGAGATAACCTTGTAGGATTGACGACCGATGCACTTGCACGTTTGGACTACCACAAAAAAACAGGACAAAATTTCTTATGATCCAAAAAGCCTGCAGAGATAGAAAAAGAATATCAACAATTACAAAAATTAGCGTTGACCTGTGGAACAAGATTGGGTATGGATACGACTCAATTAAGAGCAGAAACAAACTACACAACAATAACTAACCTACTCACGAATGGTCGAGGAAACGGAAAAGACTACAACAACCAAGGATATGAGACAGCCAGAAAAAGATTTAAATCCAGAGAACGACAACAAGCAGCACTTGGAGCTACAAAGGCCGGTGTTGTAGCATTTGGTATCTCTTATGGTTTGTGATTAGCTACGGGTAGATGAGCGAAAGAAGCTCATGATGCAACAACACAAGCATCTCAAGCTCAATACGAACTTGGAAAATATAAAGTACACACAACAGGTAACATGGAAAAAGATCTTACTAGCTTCTTAAACAAGACAACAGGATTGGGAGCTGAAGATAAATTACACGTAGTATTAACAGGAAGTACAGATGCAACTCATGTAGCAGCTCATTCTGTGCTCAATAATCCAGCATTACTCACTAGTTACAAAACAGAGATTATCAATCATGTAAACGGATTGGTTAATAGTGGACAACTTGCTCCAGCCTACGGTACAACTATCAACGGTTGGGTAAATGCCAAAGCAAGTTCATTACCATCATTATTTACTGGACATGAAAATGAAGTACTAGCTAGTCTCAGAACAATGAATGGAGCAAGTGCATTTGCAGATAGTTTAGCTAAAACTACAAACCCAATTTTCCATACAGGAATCATTCCATTGGATATTCAAGCAATTGGAACAACAGCATCTCACACTGCACACCATGCAGCTGATAGATTTGCTTCTGCCGCTATCCAAGCACAAAACAACACCTACATTCCTGGAAGTGAAGGACGAGGTATGGGTATAGGACGAGATAATACTTTCGCGATGAATAATCAGTGAGAAGAAAGAACACAGGATGATGGAGTCAGAAGATACAGATCAGGGAATCCTGAAGAGACAAGATTTAATCAAACAGCATAAATTATTTATCTATATAAAAAGATAACCATGGCTGACCTCAACGACAAGTTAAACCAAGTACGCGACAAAATTCAAAAAGCTCCACACATACTTTCTGGCGAACAAAAAAAGAGAGAGGTAGCGGACATTTTGAATGGACTCACTAAAGCGGAAATCGAAGAGCTAAGAAAAAAGACTTGGGACTTGGAAGATGCCTCAGTGACTCCTATAGAACAAAGTAATATGATGGAAGTTGCTCTATTGATGAGTAGACATGTATGAGTAGATACATGAACTACTACTCCTAGCAATGGACCAATAAATATTGATACCATACCAATTATTGATAATACCCCAATTGACACAAATAATCCTGGCAACAGAGAACCAACAGTTAAACCAGATTTTGAAAGCAATGACTTTAAAGGTAAAAAAGTAAACATACAGACAAGAGGCCAAGAGATCAAGACAGATAGCTTCGATTACCAAAAAGAATATCCAGGAAAAGGTGAATTACAATCTCCAATGGATGCAGCTAGAGATATTTTACGTAACAGCAAGTGATTAAATGCAAGTGATAAAGCAGCAATACAAGCAATACGTGCTGAATGATGAAATGATGAAGCCATCTGCAGATATTTGGAAGGACAAATTATCAAACAAAGAAATCAAGCAACAAACAATGCAGAAAGACGACAATTCAACACCATTGTACGTCAATGTTTAGACAAGATACCAAACTTTCTGGGTGATATTTTGGGAAAAGATGTACAAGAGAAACTTAGTGAATTACCAGATCCCAAGAGAATTCATTTTGTGGGTGAATATGATTTTTTGAGTATTGCAGGACACAGAGGAGCTTGTGGAATATTTAGAACTGAACAATGAGATATTTATGTTTCAGAACGTTATATTGCACAATTCGAATGACGTCCTGATATTGGAGTAATCCAAACACAAACAGAGACCATTAGATTTCCTAGAATATTCCGGGAAATAAAAGGGACACTGATACATGAATTACTTCATGGAATGAGCGTCATAAATTATGTTGAATCAAAAGGAAAAATATGAACAAGACGTATATGATTGGTACATGCCAATTTCAACAAAAGGGATTATGGTGGACATGGTGGAAATGAAGGAACCACAGAACATCTGACCCATGATATTTTGGAAAGATGGTACAAAGGAGAGTGATTATTAAATTATCAAGCTCCGCGAACATCATACGAAGATGAACAAAAGATAGTACAAGCATTAGTAGATAGCCAAGATATAAATATAAAATGGCTAGACTTCTACAAAGGAATGCTCTTGAGAAAACACGAAGCTGGGAAAGAGATAGAACGCGTTACTCCATTATGGGAACTTGTCAAAAAAATGAATGGTGGAGATACTTTACTAAATTCTCCTAGACCATATTTTTATCAGATCATTATGAGATTAGCTGATTATGTAAACGAAAAGAATGTATCCAATGTAGATTTTATCATTGATTTCATCAAAAATAAAGATATTTCTATACTGAAAAAAAACTTGGGAGTAAACATAAATACAGTATTCAACAAACTTCTTCTAAATCCAAGTAGAACTGACTTTAACGACCTCATCCTCAAAGCTTATTCAAAAACAGCATAGTATCTTTATTCTCTAGCCTCACTCCCATGACATTAATTAATCAAGCATTTATAGAACAACTACTCTTCAAGGCGATGCCAGACATCGATGATGCTGCTTTGGAAATGATGAGCGACGAAGTCGAACCAGTCTTATATGATTGGGTAGTTACTCATTTAGCTACTAAGTTCAATGATGAACAAATGGGCACATTTGCCGATCTTATAGAAAAGAAGTCTTCATATGAAGAGATGTACAAATTCCTGGAAGAAGCAATCCCTGGATATGAAGAATTTATTGCTAAAGTATATGACGATTTTGAAGCAAAATATTTAGAAGATTTTGCTTATTTTCACAAAGAAATGAAAAATAAATATACTGACAAATAATCACATACCGTTTTCCAAACAACGAAAAAATCCCAGTCACATTCAGACCAGGATTTTTTTCAATATAGCAAAAGCCCCGCCATACAGCGGGGCTTTCATTAAAGGTTAAATAATATTATACGTACCCATCTGGAGATAAAAAAACTCCGATGATAAATTAGTAAGACATATTCACCTTACAACCAGGATAAGCTAATTCTAAGTATGATTTGAAAGCGGTGTACCACTTTTGTTTTTTTGCATCGCGGCCAAGGGCAGAATTCTGTCCACTTGGTAAAAGTAACTTGATTTCTCCCGTAGCGGAAGGATCAATAGTTACTTGTGCAGCTGTCGCAGAAATGGTTTTATAAGACGCAATGAACTCTGGATTTAGATCCACGAAATTTTTGTATGCTTTATCTTGACGATAGGCAGACAATTCTTTCGTATTTTCTAAGAGGTCAGATTGTAGAACAAACAAGGGCTGATTAGAACCCTTTATTTTATCCATGATATAATGGACATTGCTAATTAACGATGTGTTAGGCAGAGCTGATTTTACTTGAGATAAGAATGCTTGGATTTTGATTTCCATACTCTCAAGAGTTGTTCCTTGTGTTTTATCCCAATCGACATGCCCAGGAATGGGATTATAGCCAATAGCATAAACATACAAAGAGGCCTCTTTATTAGGATCACGTAGCCAAGCAATATCATTCTTATCCAGAACGTCATTGAAGTTAAAATGACTTTTCCAGCCATTTGTTACATCAATAGCGATACAGATAGTACGACGTGCTGTTTGTTTACAGGCAGCATTATAAGCATCGATCTGCTTCTTCAACCCTTCGAGAAGGGTATTGTTGAAGTAATCAAAGCGTTCATTCGTCTGAGTAAACTTCATAATAGTATCTGGACTTGTCCATGTACTTTCATACAGGGCATCACCATTTTCCACTCTGAAGTCAACCTTTACGGCAGTTCCATATTTCAACAAATCACAAACATCGTCTGTAAAGGTTGATGGAATAGGAACTTTAGAACCGGTCAATAATGAGGAAGAAAATTCATAGCTTTTAGTGCCACTATTTTCTTTGCCTTTCAGCCAGTCAGATGAGTAATAAAATACAACTGCCACTACGGCAATAAGAAGAAGAATAACAAGTCCACCAATATTCTTGCTGGTAAAAAGCGACGAAAAGTTAGAACCGCCTGACGACGCTACTCTGATTTTATATCCAGTAGTCTTCATTATTTGGTTCCTCCTTCTTCATTAGTGTTAGTATCTTCAGCTACAACTTCTTCAGTAAAGAAGTCTGCTTCATCAAAAGTGAACAAATCCTTACTCAGTTTATATTCATTCAGAGAGTCTTCAGTAGGTGCTTGCATATTCTTAACTACTTCCGGACTTGGCATGTTCTCATTAATCGTGCTGGTTGCTTCCGGATAACCACTAGTAGCCAAAATAAAAGCATCTATTTCTGTTTTATACCCTTCATAAGCATTGAGATATGCAGACAGATTAGATGCAAAATCAGAATTTAATGCAATGGCTACAAGATCACTGAACGATTTGGAGTATTCTTCATAGAGTGAATCCAGATCACTCTGGACTTTTTGAAGGGTACTCTTGATTATCGCTTTGAGCGACTGAACACCTTCATCACCACCAATTTTTTTCAATAAGGTTTTACGTTTCCGCGCTACCTCATTGACTTGTTGTTGTAAATCGTCTATCAATCCAGAACGACGTCTGTAATATTCAACAGCGAATACCACACAATTTATGAACAAGATAAGTCCAGTAATCAAAGCCATATCTTTCATTGCATGGGGACCGTACAATTTTGGTTGCATATAGATAGGAGCAAATCTTGCTGCCATAAAGACAAAACCCAAAATAATTGCACCAACAGGCATCACCATAGATTTTTTAACCTTCCAAAGATGGATAGATCCTTCAATTCCCCATGGTTTACCATCTACTTCAACTAAGAAGACATTTGCCTCATCCTGAGGTATGTGTTTTTTGCTTGGTTGTAACCAAATCGGTAAGTAGGATTCCGGCTTTTTGTTTTTGACATCAGTCAAAAACTCATGCGATTTGTTAGCTTTCCTATCGGCAACTATATTT